>JAOZPK010000210.1 GCA_029932755.1 Candidatus Cloacimonadota bacterium | reverse complement strand
CCTTTTTTGGCTCTGGCTTTTCCCAGAAGTTCGTTGAGTTCATCTTTGGAAGCACCTGTGGACTCTTGCTTATAAACTTCAAAAGCAAATTCGTTACTTAGAAGTCGAACCGGAGCCAATTTTTTCAGCATCAAAAGCGTTTCACCTTCTTTTGCTTCTATGATCTTTTGTTTGAAATTCTCGTGAGCAGACGATTCTTTACAGGCTGCAAATCGAGAACCGATCTGTACTGCTTCCGCTCCCAGAGCAAATGCTGCTGCCAACGCTCTGCCGCTGCCAATTCCACCTGCAGCAATTACTGGAATACTTACTTCCTGTGTAATCTTCGGGATCAAACACATGGTAGTTGTTTCTTCCCTGCCGTTATGTCCGCCTGCTTCGAAACCCTCTGCAACGATCGCATCCACACCTGCAACTTCACATTTGATCCCGTATTTTGTTCCGGGAACTATATGAACCACGGTCATGCCTTTTTCTTTCAGATACGAAGTCCACGTTTTGGGATTTCCGGCTGAAGTAAAAATGATCTTCACACCTTCAGATAAAATGATATTGATCTTCTCTTCCGCATCACCCATCAATAGCGGTAGATTCACTCCGAATGGTTTGTCTGTGAGAGTTTTACATTTCTTGATGTGTGCTAGTAAAACTTCCGAATACATCGAACCTGCTCCGATCAGACCGAGTCCACCGGCATTACTTACCGCGGCTGCAAGTTTTGCACCACTGCACCAGATCATTCCACCTTGAATTATGGGATATTTGATATTAAATAATTTTGTGATTTTATTGTTCATAATAATTCTCCTTCAATTAATCTGATTTCCAAGCTGGAGCTTGGATACGAGATAATGAGATTTATCAGAAAAAGCGGTACTTTCCAGCACCGCTTTTGCAATATTATTTCTTAAGTCTGCAACTTAGATTATCCTCTTTTATAAACGATAGAAACCAAGGTTTTGTCGTCACCGCCCATATTAATGGTCAATCCGTAAGGTCTATCTTCCGGAATTGGAACTTGAGCTTCTCCCATTCTTTCTGTTAATTGTTCCCAGATCGTTACAGCCTGGTGAACACCAGTTCCACCTGTCGGATGACCCCAGCCAATTAATCCACCGGTTGTATTGATCGGGATTTTAGCTTTTCTACTGGTATTCCCTTCTGCAATATATTCTGCACCTTTACCTGGTTTTGCCAAGCCGATTGCTTCTGTGGCCAGAACACCAGCGATAGAGAAACAGTCATGCAGTTCGATGGTGGCCAGATCATCTTTGGTTATTCCGGCATGTTCAAATGCTTTTCGTACGGCTTCTTTAGTTGTGCTTAATTCGCAGAGATCCTCCGGATCTTCTGTCAGATTTTCCTCTGCCTGTCCAAATCCAATAACTTCCACTGCATCTTTTTTATCGATACCACATCTTTTTAAGCCTTCTTCGGATGTAACCACGAGACAGCTGGCAGCATCGGAAACTTTTGAACAATCAAAAACAGAGAGATTATCAACAAAGAATTTTCCGTTCGGTTCGGTTAATCCAAGAGCCAGTAGATTTTCTACTTTGTTATGATATTCCTGGGCAGTTGGACACAAACGAGCATTTTCAATTGCATTTTTGAACCATGTAGCCATACCCATTCTTGTTTTCTCTTTTCCATATTTTTCATAGTAGGCTCCGGCTCTGTCGCTGAACTGTCCTGGGAAGAAATAGGCATGTCCATTTTTCCTATTTTGAAACCAGCCTGCACCAGCCAGAACATCTGCTCCATAAATAGCTTTCATTGTATTTTGCACTTCCACTCCCAGAGTGAGAATCACATCTGCAGTATCAGTTAAAATCGTCTTAATTGCAGTTGCCAAAGCCAGTCCACCCGAACCGCAGGCACCTTCTACTTTGACCGCTGGTTTATATCTCAAGCCAGGATCAATCATTGGGAAGAATCCAGCCAAGTTGCCTTGTTTATTGAACCTGGCAGACATGAAGTTACCGATTACACATTCATCCACTTTATCTGCACCACCAATCATTTTCAAAGTTGCTCTTCCAGCTTCATTTATGTAATGCTCTAAACCTGGTCGCGGCTTTTTAGGATTGAATTCTTTTCTTCCGGTTCCAAGAGAGATGGTATTGTAACCCGCTGTCATATATACTTTTTTTCTTAGTTTTTTCATGATAATCTCCTCTCTTAATAGTTATTGATTGGCCCGTAGGCATGATAGAAACCTGTCAAAAGAACAGTGTTCACATCTTCATCAGTTTTAGCTACATTCATACTAACGAGCTTTTTACCAATTTGTTTGGAAGTCTTCAAATAATCGATTGCAAGTTTACATCCAAAAGAATCAGTTCCATTCAATTCATGGAAATATTCTGTCAGAATATCAGATTTCTGTTTATCAAAATTAACAGCTTTCCAAGGTTTTTGACTGACTGGAGCTATACCAATTTTTTCGTCGCATTTAGCTTGAATATCTGAATACTCCACATATTTCCTTGCTTCAAAATCATAAGCTGCAACGGGAGTTCCCCTTTCATATTTCAGGAAACCGTCTTTTTGTGCTCCGCTGGAGAATTGACCGCCTTTCACACCTAATTCCA
>JAOZPK010000209.1 GCA_029932755.1 Candidatus Cloacimonadota bacterium | reverse complement strand
GTGCATATTTCTCTTTTGAGGGAAATAAATCAATAATTCGATAAATTTCTACTGCTAGCTCTATTCCTTTTTGCCAAACAATCAACTCTTTATAATTTTTCATAATATTTCCGAGTCCCGAAACCCGAACCTCTAATCCCGAATCCCGAACCCCGAATTCCTAATTTGCTCTATTTTTCTCGCTCACTTTGATCTTACCAATATCTATCCATTGGATAAGTTTGATGTGAGAAGGACAAACATAAGCACAACTACCACATTTCATACAATCCATCACACCAAATTTTTCTGCAGAATCCCAATCATCATTGCGCACATGATGAGCGATAAGGCTAGGCACAAGATTCATTGGACAAATATCTACACAACGACCGCAGCGCAGACAAACATCTTCTTGTTCTTTATGAGCTTCTTTTTTATCAAATAAAAGTAAACCGGAACTACCTTTTGTCATTGGAGTCTCTAAGGATGGAATTGCGAATCCCATCATCGGACCACCGGAGATAACTTTGCCAATATCTTCTGTTGTCCCACCGCAAAATTCTAAAAGATCAGAATAATATGATCCAATACGAGCTTTGATATTCTTAGGATCTTTAACAATTCTACCGCTTACCGTGATAACTCTGTCTACCAGAGGTTTCTTAAAACGCACCGCTTCATAAACGGCGATTGCAGTTCCCACATTTTGGACAACAACATTCACATCCATTGGGAGCCCGCCTTTATTAGGAACCTTGCGTTTGGTTGCAGCATAAATAAGTTGTTTCTCGGCACCTTGCGGGTACTTGAGGTGAAGTCCTACAACCTTGATATTTTTATCTTTCTTTACAAGGTTTTTAAAAAGTTTAATAGCATCAGGTTTATTTGCTTCAATGCCAACAACACCGTTTTTAGCATCAACTATTTTCATCAGTATTTTAAGTCCGGCAATAATATCTTCCGCCTGTTCCAGCATGATTCGGTAATCGGCTGTGAGATAAGGTTCACATTCTACTCCATTCAAGATGATAGTATCGATTGCTTTTCCTTCCGGAGGTGAAAGTTTCACATGAGTAGGAAAGCCTGCACCACCCATTCCGCAAACACCAGCTTCGGCAATTCGATCTTTCATTTCTTTAGCAGAAAGATCCATATAATTACTATCATCAATAAGCTCGATCCATTTATCTTCACCATCACTTGTGATCTCTATGCCTTGAGCTAAGGTACCTGTGGGATGTCTGAATTTATCAAGTTTAGTAACCTTGCCGGAGATCGAAGAATGCATTGGAATAGAGACAAAACCACCTGCTTCTGCTATTTTTTGACCGGCAAGAACATCATCACCAACTTTAACGATTGGCTTTGATGGAGCTCCAATATGCTGCGAAAGGGGAATTACAATTTTTTGAGGGATCGGCATTTCTTCTATTTTTTTATCTTTAGAAAAAACTTTATAATCGTGAGGGTGAATTCCACCTGGAAATGTTTTGAAACCCATATTCTCTCCCTATATCTTAAATAATACTAATTATAATAATTTTTATACCAAATTTTAAACTTTTATTATAATAGCAAGTATTTTTTTTTATGTTCATTTAAGCTTAATTTTTAAATGTTTTGTAATTAATAAATTGGTTTTGTGGATGAAAAATTATTTTCTATTCTAACAAAAAAAATAGCACGTTCGAGAACGAACGTACCATAATATTTTAAAACTTTGCTAAACTTCTTTCAAAGAAATTATTGAAAAATAAATTCGTATTATCAGTAATTTCAAAAAATCTTCAATTAGTAATTATACTATTTCAACTTTGAAAGTTTTACGCATATCATTAATTTTATTCATATATTCTTCTTTTTGTTTAGAGCCAAGAAGATCTTTTGAAGCTTGTTCTTTCACATCTTCAAATTTTGCTTCAGTAGCATTTTTCTTCTCGTTTAACCTTATAATGTGATATCCAAATTGTGTTTTAACAGGTTCAGAGATATCATCTTTATTCATATTAAAAGCAACAGCTTCATATTCAGGAACCATTTGTCCTTTTGGAAAAGATCCCAAATTCCCGCCTTTATCTTTTGAAGGACATTTTGAATGAGCTTTTGCAGCATCTTCAAAAGTGATCTCATTATTCACGATCTTCTTATGGATCTCTTTACATTCTTCTTCTGAATCTACTAAAATGTGACTTGTATCTGTTTGCTCAGGAGTTGAAAACTTTTCTTTATTTGTTTCAAAATGTGCTTTTACTTCTGTATCTTCTACTTGAATTGATTCCATAAGATTATTTACATTTAATTGAGTAAGAATCATGTCTTTCATTTTTGAAATCTCGCTTTTGAATTCATTTGTTTCTTCAAGTTTGCTTGCTTTTGCATCTGCTAAGAAAAGAGTTTGATTAATAAGTTCTTGTAAGATATGTTTTTTACCTTCATCACTCTGATATTGCATTGCTTGCTGAGGATCTAATCTTTTAATAAAATTGTCTACTTGTGTTTGTGTAATTTGAACTCCATCTACTGTTGCTAATACTTTGTTCTCCATGGATTCTCCTATTTAATTATTATTTGAAGTTAGAAAAAAAAAGTAAGTTTATATGTCAAACGGTATATTATT
>JAOZPK010000208.1 GCA_029932755.1 Candidatus Cloacimonadota bacterium | reverse complement strand
ATTCGTATGGGAATAGATGGCGTTTGGATTAAAAAAGGGTTTCGCAGTGGAGTTTATTTACCACAAGTTGCTACAGATACCGGTTGGGATCGTGAAACCTTCTTAAAAAGTTTATGCTCATCTAAAGCTGGATTACCATCCGATGCTTATAAAGATCCCGATGCTGAGATCTATATTTATCAAGTTGAGAAATTTAGCGAATAGTACTATTAATAATAGAAAACTTTTAAAAATAAAGACCCCGAATATTTGAGGTCTTTATTTTTAGCTAATAACCTTTAGGGAGGATATTAGAGTTCGTCATTTGTATTTAAAATTTCTATATTCAGATCAATTTCCTTCAATTTGTCTTTAACTTTTTTTAGGTCATCTTCCACATCATCGAGTCCTTCCATCTTGATATGTTTGATCATTTTTATTTCACCCAGCTCATCATAAATGTTTTCCAGATCTCCAATATCTGTTGCTACACCGTTTATGAGAACTTTGATCTCACCATTATCAATTGTAATCTTAACATTTTCTTCTGAATCAGAAGTTTTTCTTTCTCCGATTTCAACTGCAAAATCTTGAACTTTACCATTTCTCTCAACTGTAAGAGTAATTTTATCTCCAATTTCTTTTTCTTGTATTGCTTTGCCAATTTCCAGGTTTTTATCATTTTCCACAGCAATGATCACATCACCTTCTTTTAATCCAGCTTTCTCAGCTGGAGTCCCTTTAATAACCTTTTTAACTATTGTTTTCGTGGTTTTAACTTTTTCTCCATCTTTAATAATTTCCTGCTTATTTAATTCTAACTCTACACCAATCCATTTATTGTTATCAGGAATATCATATTTATAGAAAAGAACATTTTTCGGAGCTTTATCGAAATTAAATGAGTCGTCTTTCCCGGATAAGAAGTAATTAAGGTCATCTTCTTTTTCTCCGAGAACAAGTTTAATTTTTTTTGTTTTCTTTCCACGAAGGATTTCAAGCTTTATCTCGTTTTCAGGTTTAAAATTTTGCAGCATCTTTATCAGTTGATCTACAGTGAATATTTTCTCACCGGCAAATGTTAGAAGCACATCTTCATCTTTCAGTCCTGCTTTATCAGCGGGAGAATCCTTCACAACTTCACTGATCATTATTCCAAAAGGTTTTATTAATTTGATATTTTTTCTTGTTTCCTCATCCAGATCTTTTAAGAAAACACCCATATAAGTTCTTTTTGGAACTTCCGGTGTTTTTTGTTCTTCTAATTGCAAAAGGCAGGTTTTTGTGTTTTCTCCTCGTTTGTAAGTAATATTAATATTTTGCCCGGATTCAAAAAAAGAAAGCATTTTTTTTACTTGATCAATTGTATAAATTTTGTCGCCATCTATCTTCAAGAGTATGTCATCCGCATGTAATCCGGCTTTTTCTGCAGGACTCTCTTCACTAACTTTTTTAATCAGAACACCATATTGTTCTTTTGTATTTTCATCTAAAATAACCCCCATTTTAACCTTTAATCTTGCAAATAATGGGATACTGATTAGCATTAAACTCATCAATACAATTACAATATTCTTTTTCATTTTTCCTCCAAATAATAATAACTTTGAAAAATTAATTATTTCACTTAAAAGCTGGCTTCACGCAGATGTTTCGTACTTACTGGTTTATTGAATTCAGAAATTATCATTACAGCTTGTGAATCCCGGGATACATATTTCCGAATTATATACGTTTTATCTTCCCTGTATTTATCAGGATCGATCTTATCTTTTAAATTAGGATTATGGATAGAAGTATAATACAATTTATTATCATCTTCAGCAAATTTTTTAAAGAATTCATCATCTGAATAATTTGCATTATTGATTTCCTGAGAAGCTTCTTTTTTATTAAAAGCAATTTCATTTACTTTTGAACTGATCTCGGGGAAGATGAGAACAGAAACAAAGAGCACTACCATGAAGCAGGCAAATGCAATTGAATAACGGAATTTCTTTATATATAAACTCTCTTTACTGTGATATTTCCTAATCAGTTTACTTCGCAATATCTCCTCAAATTGATCATTCTCAATTTTCGGTATTTCTATGGATAATAATTTATTCTCAAGATCTTTCATTATCGATCTCCTTTTCAATTTTTTCCCGCAATTTTTTTAAAATTCTATGAGTTTGAACCTTTACTGTTCCCTCTTTTTTTTTTAGAATCTCACCAATTTCGGCGTAACTGAGCTTTTCATAAAAACGTAATGTAATCAAATTCTGCTCATTAGGTTTAAGATCCGCCTGAAATTTTTCTAAAATTGAATAGTCTATTTCAATCGGTTTCCCAACAGGTAGATTCCATTCAAAATTATCATGAATCCTCTTCTCACGTTTCCTTTCGTAGAAATATTGACTCAATTCACTTAAGGCAATACGATACAACCAGGATGAAAAACCGGAATTGCGGGAATCGTAGAAGCGAAATATTGATAATTTTTTCATTGCTTTAAAAAACACATTAGAGACGATTTCATTCCGCACAGATTCTTCTTTCACTCTATGATATACAAAATTATTGATCTTTGGATAATACTTACTGTAAAGATAATCAAACTGATTGATATCTTTTTTGGC
>JAOZPK010000207.1 GCA_029932755.1 Candidatus Cloacimonadota bacterium | reverse complement strand
GCAAAACATTCTCCATTAATGTTATATTTTCCAGTTAAGCAATTAATTGAAAATACAAATGTAAGATCTGTATTAGTGAGACCATTAATATTATTTGAGTTATAAGAAGGCTCACCCCAACCGGTCTCTCCACCGTGATCGCGGTGTTGTAACATGAAAGCACCGCTATTGATGGCATTATTTACTTGTGCTGCATTTCCACCTGTCCAACCGCCAAGTTCTGCTGGTGTAGCAGGAATATAATTAAGACCATCAGGACCAAAATAATCCACTACAATTGAAGTATTCGTAGCTGTTGACCACGGATCAATATTTGGGTTTCCCTGATAGACAGCATTAATGCGAGTGGGAATTTTACCCTGTACGTTAGAAAGATATCCACCCACAGTTTCGGAACATATCTGAAACCATCGTTCTGTCTGCCAACCAAGTGCAGTTATGGGATGATCATAAAAATCGGGATTAGTAGGTGGATTTCGTTCATAATTTAAAAATTTTGTGATCATGGTTTCCAGATGTGTTTCATGCTGAGCGGTCATTCTTGCCATCACAACATCCGGCATCATATTGCCATTTACATCAGCATAAATATTATCAGAAACACAATAGCCATTCCAAATAGGAGAAACAACGGTATTCCCAGTTGTACCATAATCTCCTAGAAGCAGAATCGCTGCTGGTGCAGGGTCCCAACCAGTTGTTGGATCCATAATTTCGTTAATATAATTTTCAATAACTGTAGCCGAATTGCCGCCCAGTTCATTCGTAGTCATAACCACTGTAGAAATTCCCTGTTGCTGACGGAATATTTTTATTGAATCTGCCCAAGTTAGAAAAATTGGATCATCGGGACAAATAATGAGGTATTCATACCCGTCACGTGTATTATTGTTACGTTGTGAATAATCAATAATGGGGAGAGATTCATGATTCAGAATTGCATCCTGCAGAATTGTATCCCACCAGCGGTTACGCAAACGGTCAACACCAATTTGGCCATTTCCACCAATAAAATTCACTTCCAATTGAATATCATGATAAACCAGTAATTCTTTGGTTACGGGGTTATATTGGAAAGGTGTGATACCAACCATAACAACATCTACTCCGCGAATTTGAGTAGGTTTGGAAAGCTGAGCAAATTGTTTAGGATAAAATTCATCAATTAAGTAAACTTGATTATTTTTATTGTATTCGAGCGGACCATCTTCGGTATCAAGTGGGATTCTGGGTGCAGGTGCTAAATCTATGTTCTGATAAGATTCAACTCTATAGTTCAGTATCTGTAACTCAGCAGTTGAACCTTGAGGGATCGCAATATAACGTCCATTACCGGGAAGATTAGGCATTCCTTCATCATTAGGAAGAAAGTTGTCAGGAAGAGAAACAGTTTGCAATAACTCTCCATTAATGATCTCTTCTCCAATGATAAGTCGTTTAATAGAATAACTCAACTGTACACCAAAATCATTTTGTTGCTCCAGGCTAAATCCATGTTCACTCGATGAATCATTGTATTCAATAATTTGTGTTTGATCAGCAAAAAGCAAAAAAACAGTTAAAACAAAAAAAAGCACCAGTAATTTTTTCATAATATGTCCTCCATTTTTTTATATATACACTCTATTTTACATGCAATATTTATTCCTAAAATCAATTCGTAAAACATTAAATTCATATCAATTAACTCATGGCAAAAGTTGTTGAAATTCTCTTTTATAAAATGGGATGGTTGTATTCATTATTTCAACAACAAGCACTTCCTGTTCAACTCAAAATCACCGGACCTTAATTTGTATAGATATACACCTGATGAAACAGGTTGGTTGTTTTGATCTGTTCCGTTCCAAGTGACTGAATAACTGTTATTCCCGTCTCCTTCGATACGATGCTGCGCATCACTCAGGATGACAGAAAATGATTTTACTTTTTGCCCTTTTAAATTATAGATAGTCAATTCTGTGTTCTCGGTATTTTTGGTGTTTAATGAAAAAGAGATCGTGGTTGTTGGGTTAAATGGATTGGGGTAATTACTCAATTCGTAATTCCTAATTCCTAATTCATAATTATCCACGCCAACTTCTCCGATCTCTTCTAATAATTGCGTCATAAACAATTCAGCATCGTTATTATAGATGAAATAGAGTGGAAAACCAAGCAGAACAAAATGACCTACCGGTTGAGCTTTCAATGCACAATTTTCTCCAATATATTGATTTCCTGCAACACCGTCATATTGATAGATACCATTTGTAGATTCCGGGAAAACACCAATATAGGCAAGTTTTCCTTCAAAAGATTCAAAAACCTTATCCGGATCAACGCTTAGATCTTCATATTCATCAGAAGTAGCACCAAAAAATTCCCATGTCATAACCTGTTGAACATTACCACAATTCAGGAAATCTGATCTAAATGAATCTGGAATTTCGAATACTGTTTTCCACCCTGAAATAATCAGATTTCCACCACCAGCTAGATAACAACCCAGTACATCGAGATTATCATCAATGCTATGACCATTAATATCATCATCGTGATATATGATAGTTGAAAAGTTTACAATGTATTCTAAATCCAATTCTCCTTCATCAGCATAATCATAAGC
>JAOZPK010000206.1 GCA_029932755.1 Candidatus Cloacimonadota bacterium | reverse complement strand
GCTTGGATCGCTAATATGCTGGAAGGTGATGTAATTGTTCCGATAGAAGAATTTATAAATGAAGATCCAAATTTTGGTCAGGAAGAGATGGATGATATCTATCCAGTTTTCATCAACAGTAACATAATGGACGGAAAGTTGGTTTCTTTTCCATTTAACAAAAGCGTGCGAGTTCAATATTATAATAAAGATATTTTATTCCAAAATGATGTGGATCCAAATACACCTCCAAAAACGTGGGAAGAATTTAGAACTTATTGTCAAAAGTTAACACAGGATACAGATGGAGACGGTAAGATAGATCAGTATGGAACTACTATGAAAATTAGTGCCTGGCAATTTGAGAATTTGCTGCTACAAGCTGGTGGAAAGATAATGAATGAAAATAACACAAAACCATTATTCAATAGCAAAGAAGGTGTGCAGGCTTTAGAATTTTTCACTAATATTTTGAACAAAGATAAAACAGGTTATCTCTCTCCGGGTTATGAAGGGCAGAAAGATTTTACAGCACAAAAAGTTGCTTTCTATGAAGATTCAAGTGTTTCTATGGCATTCATGCTGAGAACAGGAATTAACTTTAATATGGGAATTTCTGCAATTCCGATTAAGAAAACAAAAAGGAATATAATCAGCGGAACAAACGTGGTTATCTTCAAGAATGAAGAAGATAGGAAGAAAGAAAAAGCTGCCTGGGAATTTGTAAAATGGTTTACAGATACAGAGCAAACGGCAAGATGGAGCGAGCTGACTTATTATATGCCGGTTCGTAAAAGTGCAATGGAAGTGGAAGCTTTAAAAAATAGAATTGCTGGTAATCCAGAAATTGCTTCAGTTTACGATCAGTTGAATTATGCAACTTTCGAACCTCAGATAAGTGAGTGGTTTGAAACAAGAAAGTATTTAGAAGAGCATGTTATAGAGAAGGTTGTAAGGGGTATGTTAACACCCGAAGAAGCTCTTGATAATGCGGCTAAAATGATAGAAAAGAAAATTGCGAAAAGAGAAGAATAGACTTGTAGTGACAGTTCATTGAACTGTCAAAAAAAATAGGCTGATTATAATCAGCCACTACAGTATTGGAAGATAGGAGTAAATTAATGAACATAAAAATAAAATTTCCGGATGGTTCGATAAAAGAACATCCGAAAAATATATCCCCGTTGGAAATTGCGGAGAGCATAAGTCATGGTCTGGCAAAACAAACAGTTGTGGCTGAAATAAATGGAAAACTGGTTGATCTTGATTTCAAAATTGAAGAAGATGCTGAGATCAAACTTTTTAAATTTGATAGTAAAGAAGGACAAGAAGTATATTGGCACAGTACTGCCCATTTGCTTGCACAAGCTGTTAAGGAACTTTTCCCAAACATTAAAGTTGCAATTGGTCCTGCTATAGAAAATGGATTCTATTACGATTTTGATAAAGAGGTTCCATTTACTGATAAAGATCTGGAAAAAATAGAGCAAAAGATGAAGGAACTTTCTAAGCAGAATTCAAAATATGAAAGAAGAGAGCTCTCTAAAAAAGAAGCAATTAAACTTTTCTCAGAGATGAAAGAAGATTATAAAGTGGAATTATTGGAAGAGATTTCTGAAAATGAAATAATCTCAATCTATACTCAAGGCAATTTTACTGATCTTTGTAGGGGACCACATATTCTTGATACAGGGAAGATAAAGGCGATCAAGCTCCTTAAAACTTCTGGAGCTTACTGGCGTGGAGATTCCAAAAACAAGATGTTGCAAAGGATCTATGGAGTGAGTTTCCCTTCCAATAAAGAACTTAACACTTTTTTACATAATCTGGAAGAAGCTAAAAAGCGTGATCATCGTAAAATTGGAAAGGAACTCGATCTTTATTCATTCTCGGATGAGATTGGGCCAGGACTTGTATTATGGCATCCAAACGGTGCGATGATGCGCTCAATCGTAGAAGATTATTGGAAGAAACGTCATTTTGAAGACGGTTACAGTTTGGTGAATACTCCGCATATTGGAAAAGCTGGACTTTGGAAAAAAAGCGGTCATTTGGAATTCTATGAAGAAAGCATGTATAGTCCGATCGAAGTGGATGAGATGGAATATTATCTCAAACCTATGAACTGTCCTTTTCATATTGCAATATATCAAAACCAAAAAAGAAGTTACCGTGAACTTCCCATAAAATATGCTGAAATGGGAACTGTTTATAGATATGAAAATTCCGGTTCTCTTCATGGTTTAATGCGTGTTCGCGGATTTACTCAGGATGATGCTCACATTATTTGTACTCCCGATCAACTTGATAGCGAGATCGAAGAAGTAGTAGAATTTAGTTTGAACATACTTAAAGCTTTTGGGTTTAAAGATTTTGAAATTTACCTTTCTACCATGCCGGAAAAAGCCGTTGGTGAAAAAGAAGAATGGGATAAAGCAACTGCTTCATTGAAAAAAGCTTTAGAGAAGCTTAAAATAGATTATGAAGTTGATGAAGGTGGTGGAGCATTTTATGGTCCTAAGATCGATATAAAGATCAAAGATGCACTAAACCGTTCATGGCAATGCTCTACAATTCAATTTGATTTTAATCTTCCCACCAGATTTGATATGGAATACATTGGCGAAGATAACCAGC
>JAOZPK010000205.1 GCA_029932755.1 Candidatus Cloacimonadota bacterium | reverse complement strand
ACTATTATTTCCATCTTTGGATTAAGCCTGCCATTTATTTTGGCACTTACAGTTCCAATGGCAATTTTGCTTGCTTCTATCATGTCATTTGGAAGACTCTCTGTAGATAATGAACTTATTGCATTCAAATCCTGCGGGATAAACATTTTTACACTTTTAAAACCTACTGTAATCGCTGCTCTTTTTTTATCATTTTTCATGGTTTACTTTAATAATGCCGTTTTACCGCAAACAAATCATATGCTCAAGAATATGATGATAAAAGCAAATTATCGCAGACCTGCCACAGCAATTGTTCCAGGGACTTTCAATTCGATGAAAAACTACACGATTTATGTAAAAGAGCGAATTGATGATGAACTTTTTGGAATTCTTATTTATAATCGGGAAAAAACAAAATTTCCACAAACCATCTCTGCTGAACGGGGAAGAATTGAATTAGCAAATGGTGGGAACAGCTTGAAAGCGATCCTTTACAATGGCCAAATGCATGAACGGGATCAGAAAAATCCTGATAAATATAATATAAGTGAATTTAAAAAATTCACACTTAATCTTCCTGACTTGGGTTATAAAGTGAATCAAGAAGGAACAGATTACCGAGGAGATCGTGAGCTGAGTTCTAGGGCTATGCAAAAAATTGTTAATGAAAGAAAAAATAAAATTGAACTGCTTAATACTGAGATCGAAGATATTCAAGAGAATATTAATGAGATAAACTCCAAAGAAGAAGCAATTAATAAAAATGAATTAAAAAAGAATTATAATAGACTTAGTCTAAAAAAGGATAAAATAACTACTTTGAAATCAGATGTTAGGAAATATCAAGTTGAAATCCACAAAAAATATGCAATAGCATTTGCTTGTGTAATCTTTGTCTTGATTGGTGCACCTATAGGGATGATGACCAAAACCAGTGGTGTGGGGATGTCGTTTTCTGTTAGTGCAGTCGTTTTTCTTATATATTATGGATCTTTGACTCTGGGTGAAGAGCTTGCCGATAAAGGAGTTGTCTCGCCTTTCCTGGCAATGTGGGTTTCCAATATTATTTTTAGCATTATTGGAATTTATCTGGTTGTTATTTCTGTTAAGGAGATGAAAACTTTAGATCTTACAAAAATCCGGAATAAAGTGAATAAATTCTTAGGATTTGGTATAAGATGAGATTATTAGATAAATACATTTTAAGAGAATACATCAAAATATTCCTAATTATACTTTTTTCCTTCTCTGTTCTTTTTTTAGTTGTAGATATTTCAGATAGACTGCCACGATTGCTGAGTAAAGGTGGGGAAATGCATGATATTATTTTGTATTTCCTGCTTCGGATTCCATATCTGGTTTTACTTTCATCTCCGGTAATGGTTCTACTCTCCGGTCTTTTTCTGATGAATAATCTTTCTAAATATAATGAATCGGTAGCAATAAGAGGTGCAGGGATCAGTATCTTGCGAATGGTATCTCCTCTCATTTGGTTTGGCTTGATCTTCAGTATTTTTATAATGTTCATTGGTGATCTTGTTCTACCTAAAGCTGAGGAATATAGAAACTACATTTATAAAGAGAAAATCAA
The DNA here is from genome assembly GCA_029932755.1 of Candidatus Cloacimonadota bacterium. Classification (GTDB taxonomy): domain Bacteria; phylum Cloacimonadota; class Cloacimonadia; order Cloacimonadales; family TCS61; genus Tenebribacter. The sequence goes on along the minus strand of JAOZPK010000205.1, from coordinate 1,044 downwards.
ACATCAGAAAGTAGAAGATAAAAAGATGAGATCGCATATTCATTATTTAGGAAGCGATAAAAATCTCTATTATATCGGATTCTTCGATGGATATCGGAATAATCTAAAGACAATTGATATTACAACTTTTCATCCTGAAACTGGTGAGATAAAGCGCAAAATAACAGCGACCAGTGCTTCATGGGAAGAAAATGAATGGATATTTCATAATTGTTATATTAGAAATTTTGAAAATGGAATTCCTACTAAAATGGAGCATTATGAGGACAAAGTAATCGAAGAAGTTGATGTAACTCCCCTGGATTTTATTAAAAGTGCCAAGAAACCAATATCGATGAATTTCTTTGAATTAAGAGAATATATCGGACGACTTAAGAAAGTTGGTGAGAAGTTTACAAAAGAACTTGTAGAACTGAATCTCAAAGTATCATTTCCTTTTGCAAACTTGATAATATTGCTTTTTAGCGTACCGCTAGTTTCAACATCTTCCCGCAGTAAAGGGAGAGGATTGATTTTTGGGATGGGACTTCTGGTATGTTTCTTGTATCTATCTACATTAAGGATATGCCAGAGTTTGGGTTATAATGAAGTCCTTTCTCCAATGGTTGCAGCATGGCTTCCGAATGTAGTCTTTGCATCAATCGGTGCTTTCTTCGTGATTAAAGCTGAGGTATAATGCGAATATTAATGATATTGGAAAATACTTTTCCACCAGATATTCGCGTAGAAAAAGAGATTAAATCTCTAATTGCTGCAGGGCATGAAATAGTGCTTGCGTGTTCTTCACCCGCTTCTAAAGATGAAGCAAAAGATTGGAACAGTACTACCATCATTAGAAAAAAAATGCCACGCTTTATTTATAAATCCAGTGTAGGCTGTTTACAATTCCAATTTTATTTTAATTATTGGAGAAAATACTTAAAATTTGTATTCAAACAATACAAATTTGATGCTATTCATCTTCATGATCTTCCACTTGCCAAAGTCGCAAAAGAATTTTCAATAAAATATCAAATCCCTTTTGTACTTGATCTGCACGAGAAC
>JAOZPK010000204.1 GCA_029932755.1 Candidatus Cloacimonadota bacterium | reverse complement strand
TACATCAGACGATATTTTAAATAAAATTTTTACAAATTTCTGTATTGGAAAGTAAGACTTTACAGAAGAAATATATTATGAATCTAAAAGAAAAAAAAGAACTTTATTTAAGGAAGAAAGAATTTCTTTCTACTTACCCACCTCTTCCACCATATATCTACAAATATTGTCCAATAAATAGTAACCTATGGGAAAATGTATTAAACAATCAAGTCTGGTTCTCAAATCCAACTGACTTCAATGATCCTTTTGATAGTCAATTTCCAATTAAAGCCTATGAAAACAAAAAAGAAAAGACTGCCTTAGTCGATCAGCTTATTGAATGGGAAGCTATAAAAAGTACTGACCGGAATCTATTTTTGGAGAAAAAAGCTGAAGATTTCAAATTTATTCTTAATAGTCTTAAAAAGATATATGAACCAATGGGTATTGCTTGTTTCAGTTTAGAAAAAAATTATAAAAAAAATGAAGATTTGCTTCTTTGGAGTCATTATGCAGATGCTCATAGAGGAGTTAGACTAAAATTTAATATTCTAGATGATGTATTATATATATTTGAATTATTGAATTTGAGAGATCCAATTTTAAATTTAAGGAAAGTGAACTATAGTAAAGAATATCTAGCTCTAAATTATATAAGAGATTCTGAGGAGCTTTCAACTATTCTATTCTCAACAAAATCAGAATGTTGGGAATATGAAAATGAGGTGAGAATAATTAGTAAGAAATCAGGACCAGTAAAATTTAAGAAAGAAGCACTTTCAGAAATAGTTTTTGGTTGTAAATTGAAACCAACAGATGATGATGTTAAAGATGTAATTAAACTTGTAAAATCTTGTAACTATCCAAATGTGAAATTCATACAGGCTGTTAAGTGCAAGGATAGATTCGGGCTTGAATTTAAGGAAATAAAATAATGGAAAATGTGTTATCTAACCTCACCTCTATCCTCTCCTAACAGGAGAGGAAGTAGTCTAAATGAAATATGTTGAAAAAATATTCCTTCTTCTCACAGGAGAAGGTTAGGATGAGGTGAAAATGGCAAAATATGCATTTGAAACAGCTAGAGATTTAAGAAAACGAAGCACCGTAGCAGAAGATGCATTTTGGCAATTAGTTCGAAACAGAAGGTTTCTTGATTTGAAATTCAAACGTCAATTTCCAATTGAATTTAATTATGAAGATCGTAAGCGTTTCTTTATTGCTGATTTTTATTGTCATGAAAAGAAACTTGTTGTTGAAATAGATGGTGGAATTCATGAATCTCAAAAAGAGTATGATGAGCTTAGAGATGAAATAATGAACATTATGGGATTAAAGATTATTAGATTTAGTAATCTTAAGATTCTGAATAATTTGGAAAAAGTAAAAAATAGCCTGACCTTATTTCTTTCGAAGGGATAAAGGAGTAATGCAAATAGAGTATTCATGACAATTGCTCCTTCTCCTTGAGGAGAAGGTTGGGATGAGGTGGAAATATGGCAAAACTTACATTTTATGGTGCTACCGGCACGGTAACTGGTTCACGTTTTCATTTGGAGATTGATGGAAAAAATCTGCTAATTGATTGTGGTATGTTTCAGGGTCCAAAAGAAGTACGCTTAAAAAATTGGGAAGTATTCCCTGTTCCACCATCCACCTTCGATTATGTACTTCTCACCCATGCTCATATCGATCATAGTGGCTATCTTCCCAAATTTGTACGAGAAGGTTTTAAAGGTAAAATAATCTGTACTCATGCCACCGCCGAACTTTGCAAAGTTATGCTGAAAGATAGTGCTCACATTCAGGAAGAAGATGCTAAATGGGCTAATAAAAAAGGGTTCTCCAAACACTCACCGGCAATGCCATTATACACCAAAGAAGATGCGATAAAAACTTTGAATTTATTCCATTCTCTTCATTATGGTGATTTTTTAAAACTCTCTGAAAATACTCGTATCAAGCTCCATGATTCCGGTCATATATTAGGTTCTGCACTAGTAGATATAAAAACAAAAACAGCAGATAAATCACGCAAAATTCTGTTCAGCGGTGATCTGGGACGTCCAGAAATTCCGGTATTGAATGAACCGGATCAAGTTTATAATGTAGATTATCTTATTCTAGAATCAACGTACGGACAACGTTTACACGAATCATCTGATCCTATTTCCGACCTTGTGGGAGTAATTAATAGAAGTATGAAGAGAGGTGGTTCGTTAATAATTCCAGCTTTCAGTGTGGGTAGAACACAAACGCTGCTTTATCTTCTGCGATTATTGGAAGAAGAAGGAAAAATTCCATCCTACCCAATCTTTGTAGATTCACCCATGGCAATTAATGCACTTGATATTTTCAAAGATCACATAAAAGATTTTGATCTTTACGCACGAATGCAGAAGATGCAGGGTAAAGATATTTTTCATCCGAAAGATCTGCATATTTGCCGGTCAAGAGAAGACTCGATGAGTATAAATAAGCATAGATCAGGTTGTATCATAATTTCAGCCAGTGGCATGGTTACCGGAGGCAGGATTCTACATCATATGGCACAACGATTGCCGGACCCTAAAAATACTATTTTACTCATGGGCTATCAAGCTGAAGGAACACGCGGTAGAGTAATTCAAGAGAGGAAAGAAACTGTTA
>JAOZPK010000085.1 GCA_029932755.1 Candidatus Cloacimonadota bacterium | reverse complement strand
TGCTTTTGAGAAACATTTGCAGGAGATTCGCTCATGAGATCGGTTGCCTGAAGTGTTTTAGGAAAAGCAATCACATCACGAATCGATTGTGCTCCACTCATTATCATAACCATTCTATCGATTCCCGGAGCGATCCCGCCATGAGGAGGTGTTCCGTATTTTAGTGCATTTAGGAAGAAACCAAATTTTTCATCCAGTTCTTCTTCGGAGAATCCCAGAACTTCAAATATCTTCTTTTGAATGTCAAGTCTATGACAACGAATACTACCGGAAGAGAGTTCTAAACCATTGCAAACGAGATCATATAGCTGACCCTCGATCTTCTCATATTCACCTGTTTCAAAATATTTAAGATGTTCTTCTTTTGGCAGAGTAAACATGTGATGTGCTGTTTCCCAACGCTCTTCATCATCGTTATATTCGAATAATGGGAAATCGGTAATCCACAATAAATTGAACTGCTTGGGATCATAAAGTTCAAGCTCTTTACCCAGATAATTTCTGATCTCTGAAAGTACTTTGAAAACGATCTTATTTGTATCAGCTGCAAAAAGGATTAAGTCTCCATCTCCTGCACCGCTTGTTTTAATAATCTGCTTTTTTTCTTCATCGGAAAGAAACTTTGTAATGCCGGATTGAAATTCTTCATCTTGATATTTCACAAAAGCAAGTCCTTTTCCACCAACATGCTTAGCTCTATCGGTAAGCATATCGATCTGTTTTCTGGAATAACCAGCGCATCCCGGAGCAACAATACAACGCACACTGCCGCCATTCTGCAAAGCACTACTAAAAACCTTGAATTCTGAATTTGCTACAATTTCGGAAAGATCATTCAATTCCATACTAAAACGTGTATCAGGTTTATCAGATCCATAACGATCCATCGACTGCTTATAGGTCAAATGCGGAAACGGAATTGGAAGTTCAATATTGATAACTTTATTAAAAATGTATTTGAATAAGTCTTCTATAATTTGGAAGATCTCTTCTTGTGTTACATAACTCATTTCAAGATCGAGTTGTGTAAATTCAGGCTGTCTGTCAGCTCGCAGGTCTTCATCACGAAAACAACGTGCAATCTGAAAATATCTATCAAAACCACCGATCATGAGAAGTTGTTTATATATCTGCGGAGATTGTGGAAGTGCAAAGAACTTCCCATTATGTACTCTACTGGGAACAAGAAAGTCTCTTGCTCCTTCCGGTGTACTTTTCATTAGCATTGGAGTTTCAATTTCATAGAAATCCCTTTTTACCAGAAATTCTCTGATCGCATAAACTATTTCATGACGAATCAGAATTATATCTTTCAGTTTATCACGACGCAGATCAAGATATCTGTATTTAAGACGAAGATCTTCTTCTGCCAGAACATTTTCATTAATTTGAACCGGTAATGGCTCAGAGTTGTTAAGCAGGAGTAGTTCTTGTGCTTCTACCTCAATCTCACCTGTTTTTATTTCTTTATTTATATTTGGCTGATCTCGCAAAATCACCTTACCGCTTACAGCAATCACATATTCATTTCTTAATTTACCGGCTTTTGCATGAACTGCTTCATTTTCCGGATGAAATACGATCTGAACTTTCCCGGATACATCTCTAATATCAATGAAAATGAGACCACCAAGATCTCTACGGCGGTGAACCCAACCCATCAAGGTTATATTTTCACCAACATTTTGTTTACTCAACCTTTCTGCATAATGAGTTCTTTTTTTATCTTTAATAAAATCTAACATATTCATATCCTTTTATTTATATCAATTTTGTGCGAGAATTTAATTTTCTAATAATTTGTCAATGCTTTGAAATAACAAAAAAACCTCCAAAGATTTAATTTCCTTGAAGGTTTAATATATTTTGTATTGAATTTATTATTTCCCTTGTTTCTTTTTTTCATCTAGTCTGATGAATTTTATACTCATATCATTATATCTCAATTCACATTCAGCATTTCCAGATTCCAATTTAGGAAAGAAAAGAAAACCAGACTTTTTTGCTCCAGGCAATATTTTCCCAAAATGGAATGAATGAGTTATTAGATTACTCTGAGCTGTCCGCCATTCTTCCATAACTTGTTTCTGCTCATTAAAAAAATCTTCTGTATCAATAAGTTCTTTTTCATTTTCGTTAACCAAAAGATAATCAATTTGTCTGGGAGCTAACAAATTTTCAATATAATCCTGAGTAACAACATCATATTGATTACCATTTTGATCGATCAAACCAAAATCGCTCATTTCAACTTGCAAATCATCTCGTTTTCTATTCTGAATCGAGACATAAAAGGTAGTAAAATGATTAGTTAATTCTTGTGGCTCTCTATTCCAGTATTCATTTGCAGCAGCAAAAGTATAAGCTTTAGTTCGATTTACACCAAAATCATCTGTAATCGTAACACCTTCAGTTTGAACAGGTACATATTTAATTGTACAGGCAGAAAATATTAAAACAAGTAATAGTAGTGGAAAAATGAATCGTTTCATTATTTTACCTCACATATTAGCAGAGACGATCATAAAAAATCGTCTCTGCATTGATTTGTGTTTAGCCTTATTATTGCGGATTAGCTGTCAAGTCCGAAATCAATTTCCTGCTCTTGATCATTATCATTTTCTTGGGTATGCTTATTAGTTATTTCTTCCTCTAAAACTTCCTTAGAAACATCTTCACTAATATCTTCTACTTCTTCAATAACTTTCTCAGGAACATCCTCAATAACATCTTTTGTTTCATCTGTAACTTCTTCATCGAGAGGTTGTTCATCCGCTTTAACTACATTATTATCTTCTAATAATTCTTCTTTCGGATTTTGATCTTGAGATTCAGGATTTTCTTCACTTTCTTCCTGCTCATCTTCTGCAATAATTCTCGCAATATCATACACTTTATCTTTACCATTGAGTGCAATTAATTTCACACCTTGTGTATTCCTGCCAATAATTGAAATCTTATTAACAGACTGACGAATGATCATACCTTCTCTAGTAACGATCATCAGATCATCGTTATCCACAACTTCCAAAAGTGAAATAAGCTTTCCATTGCGTTCTGTAGTTTTAAGTGTGATAACACCTTTTGAGCCACGTTTTGTAACTTTATAGCCACTGATCTCTGTTCGCTTTCCGTATCCATTCTCACTTATCGATAGAAGTGTTCCTTCACGTTTTACAACCACCATAGCAACAACTTCGTCATCTTCTCTCAGGCGTATGCCGCGCACACCCTGTGAGTTCCTACCCATTGATCTTGCATCAGTTTCATTAAATCTATTTGCATATCCATTTCTGGTAGCTAATATAATATCATTGTCACCTTCAGTTATTTTTGCTTCTATTAGTTTATCATCATCCAGTAATTTAATAGCAATTATACCATTAACTCGTGGTCTTGAGAAAGATTTTAATTCAGATTTCTTAACTGTACCGTTCTTTGTTACCATTGTTACATAATATGGATCATCGAAATCTCTAACTGTTACAAATGCTTCAATCTTTTCATCACGTTCAAGTTGAAGAAGATTCACTATAGCTTTCCCCCGGGCAAGTCTTCCCAAACTTGGAATCCTATGAACTTTGAGCCAATGGCAAATCCCATGATCTGTAAAGAATAGAATGTAGGCATGAGTTGATGCAACAAAGATACTTTCTATAAAGTCTTCGTCTTTAAGATTTGAACCGGATAATCCTTTTCCACCTCTCCCTTGGTTTCTATAAGTTCTTATTGGAAGACGTTTGATATATCCATGACGGGAAATTGTAATAACCATCTCTTCATCAGCTATCATATCTTCAGTTTCGATATCTGCAGAACCTTCTAAGATAATTGTTCTTCTAAGATCGGCATACTTTTTCTTTATTTCAGCAACTTCTCTTTTTATAATATCCATACGAAGTGATCTTTTTTCTAAAATACCTTTCAGTTTTTTAACAGTCTTGATAATATCTTTATATTCTTTTTCAATTTTTTCTCTTTCAAGCCCAGTAAGTTTTTGGAGTCTCATCTCTAAAATAGCTTTTGCCTGGATCTCAGAAAGTTTGAATTTCTCTTGTAGCTTAATGGTTGCTTCTTGAGCATTTTTAGAGGCTTTGATAGTTGCAATGATCTCATCAATATTATCCAATGCAATTCTATAACCCTCTAATAGATGAAGACGCTCCTCAGCATTTTTGAGTTCAAACTTGGTTCTGCGAACTACAACTTCATGACGAAAATCAACATAATTAGAGATCATATCTCTCATATTAATTACTTTTGGAATACCATTCACCAAAGCTCTATTATTAACACTGAAACTTTCTTGTAACTGCGTATATTTGTATAATTTATTCAGAACAGAACTTGCCTCATAATTCCTTTTCACAATAATTACAAGACGCATCCCTTGTCGTCCGGATTCATCACGAATATCGCTAATACCTTCAATTCGTTTATCTTTTACAACACTAACGATCTTATGGATCAACAGACTTTTGTTGAGCATGTAAGGAATTTCTGTGATCACGATCATTTCAGAGCCGTTGTTCTTTGTTTCAATGGCAGTCTTACCACGCATTATTATGCGACCACGACCTGTTTCAAAATAATCTTTAATTCCTTGTTTCCCAATAATGTAACCGCCTGTTGGGAAATCAGGTCCGCTTATATATTTAAGAAATTCTGCAGGTTCCATTTCAGGATTATCAACATAAGCAGTAATACCATCGCAGACTTCACCAACATTATGAGGAGCCATATTAGTCGCCATTCCCACAGCAATACCAGATGAACCATTAACAATAAGGTTAGGAAATTTGGATGGGAAAACTACAGGTTCTTTTCTTGTATCATCATAGTTTGTTTTGTAATCAACAGTATCTTTATCAAGATCATCCATGAGATCTACAGCAACTTTTTGAAGTCTTGCCTCAGTATAACGCATAGCAGCCGGCGGATCACCATCTTGAGAGCCAAAGTTACCCTGACCATTAACCAACATATATCGTAAGCTCCATTCCTGAGCCATTCTAACTAAGGTTGGATAAATAACCTGCTCACCATGCGGATGATAGTTACCGGAAGTATCACCGGCAATTTTTGCACATTTTCTAAAACCTTTACCTGGAGCTAAATTAAGTTCGTTCATTGCATAAAGTATTCTTCGTTGTGAAGGTTTTAAACCATCTCGAACATCAGGTAACGCTCTGGAAACAATTACGCTCATCGAGTATTCCAGATAATTTTTTTTTAATACATCTTCTATTTCCATTATTTCTATTCTTGATCTATCGTGTATCATTCATCCTCCTAAACATCGACCTGGGCATATTGTGCATTCCGCTCGATAAATTCTCTTCGTGGTTCTACTTCATCACCCATTAAAATTGTAAACATTCTATCAGCTTCGATGGCATCATCTATCTTCACAGAAATAAGTATCCTTCTTTCCGGATCTAGTGTTGTATCCCATAATTGATCTGCATTCATCTCACCCAGACCTTTATATCTTTGTATATGCAAACTACGATTGCCCATCTCTTTCATCACCTCATCTCTCTCTTTTGGTGAGTATGCATATCTTTTACTTCTTCCTTTTTTTACTAGGAATAGAGGTGGCTTTGCAATATAAATGTGACCATATTCTACCAAAGGACGCATATATCTAAAGAAAAATGTAAGAAGTAATGTTGCAATATGAAGACCGTCAACATCAGCATCCGCCATAATAATTACTTTGTTGTAGCGTAATTTTGAAATATCAAATTCATCACCAATACCAGCACCAAGAGCTAAAATAACCGGCTGTATTTTATCATTATTTAGTACTTTATCAATTCTAGCTTTTTCTGTGTTAAGCATTTTTCCCCAGAGCGGTAGAATTGCCTGGAAAGTTCTATCTCTACCCATTTTCGCAGAACCACCGGCAGAATCACCCTCAACCAAAAAGATCTCTGTTTGAGATGGATCTTGAATTGAACAGTCAGCTAATTTACCAGGAAGACTTCCGCTTTCCAAAACAGATTTTCTTCTGGTTAACTCCCTAGCCTTACGAGCAGCTTCACGAGACCTAGCACCAAGTATCGCCTTCATTGCAATATGTTTTGCTTCTTTAGGGTTCTCTTCAAAGAACTCCATCAGCTTCTCATATACAATAGAGTTTATAATTCCTTCAATTTCGCTGTTCTGAAGCTTTGTTTTGGTCTGTCCTTCAAACTGGGGATCACGAAGTTTAACACTGACAATAGCTGTAATACCTTCACGAATATCTCCACCACCAGGAGATACTTTCTCATTCTTCAATAGACTTGCATTCTTAATATATGTATTAACAGCTCTGGTTAAACCAGATTTAAAGCCGCTAAGATGAGTTCCTCCCTCAATTGTATTAATATTGTTTGCAAAACTATTAATTGTCTCTTGGAATCCTTCATTATATTGAATTGCAACTTCAAATTCAGTATTTTCTTTTTCTCCTTTGATATATATGGGTTCAGGGAAAAGTACTTTTTTATTCTCATTGAGATATGCCACAAAAGAATTAATTCCACCGTCATAATGAAAATCATGTGTTCTATTCTCTTTTTCATCTGTAAGCGAAATAAGTATCCCGTTATTCAGAAATGCCAGTTCTCTTAATCGCGTTGAAAGATAATCAAAGTTAAATATGAGAGTTTCAAAAATTGTACTATCGGGAATAAAACTCACTTTTGTTCCGGTTTTCTTTGTTTTTCCCTTTACTACCACTTCAGTTTGTGGAATCCCTTTTGCATAAGCTTGATGATAGATATTACCATCTTTATAAATTTCTACTTCCAGATGCTCGGCAAGTGCATTCACGACAGACACACCTACTCCATGCAGCCCACCAGAAACTTTATAAGATTTATTATCGAATTTACCTCCTGCATGCAGTATGGTCATTACAACCTGTACAGCCGGTATCTTTTCTGTTTTGTGCAACTCCACAGGAATTCCCCGCCCATTGTCTATAACTGAAACCCAGCCATTTTCGTGAATTGTTATTTTTATCTTATCACAATAACCGGCAAGAGCTTCATCAATACTATTATCAACTACTTCATAAACCAGATGGTGTAAACCTCTTTCTGTGGTTCCACCAATATACATTGCCGGACGTTTTCGTACGGCTTCAAGACCTTTTAAAACCTTGATATTTCCTGCTGTATATCCCGTATTAGTCATATAAAAACCTCTTTCTTTTTTTGTAATTTCTTATTATTTTTTTTCATTCTTTTCATGGGACTATAACGACATGACGCTGATATGTGTCAACTATTTTATTTATATAAAGTTAGCTAATTATCAATGAATTATTCAAGCACAAATATAAAGCTTGTAAATACCTATATTTCAAGAAGTTATGAGCCTTATAAATATTTTCTAATAATTAATGTTTAATTCTATTTGTTTTTTTGTTACTTTTTAAAATTCTGATAAGCACATGAAGTAGTGTATTGATGCACTTTTATTGTTATTTTATTTCTTAATCTCCCAGAAGATTTTTCCATTTATTATCGTCACCCGAAGAAGTTGTATATTTTCCTAAGCTAACAATAATTTTTACACTACTTTTCTTGGGTATTAACTCATCTGCCATCGGTTGAGAATATATCACATTTCCCTTTTTTACTTCATCTGAATATCTAAATACTTTTTCACCGAGAGAAAGCCCTGCGTTTTCCAATTTCAGTTTTGCTTCAACGATACTCAAGTTATCAAGATAAGGAATTCTTACCATTTCTGGACCATTACTAAGTACTACAATAACCGTTCTATATTTTTTAGTCATAATACCCGGATTTGGCTTTTGCGATATTATCCTTCCCTTTTCTATGTTCTCATCGTGAACAAATTCACTCTGTTCCATATATAATTTCATACTTTTACATGTTTTACGTGCTACTTCATAGTCCTCACCTATTAAAAGTGGAACTTGAACTTCATTACCATGTCCAACTATTATTTTCATAATAATGTCAGTTCCAAAGAAAGCGATGATGAATAATCCTGTTAAAATACCCAATGCTATCAAAATAGATTTCATCTTTATCATTTAAATACTCCTAGATCTTTTTCTTCATTCTGGCTGCAAATGCGCCATCTGAATTATGTTTGAATGGTAATGTTGTTAAATAACCATTTTCTGTAAATTCTTTTGGAATAAATTGATCTGCAGATTCAAGTGTGAATTCAGGATTTCTATTCAGAAAGTTCTCAACTTGTTCCTCATTTTCCTCTTTATTCAAAGTGCAAGTGCTATAAACCATAACACCACCAGGACATAAGAATCTCGCTCCCAGATCAAGTGCTTTCTTCTGAAGTTTTATTAGTTCCTTCATATCCTGATTCTTTTGCCATCTTAGTTCCGCTTTCTTCTGAAAGACTCCCCAACCTGAACATGGAACATCTAGAAGTACTCTATCATAAGCCGGAGCTATTGGCCCAAATTTGAAGGCATCGTTCGCATGTAGTTTCATATTAGTTATCTGCAGTCTTTCAACTGCTCTTTTTAATTTCTTAATTTTGTTTGGAAATTTGTCAACTGCTATCAACTCACCCGAATTTCGCATTAATTCTGCAATATAAGTAGCTTTCCCACCTGGTGCGGCAAAAAGATCTATGATAGATTCGTTTTGTGCAGGATTCAATAATTCTACAACCAAAGCGGCGGACACGTCCTGAATAGAAAAATACCCTTCTGAGAAGGAAACCTCGTTTAGTACATCTCTTGCTTGATCTGTAATTAAAATGTTCTCTGAAGCATCACTTTCGATAACTATTATCTCTCGTCTTAATAAATAATCCATTAATCTTTTTTTATTTGTAGCACATGTATTTATGCGAATATGTAAATTGGGAGACTGATTATAATATTTACATAATTTTTCGGTATTTTCTACACCCCAATATTCTATCCATTTCTCAATTATTCCTTTAGGAAATGAATACTGAACAGAGATTCTATCCAGGATCTCTTTAGGATATTCAATTTTCTCTTCACGAAGATACTTCCTTAAGATAGCATTTATAAACTTAGCAATTTTCTCTCCATACAACTTCTTCGCGATGGAAACAGTTTCATTCACAGCAGCATGTTGTGGTATATAATCACAATATATAAGTTGATACAGCCCTAGATACAAAAGTACCTTTATTTTAATATTTGTATTTGGAAACTTCTTTGGATCTGTATACAGGGAAGCGATATGTTCTAAGTTGATATGCATTTTTATAACACCCTTCACAAGCACATATAACAGATTAGATCTTTCTCCCGCCTGATTGATCTTCTTTGTCATCTGATGAAGTAATTTATCAGAAAATATATTCTTAGAGATAACTTTGAGAATTATCTTATACGCTTCCAGTCTTACATCTATCATATATTTCGTTTTTTATATAATGCCTTAATTGCAGCTTTAGTTATTTCTTCTGAAGTTGAAAAATCATTTTCTTTCATCAATTTTGAAATTATTTTTCTAGCATCATAACGTTTATATCCCAATGTAAGAAGAGCTGTTTCTGCATCTTGAATCAGTTCTGAATCGGCACCAGGATAATTTCCATCTAAAGGTATTGAAGTAATATTACCAACCTTATCTTTTAACTCAATAATAAGACGTTCAGCAGATTTTTTCCCAATACCGTGTATTGTAGTGATCAGATCTACATCACCCACTTGAACAGCAAATATCAAATCTGCTATAGAAAGTCCTGAAAGAACTGATAAAGCCAATTTGGGTCCAACTTTGGAAATATTTATCAATTGTCTGAAAAGTAATTTCTCTTCATCAGAGTAAAATCCAAATAGTCTCACACCGTCAGATTCATTAAATGAATAGTGTACTAAAACTTTTACTTCCTTCCCTGTTTCCGGTAATTTGTCATAGGTACTCAATGGTATGAATAATTCATATCCAACTCCATTGCAGTCAACTACAATCGTGTTGGGATTTTTCTCTGATAATGCGCCTTTTAGGTAAGAATACATATTTACCCTCTTTTCTCGAATTTTATCAATTACAGCTATTAATATAAGACAATAATGTCCACATTTATTTAGTATTTAAATTTATTTTTGTTGAATTGACAAAGTGCAATTGCAAGTGCATCTGCTGCATCTTCTGTTTTTGGTTTGGTGCTCATGTTTAAAATTTTCTGAACCATATATGCAACTTGTTCTTTTGATGCATTACCATTTC
>JAOZPK010000084.1 GCA_029932755.1 Candidatus Cloacimonadota bacterium | reverse complement strand
GCAAACCCAGAAAACTTGGAGCCAAAAATGAAGACAAATTCAAAGGCTTGGGTATCTCTTATTGTGCAACCTGTGATGGAGATTTTTATACTGATAAAGATGTGCTAGTTGTAGGTGGTGGAAATTCTGCCTTGGAAGAAGCTGTTTCACTTACGAAATGGGTGAGATCAATTATTATCATTCATCAATTCGATAATTTTCAAGCTCATGAATACGCAATTGAACAGGCAGAAAAGAATGATAAAATATCTTTTATTCTGGAATCTGAAGTTACAGAATATCTTGGTGAGCAGCAAGTTGAAGGCGTAATTATTCAGAACCAAAAAACAGGTGAATTTACTGAATTGAAAACCGATGGCGTTTTTGTTTATGTTGGATATATACCAAACACAGATAAAGTTAAAGATGTTATTGATCTCAGTGAAAGGGAAGAAATAATAACTGATGAAAATATGCAGACAAATATAAAAGGTGTTTTCGCTGTCGGTGATGTGCGCATCAAGAAAATTCGACAGATCACAACAGCAGTTTCAGATGGTACAATTGCAGCATTGAATGCAATAGAATATCTTCAAAGGTAAATTTGTAAGAAGGGTAGGAGAACCGCCTTTTCTTATAACTTGTTAATGAGAATGAGTATCAAAAGCAAAAAGAGGAAAAGATGATAATTTTAGCTAAAACAAAAATCAGTGTTGCTATAAATAAGCATCCTGAACTAAAAAAAGTTTTAATGGATATGTCTCCAAAATTCAGCAAATTGGAGAACAATAAAATATTTAGGATCGTTTCTAAATGGGCAACTTTTAGCGATGTTGCAAAAGTAGGGAAGATCTCAATTTGTGAACTATTACACACCTTAAACAATGAAATTGGGAATGAAGATAAATTGTATCTGTCATTTCCTGAATGCATTAAGGAATTAGAAAAGGAAATAAAAACTGTAAAACCACAATGGATTGATGAGATAAAACAGCTTATTATTTTTGATGTTAGAGAGCTTGATAGTTTCTTTCTTCCAAAAATAATTGAGAAACAAAAAAAACTGAAGAAAGATCAGGCATTACAGGTGATTAACGATTTTGACCCGATTCCACTAAAAAGAATGTTGGAAGAAAATGGCGATACTTTTTATTTAGAAGAATTGAAAAATGGTGAGTTCCATCTATTCGTTAAATACAAAAAAGCAGAAAAATTAACGAACGAAAATTGGAAAGATAATATTGAAGAATTTGAAGAGATCAATGCGATAGGAATGAAAGAAGATCCGTTTGAACTGATCGTTAAGAAAGCTCAATCATTAGAGCAAGGTGAAGGTTTTGTGCTGAAGCAAATGTTCGAACCTACACCACTTATTAATATGCTCACAGGAATGGGTTTTGAGTATTTCTCTGAGCAAAAAGAAACTTTTAGATTTCTTATCTACTTTTTCAAAACAGTTACTAATGGTGACGAATCAAATAAACAAACAGATAAAATTTCTGTGATTATCCAATCTGCAACTCCCATAACTTATCCAATTATTATGAAAATGCTGCAATCAAAACGATTAATGGATAAAATAGAGATCAAAGAATTAAAAGTTTGGGAAGAGACAGAAAAACACATGGCTTGGGTTATGAATAAAAAAGCTGATATTACATTTACGGCAGTAGCAGCAGCAGCGAAATTGTACCTTTCTGGTGTAGATATTAAAATGTATTCCATAAATATTTGGGATAATTTTCATCTGCTCACTCGTGGTTATGATGCAAAAAACTTTGAAGATCTCAAGGGTCACAAAATTCATGTACCGCTTTTTAAACAAGCTCCACCAATGATTATGACCAAACATCTTATAGAGGCAAAGGGATATAATATAGATGACTTTGAATTTGCTTTTGGAAATCCATTTGGACGTCCGGAAGAGATCAAAAATGATTTTATCTCAGGGAAATGCGATACAGTTTTATTGCGTGAACCGGAAGCAAGTTACGCTATGTATAATGCAAAAGATGCTTATGAATCAATATCATATAGTCAACTTTGGGAAGAAGATGGGAATAAAATTGGTAATATTCCAAATGCTGGATTGATCTTCAAAGGTGAATTTTTGAGAGAGCATTCCGATGTTGCAAAAGTATTTGTAGAAGAACTAGAAAAAGCTACAAAATGGGTTGTTGAGAATAAGAAAGCAGCAGCAGAGATGGCGTTTGATATTATGAAACACAAGCCTGGAGAAGTAGAGCTTTTCTTGAATAGAGCACATTTTGAACATGTGAAATCAGATGAAATTCTGGATGAGATCGTGCACTATTTACAAGTGCTTAATGATGATGAAAAATATACAAAAGATAGCATAGCGGGCTTATTTGAAATAGATTTAAATGATTAAATAAAATAATGGATATTATTTATTTGACATTATGAAATATTTAGTTATATTAATTAAAAAAAATAAAAAATAAAATTAAGATGGTTCTCAAGTTAATATTGGAAATCATTTTCTAAAAGGAGAAAGAATGGAACATTTAACAAAAGAAACTTTTCAGAAGAAAGTTTTTAATTTTGAAGTAAACAAAGAGTGGAAATTTGAAGGAGAGTATCCTTGTATTATTGATTTTTATGCAGATTGGTGTGGACCCTGTAAAATGGTTGCCCCAGTTTTGGAAGAACTTGCAAAAGAATATGAAGACAAAGTGAATATTTATAAAGTAGATACAGAAGATCAACAGGAACTTGCAGCAGCATTTGGTATTCGCAGTATTCCTTCAATGTTATTTTGTCCAAAGGATGATAAACCACAAATGGCTGTAGGCGCTCTCCCAAAAGATTCTATAGTAACAGCTATTAAAGATGTTCTTAAAGTAGTTTAGGTTTTACTAAGATTATTTTAAGGATAAGTTAAAATGAAAAGCGTTGTAGTTTTTAGTACACCAACTTGCTCATGGTGTAGGAAATTAAAGAGTTATCTCAAAGAGAATAAAATCCGCTTTAAAGATGTTGATGTCTCCAGAGATCAAAGAGCAGCCCGGGATATGATCCGTAAATCTGGTCAGCAGGGTGTTCCGCAAATATGGATTAATAACCGTCCAATAGTAGGTTTTAATAAAGCTAAGATCGACAGAATGTTGGCTATAAAATAGGAGCAATAATGAAAAAAATAATAGTATTATTATTAGCATTAACAATGATAGTTCCATTAATAGCAGAAGAAATAAAGGTGAAACCGGAACATCTAACTTTGGAAACATTTAAAGAGAAAGTTTTCGATTTTGAGAATGAAACAGAGTGGAATTATAAGGGTGAAATTCCAGCAATTATCGATTTTTATGCAGATTGGTGTGGACCTTGTAAAAGAGTAGCACCTATAATGGAAGAATTAGCAATTGAATATGATGGGAAAGTAAAAATTTATAAAATTGATACTGAAGACCAAAAACAACTTGCAAGTATATTCGGAATTCGCAGTATCCCTTCTGTTTTGTTTATTCCGGTAGGAGAACAACCTCAAATGTCAACAGGAGCATTTCCTAAAGAGAATTTTGTAGAAATGATAAAAGAAATTCTAAAAGTTAATAATAAAATCCAAAAATAATTGCTTTTAATTTAAATAGGAATTAAAAAAACCGACTTGCTTTTAAGCGAGTTGGTTTTTTTATTATCCTATAATCTTATTTTTTTGGTACCTTGCGGATAATGCGTCGGCTTTGCAAAGCGAAACGATGCTGAAATTCTCTTGCACGTCTTATGGTTGAAAACCTCCGCAATGGTAATTCAATAATATTCAATCATTGCGAAGATCAAGACCATTCACAAGATTTCGGATTATTTAGGTTCGTTAATTACTAATTCAGCATAATAACCATCTTCAATTCGCTCCATTTTATACCCACGGCTTTTAAACATGTGCTGCATAATGTGATTTGTTGCCATAACATTCGCATAGATCTTTTGAATTCCTCTTTTCATAGCAATTTCTTGAATGTAATCTGTGAATTTATTTCCAAGTCCCAGATTATGCCATGGATCAGCAATAACAATTGCATATTCTGCAGTTTCATTATATTGATCTGCGATCAAACGAACTACACCAGCCATTTTCTTTCTGCCATCTTCTTCAACTTCGGCAATAATGGCAATTTCACGATCATAATCGATTTGTGTGTAGCGAATAAGTTCTTCATGAGAAATATCTTTGATTAATTGAAAAAAGCGGAATCTTTGAGTACGCTCAGAGAAATTTGAGAACATCTCTTTTTCCATAAATTCATCTTCCGGTTTGATAGCCCTAAGAGTTACTTTCTGTCCGTTTGTCATTGTGTGTTCGATAGTGAATTCAGATGGATAAGGTGAGATTACCATATGCTTGCAGCATTTATCCTTAACTTCTATTACAGTTTTATCCAACAAAACTTTCGCATCTAAAACAACTCCTCCACGTTCATCAACTCCAAAAGGATTAATATCAATTTCAAGTATTTGTGGGAAATCCATTAACAGATAAGCAAATTTATAAAGCAGGAATTGGATGGAAGTAATGTCTGCTCCTGGCATTCCCCTATACCCCTTTATCAGTTCGTAGATCTTTGTATCTTCAATGATCCTCATTGCTAGAGCCATATTTAGTGGCGGTAACCCTACAGTAGTATCTTTAAAAATTTCAACTGCAACACCACCCATTCCAAAGACGATTGTAGGTCCGAAAATTGGATCCTTCTTACAACCGATGATCAATTCATATTTTCTTTTCATCATCTGTTCTACAAAAACACCTCTGATATCAGCATCAGGAACTTTTTCTTTAGAAGATTTCAGTATCTTCTTGTAGGCAATTTTTGCCTCCTCTTTATTTAGAATATTCAAGATCACACCACCAACATCTGTTTTGTGTAGAATATCGGGAGATGCGATCTTCATCACAAGAGGATAACCAAATTTTTCTGACATTGCGATTGCTTCCTCTTCTGTTTTTGCCAGACCGTTCTTAATAACTGGAATCTGATAATTATTTAGAAACTGTTTTGCTTCAAATTCTGTCATCACTGTTCTATTATCTTTCAAAACGTGATTAATTAGTTCTTGGTTTTTGCTTTTTTCAGGTTGGAATTCTTGCGGTATATGTGAAGGAGTTTCATGCAGAATATTAAGGTTGCGAGAATAGTCGTACATGAGCATAAAACATTTAACAGCGTTTTCCGGAGTCTGATAAACCGGAATATTATTAGCTTCCAAAACCTTCTGCCCTTCTGCGATATCATCTGCACCCATCCATGATGCTAAAACAGTTTTCTTGCAGTTTTTAGAAATAGCAGCAATTTGCATGGCAATTTCTGTGGAATCGGTCATTGATTGAGGAGTTAGAATTACTAAAATTCCATCCACATTTCTATCTTTTGCGCAAAGTTCCACCGCTTTTGCATATTGTTCAGGTCCCGCATCTCCCAATACATCAATAGGATTTCCCTTACTCCAGTGAGTAGATAGATGTTTATTCAATTCACTAATAGTCTCATCAGATAATTTTGTAAGCTTGCCACCTTTGGCAATAAGAGTATCTGTAGCTATCACTCCCGGACCTCCGGCATTAGTTACAATTGCAAGCCTGTTATTAACTGGCTTGGGCTGCATTGCCAAAGATTTAGCGATGTTAAAAAGTTCTTCGATCGTATCAACTCTGATAACTCCGGCTCTTCTGAAAGCAGCATCAAAAACAAAGTCATTTCCAGCGAGACTTCCTGTGTGAGACATTGCGGCCTGTGCACCTTCTGTACTTTTTCCAGCTTTAAGTACAATGATCGGTTTATTTCTGGCAAAAGCTCTTGCTGCACTCATGAAACTTCTGGCATCGATAAGTGATTCCATATAAATAACAATACTGCTCGTATGCGGATCACTTCCAAAATAATCAATCAAATCGTGAAAGCTAACATCCATCATCGAACCAATAGAAACAAAATTGCTGAATCCAACATTCTGCTTTATTGACCAGTCAAGGATTGCAGTACAAAGAGCACCACTTTGAGATATTAGGGCGATCTTACCGGGTAAGGCCATTTTATTGGCAAAACTAGCATTGAATTTAATAGAAGGATTAATAAATCCTAGACAGTTCGGCCCAATTAGTCGTATTTTATATTTTCGGATAGTTTCAAAGATCTGTTTCATCAATTCTTTGCCATCTTCCCCTGCTTCTGCAAAACCGGCTGAAATTAATAATATTCCGGATACTCCTACTTTCCCACATTTCTCTACAATTTCTGGAACTGATTTAGCAGGTGTGGCAATTATTGCCAGGTCGATCTTATCCGGCACATCATCCAAGCTAGGGTATGCTTTCACACCAAGGACATTGGTTCTTTTAGGATTTATAGGATATACAATCCCATCAAATCCCGAACCGATTATGTTTTTCATTAATGCATAGCCAACACTTTCCTTTTTTGTAGTAGCTCCGACAATTGCTACTACTTTTGGATTAAATAGTTTGTCTAATTTCTTTGAACTCATTTTTTATTCCTTATTTTTATTTAATAAATTATCATATTCTGCAATTCTAAACCTTCAAGTTTTGAATTTTACTGTCACACTGAGTAGTCCCGAAAGCTTTCGGGACGTATCGAAGTGGAATAAACTATTCAAGTCTTTGTCCTTCGACAGAGCTTGTCCTGAGTTTATAGAAGGGCTCAGGATGACACAAGCTTCAGCTTGATATACAGGAAGACAAAACACCACATTCTTTTAAATTCATTTTAAATTGATTTCCAGTATTTTTTTAGAAGCTGCATTGTCAAAGCTTTTCGCCCTTCATATTCATAGTATGTCTGGATAAGTGAATCTGTCTCATTTTCCTTGAATCTCATTTTGTTATTATTTATTCCATCTAGAAAATTATAAAGACATTTTGGGAAAACTTCGATATTATAGCCGCCTTCTAGGGTTGCAAATACATTTTTGAAATTTGCAGAAATCAGCTTCCCGATTTTGTAATAAGTATTTACCGTTAAACGAAGATCCAGTAAAAGATCATATTGATGAGAATCAAAGCCGGCAGAAATCCCTACAATATCGGGATTAAATTCCTTGGCTACCGGTAAAAAAGATTCAAAAGCATCCATGAAAATTTCATCTCCGCTTTCCGGAGGAAGCGGGACATTGATCGTAAATCCTTTACCTTTTCCTTCGCCAATTTCATCTGCATCTCCACCACCTGGAAAAGCTGGAAACTGGTGGAATGACCAATACATAATTTTGTCAGAATCATAAAATAACTTTTCTGTGCTACAACCGAGATGTCCGTCGATATCAATGATCAAGACACGTTTCCCTTGATTTGTCTGATATTGAGCTGCGATGGCAATATTATTGAATAAACAGAATCCGCTGGAATTATCTCGATGAGCATGATGCCCGGGAGGACGGGTCAGAGCAAAATCTCCGCTATTTGAAGCCATGATCGTTGCACCAACTGCATAGATTGCCGCTTCATAACTTCCTTCCGATACGATTGTATCTTCATCGGAATGCCCACCACCATTAATACTAAGATCTTTAATTTTTTTTATATATTCGGGACTATGTACAAGTTCCAGATATCTCTCACCGTTTTCTAATTTGGTAACCGGTAATTCTCCAAGTGAAGATAATCTCTTTATGTTTTCCGGGTGCATGCCGGTATCGTGTTTTAAAAATACTGGATTATAGATCAATTTCATTTTTTCCTCCTAAATTCAAGGATTCTCATCTTTATAAACACCACCACAAATTTACTTGGGTTTCCTCAGTCAAGTATAATTTGGAAATGATAGTGAAAAGCAAACAATAAAAGTATTTAACCATTTTAATATTATATGATATGTAATAAAATATGGATAAAAATTTGTTCGCAGTTTAAAGCTTTTTAACAACTTTTTTTATTTCTTTTTTCAATAACTTGACGTCGCGTTCGTTTACTCAAAAAGTAGGTTTGTGATTAAAGAGTTCTGCATAATTAGATTAATCTCTATATTTGTTATTCTCGTGAAAACGGGAATCTAATATGTAATGAATGGGCAGAAGACTCCCAATCGAGTTGGGAATGACAAGAGATGATGTCTTTGCGAGTTTTTCTTCTTGCTGTTACGAACGAAGCAATCTCTTTTTTCAATTAGTTATGTAGGAATTTAGATTGCTTTCCCGATGAGTCGGGACAATGATAATTAGGAATTATGCAGAATCTTATTATAATTTATTCATGGAGGTTACGATGTCAGAATTTATTAACAACCGAAAAAACCGTGTTAAGGGCTTATTAAAGTTCTCTATGGGTATTATCAACGGGGAAGATGGCTCTAAATTGATTAAACAGCACAAAGAAGCTTTAGAAAATATCACACCTTATGATATGGTCGAGATGGAAGCCAAACAGATCAAGATGGGCATTAAGGTTGCTGATATAAAGGAGCATATTGAAAAAATCATGAATGTGATCTACCCATACTTGAAAGAATATAAATGGGAAAAACCTGCTGAAGGTAATCCACTCTATTATTTAATGCTGGAAAACAGAGAATTAGAAAAAAACCTGGAAAAAACTAAAGTTGCACTTCATAATAAAGATTTTGAAAAAATAGCGGAATTAACTTCCAATCTCTCACAATACGAAAATCACTTGATCCGAAAAGAAAACATTCTATTTCCTTATTTAGAGAAAATCTGGGAAAATTATACACCGCTAAATGTGATGTGGTCTTTGCACGATGATATCCGCCGAAAATGGAAAGAGTTATCTCAACATATTAAGGAAGATGGGGAATTCACACCTAAAATATATAGAGATATTGGAGAACTTTTTTTCCTGATGTATGGCATGATCTTCAAAGAAGAATTGATTGTTTACCCTATTGCAATGGAAACAGTAACACAAGACCACTGGCAGCAGATGCAGGAACAATCTGCCGAACTAGGTTATTCCTATATCGAAGCACCAACAAGATTTTCCAAACAGAAAAAAACTGATGTGATAAGTACAGTTTCTGATATATTTTGGAAAGTGGAAACCGGTAAGTTATCAAAAAACCAATTGGAATTATTATTGAATACTCTGCCGCTTGATATTACCTTTGTTGATGAGAATGATGAAGTGCGATATTTTTCCAGACCTGGTGATCGATTCTTTCCTCGTTCACCAGCAATAATTGGCAGGAAAGTGCAAAATTGTCATCCACCGGAAAGTGTACATATTGTAGAAAAAATTATTGCAGAATTTAAAGCAGGAACAAAGAAAGAAGCAAAATTCTGGATTAAAATGAAAGGGAAATTCATCCTAATAAAATACTTTGCAATGCATGATGATGATGGTAAATATCGTGGGATTCTGGAAGTTAGCCAGGAAATTACAGAGATAAAAAAAATAGAAGGTGAAATGCGTCTTTTGGATTGGGAATAGGGACTGAGAGAAAAGAATTAAGAACAGAAAAATTAGCAACGAACTGAAGCGAACAAAAGTAGAGAAAAAAGAGTTAAGTAAAGAAAATTTAATAGCGAAATAAAACGAACAAAAATAGAAAATTTAGTTGGGATTAGGAGGAAAGATGAGCCATAAAGAAGATTATTTATCCGAAGAAGAAATGAAAATAAAACTGAAGATCAATGGTAAAAAAATACCATTGGTTCCTTTTATTCATAATGCTATGCGTGATTCAATTATTGGTTTAGTTAAGAATCTGAAAGGATTTGAAAAAGGAAAAATAGAGATAGAGATAGATTAATATAATTTTGTTAATGTCCTCAAACTTGACACAAAATCATTAAATCACAAAACTAATCCAAAAGATAATTAAATGGGTTTGATAGGTAAAATGTTGAAAATAAAATTAATTGGATTATGTTTGTTGCTGAGTGTATTTGTATTTGCTCAGAATCTGGATGAAAAGAAAAGCCAGTTGGATGAACTGAATAAAAAAATTGATGAAGAGAGCAAACTGATAGAGGAAGTTGAACAAAAAACACAAAGTACGAAGAAAGACATAAGTTCAACAAAATCTAAAAAAAGCAAAGCAGAGAAAAAAATTAAACAATTAAAGAAATCCGAAAGCAGTGCAAAAAGTAAATTAGATGTAACAATGAACAAACTTGATCTGGCAAATCAAGAGTTGAGCGATCTGCATAATCTTTGTGAACTTGAATTCAATAAACTTTGTCTAGCTCATTATTTAAGTATGATCTATCCAGAGAAAAAAATGGATACAAAACTATTAA
>JAOZPK010000203.1 GCA_029932755.1 Candidatus Cloacimonadota bacterium | reverse complement strand
CTGGATAATAATATTACTCTTTACAGAAAAAAACAACTTAGCAGTTTTAGAAAGTAAGTAAAACTCAAATCAGAATTAATTCTGCCCCCCTTTGTAAGGGGGAAGTTCGGTTTAGCCGAACAGGGGGTTTATTGAAAACTAAAACCAAGTCATTCCAAAGAATATGTCGTTTTACTTCGCAAAGCCGACATTTATTTTTTTTGTTCGTGCTAATCTGTGTAAATTCGTGGCTATATTCTACAACTTGGCATATTAAGTTGGACGGTAGTGGTGACTTTACAACCATCCAGGAAGGGATCAATGCATCTGTTCATAGCGATACAGTTCTGGTTTATCCTGGCAGATATTACGAGAATGTAAACTTCAATGGAAAGAATATTACCCTTGCTAGTCTTGAATTGATAACCGGAGATGAAACTTATATTACTACTACCATAATTGATGGCAATCAACAAGGTTCATGTGTTAGATTGGAAAGTAATGAATATGAAGCTGTTATAAGGGGATTTTCAATTACAAATGGATTAGGAGATATAATTTATGGTGATATTGATAGAAAAGGTGGTGGTATACGCATTTCTACCGCTTTCCAAACAGACCCAATCAATGCTAGTATTATAAATTGTAATATATTTAACAATAATGCTGTAGGAGGAGGTGGAATAAATATACATAGAGCAGATATAACATTATCCGGAGTAAGTATATACAACAATTATGCATGTAGTGGAGGTGGTTTAAACGTGGTTAATGAATCAAATATTACATTTGATCCTGTTAACCTATGTGATATTTATAATAATTTCGCAGGTCAAGCTCTTGATATACTTGCCAGTGATGCGGTGAACGATATCCATGTAATTGTAGATACTTTTACGGTTCAAGATCAGTTTAATTATTTTGCTTATTATCAACGTAGTGTTACGAGTACAGGAGAAATTACAATTAACCCGCAAAATCATTTTTTGGAAAGGATTAATCATGATTTATATATATCTTCTGATGGAAATGATGATAATAGTGGTTTGACTCCCGATGATCCGATGAAAACTATTGCATTAGCATTTCAGAAAATAGAGTCAGACAGCAATAGTCCCAAAACTATATATGTCGCTGCAGGTATCTATTCACAGGAATTGAATGATCAGATATTCCCTTTTTCAGCGAAGAAATATGTAAGTCTGATCGGTGAAGAAATGAACACGACCGTACTAAATAATGACTATAACGTTTCTACATATATTATGAGACATGATAAAGGATTTAACTCACTCGAAAATTTTACTTTTAGCAATATTGATCAATATTTTAAATATCCTATTCATTCTGCACACTCAAATAATATTAATGTAAAGAATATCATTATTGAAAATTGTTATGTTAGACATGGCTCTATATATTTTTATCGTTGTTATGAGATATCCTTTAATAATATAGTAGTTCAAAATAATAATTCCGAAGGTTGTTCAGGCTTATGGCTGGATGGTGGTAATTATACAATTGAGAATAGTATCTTTGACAATAATGACTCAATTGGGCCTGATCAATGGGTATCTAACTTTTATTGTAAAGTAGATGATTATTTGGAATTGGAAAATTGTGTTTTTTCCAATTCTGATATTCCTCCATTTCAATATGAAGAATATAATACTATTAATGTCTCAGCTCAACAGGATTGTTTTCCTGATATCAAGATCAGTAACTGTTTATTCATTAACAACTCCACCACTAATGGAAGCTATATCGCAAGAATCAGTAGTCCTGGATCAATAGAAGTAAATAATTGTACATTTACACAGAATACTTCACATATTTGTCCACTTGGGATATTCGGTGAAATTGACTTCCGAAATAACATTCTATATAATAATGAATCAGATTACGAATATGAAATTAATACAGGTAATTATCCTACCATTCCTTCTATATTAAATATTGAATATTGTGATATTGAAGGTGGAGAAGATGCGATCTATCCAGGTAATCCACCTAATGAAGCTACTATTAATTGGCTTGAAGGTAACATAGATGAAGATCCGCTTTTCCTTTTATTAGGTGATGATCCATATCAACTAACAGAACAATCTCCCTGCATTGATGCCGGTACTCCAGATACAACAGGTTTATTCATTCCACCGTGGGATTTATTGCAAAATCACCGTGTTTGGGATGGAGATGGTGACGGAATCGCAATCATTGATATGGGTTGTTATGAATTTGGTGCTGAATCTTATGTAAATGCTACCGAAAACCAAATACCTAACACCCAATACCTTCTAACTAACTTCCCAAATCCTTTCAATCCGGAAACAAAGATAGTGTTTAATTTACCAGAATCTGGAAAAGTAAAATTGGAGATTTACAACATTAAAGGGCAGAAAGTGAAACAGCTTGTCAACGATCAGCTTTCAGCAAGACAGCATTCAGTTGTTTGGGATGGGGAAGATTCGAATAATAAACGAGTTAGTTCAGGAATATATTTATACAGATTACAAACACCAACTAAAATTCTTACAAAGAAGATGTTGTTGTTAAAATAACAGTTCTGTTTTATCTCCCTTTGTAAGGGAGAATTTAAGAGGGTTCTATTAGTTAACATTGAGATTCTTCCTGAGAATAACGTGTAAGTAACGTCAGAAAGACAAAAATTGTCATTCCCA
>JAOZPK010000202.1 GCA_029932755.1 Candidatus Cloacimonadota bacterium | reverse complement strand
TCTTTGGATAATACTTACTGTAAAGATAATCAAACTGATTGATATCTTTTTTGGCCTTGATGATCATCTCTCTTTCTCTAGTCAAATCTAAATCCTTTCAAGCTCACTAACTACTAAAACACGAATCTATATTTCAAGTTACAATTTATTTATTCAGCAAGCACTTAAAGTCAAATAATTTATTTTAAATATACCATACAATTTGAATTTATAGTCACTTTAGAGTACAATATTCCAGATACGGAAAAAAAATATTGCCTGTTTTCTTTAACTTAAGATTCTTGCCGATGATTAATTAGATATAATTTTAAGGAGACAAAATGAAAAGAATCATAATTTTAACAATACTGATTATTCCCATCTTAATTTTTGCTGAAGAATATACACTTGATGGGTTAATTAATATCGGATTAAATAGCTCATACAGTATAAAGCAAGAAAATGTAAGCAATCTAAATGCTCAAAGTAATCTACGAAGTAGTTGGATCGGCTTGCTTCCTTCAACTAGTATTTCTGCAGGACGTTCCAAAAATTATGATACAAATTTGGATTGGATAGAAAGTGCTTCATTCAAATTAAGTAAAACCATAAGTTTGAATGAACCAAGTTATTATAATGTTAGAACTTCTATCTTGAATAAAAGGAATGCAGATCTTTCTTTGGAGAACAGAAAAAAAATAATTGCATATACTGTTTTTCTTAAATATTTATCCGTTCTAGAATCACAGAAAAATCTGGATATTCAAAAGGAGAATTTAATCCTTCAGCAAAAAATTAACATTCAAGTACAAGTACAATTTGAGACAGGCGATAAATCTGCTCTGGAATTACAGCAAAGCAAAATATCTTTGATCGACTATGATATAGCCGTGAATGAAGCAACAAACAACCTTAGAAAATTGCGAAAATCTCTTTTCAGCTATTTGAATATTGATGATAAAGGATTTGATCTTTCTACTCCAAATATGGAACTGACAATAGAGAATGCTGAATTTAAAACAAATTATGACCTTCAACAAAAAGAAAATTCTTTAATAACCAGCAAGATATTATTATTTCAACAAAAGATGAACTTTCTGCCTTCAATCTCTATGTCATATTCATTAAACCATAATGATCCAAATGATATTTATAATTTTGGAAATTATGATAGAACCAGTAATACACTCTCACTAAGCGCAAGTTACAATATTTTCAATTTATTGCAAACAAGAGAGCAATATCTTCAATTCAAAAGAAATCATAAACTTTTAGAAATGGATCTCGAAATCACAAAAGAGAATAATGCAATAGACTTACAGATCCTTCTTGCTGATCTTGAAACTATAAAACAATCACAAAAACTTCATGCAGATAAGCTTGAACTTGCCGAAAATAATTTGCAGATGGCTCAGGAATATTATAAGCATGGGATGATAAGTCTGCTCGATCTTGATCGTTCTAAAATAGAATTCCAGAATTCTAAGGTTTCTAACATGAGCAAAGAATTTGAACTGCTGAGAAAACAGGAAGAGATCAATTTATTCCTTTCAAATAAAATTTTGGGTAAATGGTAATAAAATTAATTATAAAAAAAACGGTGGAATTCTCTACCGTTTTTTTTATTTAAAGATCTAATAAACAAATTCTTGTCATCTATCTTCTATAATCTCTACAGTAGTTATTTTACCGGGTTTGACAGTTTTAACAACTTGATAAGAATCTTCTAAGAATCCTTCACCACCACCATAAGTTACCGTTACTTTTTTATCCTCTTCTCCAAAAATACTCGTACTTAGATTCCACGAATAGGAAATAGAATCTGCCGGGAGTAACCATTTTGTTGTACCAAAATTTACTTGATACCATACATCTTCGGTGGAATTACTAACAATTTTTAAAGTACCTTCATCTGTACATCCTGAAAGGAATAGTACGAGGATGAAAATCAAACCTAATATTTTCTTCATAATTATCCTCCAAATTTAATATTCTTATATTCCAAAAGTAATGTTTTTTTCATAATATTGTTTGGCAAGTTTAATGATATTATATTGATAATTTATTTTCTCAACCAACACAATTATTCGTAATTCCTAATTCCTCATTCCTAATCCCTCATCCTTAACTAAATCTTGGCGGAGAGTCAGGGATTCGAACCCTGGGTAGGCTTACACCCACAACGGTTTTCGAGACCGCCCCGTTCAACCGCTCCGGCAACTCTCCTAATTTTAGATTTGAGATTAAAGATCTGCGATTTTATATTCATAATTTCACATTTATATACATAAATTAATAATCTTCAACTTAAATTTTTTCTCGCTGTTTTTCTAGAAGATACGAATATGGCTGTCAATTGATCTGCTTCAGATAATAAATCCGATATTTCTTGATTTAAGATTAGTTTCTCATCTATTATAAATTCTATCCAGAAATGGGATTCATCAACCTCTTCGATTACAATACTCAATTTTGCTATAAAGGATGCTTTACTTTGAGATCTATATGCTGCTCTGTAATTAGCTGCAATAGATGTTGAACAACGAACTAATTGACCTTGAATATGTCTTCCTAAATATGTATTTGGTAAATTTTGTACTATTTTAACACATTTATGAGCAAATGCTTTGGTTCTTTTTTTTAGTTCTTCTTTATTCATAAAAGTAATCTTCAATCTTCAATCT
>JAOZPK010000201.1 GCA_029932755.1 Candidatus Cloacimonadota bacterium | reverse complement strand
CCATAAGAGCCAGCTTCCCTTCTAAAACACGGACTATAAGAAATGAATTTCTGTGGAAGTTTTTCATACGGAAGTACTTCCTGAGCATAAAAATTCGTTACAGATACTTCTGCTGTAGGAATCAGAAAAAGATCGTCTTCATTTACATGATACATATCATCTTCCATTTTAGGAAGCTGTCCTGTTCCAATCATTGCCTGTCTATTGACCAATATGGGTAAGTTCACTTCTTCATAGGCATGTTTATTAATGTGGAAGTCCAACATAAAATTAATTAGAGCTCGTTCCATTTGAGCACCCTTCCCTGTATAACCAACAAATCCACTACCTGATATTTTGGTTGCTCGTTTAATATCTAATAACTTATTTTTTTCAATTAGATCGAGATGCCCGATAGGATTAAAATCAAATTGCTTTTTCTCTCCCCACTCTCGAACAAATTCATTTTCAGATTCCCCACCAATTGGCACATCCTTATAAGGAATATTAGGAATATTCAATAGTTTTGTTTCTAATTCCTCAGTTATACTCGATAACTCGATTGAAATTTCTTTTATTTTATTTGAAATATCTCTCATTTGGGCAACGATCTCCGAGGTATCTTTTTTTGATTTCTTAAGTTCAGGAATCTGCTTTGATACACTATTTTGCTCAGCTCGCATTGTATCAAATCTAAATTGAAGTTTACGTTTTTCTTTATCCAAACCTAAAACTTTATTAAGATTGGTCTTTTCATTCTTATTATTGATAGCATTCTTAACTAATTCAGGATTTTCACGAATAAATTTCATATCTAACATATTTCTACCTCTAAAAATATAGCCCACAGTATTATAACCGTGGGCTAAGATCTATTTTATTATTATCTTTATAATTCCACGGCTGTTTCGATCATACTGGAAAATTTTGATACATCGAGTGCTGCACCACCAATAAGGCCGCCATCAATATCAGGTTGATCCAGTAGTTCCTTCACATTCTCAGGTTTCATACTTCCACCATAAAGTATCGAAGTATTTTCTGCAATTTCTTTGGAATAATTTTCTTCCAACCACTTCCTGATCAATGCATGGATTTCCTGAGCTTGCTGTGAAGTTGCAGTTTTACCTGTTCCAATTGCCCAGATTGGTTCATAGGCGATCACGACATTATCATTAATGACAATATCTTTGAGACCACCATTAAGTTGAGCAAGAATTATGTTCTTTGTTATTCCTTTCTCTCTTTGCTCTAATGTTTCTCCAATGCAGAAGATCGGGATAATCTCATTCTCATGCAATCTTTTCAACTTTGCATTTATCATTTCATCTGATTCAGAATAATATTCTCTTCTTTCAGAATGCCCAATAATGCAATATTCTAACTCCATTGAATGCAGCATTGCTGCTGAGATTTCACCTGTAAAAGCACCACTAGCATTATCATTAACATTCTGAGCACCGATATGAAATTTAGAATCTGCAGCTATATCAGATGACAATTCTAAATATAATGATGGTGGGCAGATTATTACTTCTACAGAACCCAGTTCTCTATCTTCAAGATTATCTGAAAGTTCGTCTAAAAACTCTTCCACTTCATTGAAGAGTTTATTCATCTTCCAATTCCCAGCAATAATAGTTTTTCTCATTTTATCCCATTTACCTATTCAGATTTTATACTTTCAATATAGCCTTTAGCTAATTTAGAATATTTTGGATCAGAAGATATTGTTTGGAAATCAGTTGTGGCTGCTTCTTTCTCTCCACGATCAAAATGAATCATTGCTCGATAATAGATCGCATCATTATTACCGGGTTTATTATTAAGGAAAAGAGCGATCTTCTCCAATGCTTTATCATAAGATTCACCTTCGTAATATTTCATTATTAGAGTAAGAACTATATCACTACTATATTTAAGATCAATTGATTTTTCATAATTCTCTATCGATTTTGAATTACTTTTCATATCCTCATACAATTTACCGAGATTTTTATAAGTTTTGGCAAGTACGCTTTCATTTGGATTAGTTTTAATGAAATCTTCATATGCTGAAATAGCTTCATTATTTTTGCCAAGTTTAAGATATATTGCCGCAATATTCTTTATAACAGTTGCATCTTTCTTTTGTTCATAGGCTTTATGATACCAAATAACTGCATTTTCATAGTCTTCAATACTTTGGTAATAGGAAGCTATCTTTTTTTCAACTTTAAAGCTTCTTTTTGCAGTATTATATTCTTTCAAAACTGCAATCGCTTCATCAATTCTTTCAAGGTATTTTTTAAGAATAATTGCTTTATAATTAACAAATTTGTAATTTGTGGGATCAAGCTTTAGTTGTCTATCAATTATTTTAATCGCATCTTCAAATTCTTTCCCTTGATAATAACCATTAAAAGCAAGTTCAAGCCATCTTGAAATTTTCTCATTATCAAGTGGAATACCGTCTGTCTTAACAGCTTCTTCAAGTTTAGAAATCGCAGCTTCGAAAACCTGCGCTGAATCTACAAATTTTTTCTCATTATACAATGTTTCAGCTTCAACACCTTTTTCATTAGCGATTCTTTCAAGTGACTTCTCTGCAAACAAACTAGAAATAATAAGCGTGAGTAACAGCATTGATATCATTAAGATTTTTTTATTCATTTTTCCTCCATAATTTAAAGCCTCGACATTTTTTTTGATTAATTATTAATGTCAACTATTCTATTTAGT
>JAOZPK010000200.1 GCA_029932755.1 Candidatus Cloacimonadota bacterium | reverse complement strand
TCCACACGAATAACACAAATCCTTTCATCAGCGGCAACCCAGTTATCACATTGCTTCACAATTACAACATCACCATTTGAGATATAGGGCTCCATACTATCTCCTCTAGCATAAAAAGCAAAGTAGGAATTGAAATCTCCCGAGAGTGAGGTTGTATCCATCATAATATGATCGAGTGGTTCTGCAGAATCTATTTCTTGAGGAGAACCACAGCTTACACCATCAAGTATTGGTAGATAGAAATATTCACGATTCCCTACAGTTTTGATATTCCGAGTGGGGAACATGGGACCTTCACCAGTGATTAACCAAGTAATATTTATATTGAAAGTTGTAGCAAGTTTATTTAAAAAATCGTAATTAGGGCTGGTTTTACCTTTTATATACCGGTTTATCACAACATTAGAAATACCGATCTTCTCAGCCAGGCCAACTTGTGTAAGCTCAAGTTTTTGTAGAACTTCTTTCATTCTTTTTCCAAATAGCATACTACCCTCCAATTTCCATTTAACTATATAGTTAAGTAAAATATTATAAATTAACTGTCAAGTTAAAAAATGAATTGATGTCTTTATGGTATTATTTCTTAAAAAAAGTTTTAGCCAACAACTATGTTATTTTTCGATGAATCGGTAACTTCAGCTATAATAGCAGCCCATTCAATTCCAACTAATCTTAATTTATCCAATAATAAATTCGCTCTTTCTTTTGGAACAGAAATTAACAGACCACCTGAGGTTTGAGCATCGTACATCAGCATAAGCTCGTGTTCAACGACTGAATTATTTTGAATCTGAACATGTGGCTTATAATATCGCTCATTACGGAAAGAACCACCGGGGAATAATCCTATTTCAGCTAATTCAAAAGCTTCTTCAATAAAGGGAACAGCATTAAAATCAAGTTCCACAGAGGTATTTTTATTTATCATTTCATAAAGGTGTCCCAGAAGACCAAATCCGGTTACATCGGTCAAAGCATTTACACCGATCTCAACTGCTAATTCGGAAGCTATTTTATTTAAAAAGCTCATATGAAAAACAGCTTTATCGATAGCACTTTGAGGAGCTTCATCTGCTTTGATAGATGTTGTAATAACCCCCATTCCCAAAGGTTTTGTAAGGATTATTTTATCACCAGGTTTTATTGTATTATTCCTTAATATCTTATCAGGATGGACAGTACCTGTTACGGAAAGCCCATATTTCATCTCGATATCTTCGATAGTGTGTCCACCGAGAACAACACCGCCCGCTTCTCTAACTTTGTCTATTCCACCACGCAGGATTTCATGTAACATTTCTTTGGTTAAATGACAATTATCATATGCAACAATATTGAGAGCAGTATCAACCTTAGCTCCCATAGCGTAAATATCACTCAAACTATTAACTGCAGCTATCTGTCCGTATAAATATGGATCATCAACCACAGGTGTGATGAAATCAATAGTTTGCACTATAGCAATATCATCTGTTATCTTGTAAACACCTGAATCATCATTGTCGGATCTATCGACTAAAGTTCTGGGTGAAGTTGGAAAATTTAATCCATTTAAGATTATGTCTAAGTCCGCCGGACTCACTTTGCCAGCTCAGCCAGCCGCTTTAACATATTTTGTTAATTTAATTATATCTTCTTTTTTATTCATCAATGCTCCATTAATTGTGTTCAAATGATTAGATATGATTTTTGTGTCAAGATGAATTAAATTGATTGTTTGTTAGAGAATTGTAAAATTATTATTATCATAATTCTCTTTAATGTCAGGCTTGCCATTCGTAGCTCACGAGTTTACGAGTGAGCAAAGATTTGTGGAGCAACTGGAATCAATTTCGAATCATAAACACCAAACATCGGTATATTTAAGAGCTAATATTAAAGTTACATGGAATCTGCAATTTCTAACCGTATTGAATATCACTTTTTAGAATGGAGTACAATTTCAAATCTATAAATTCATCATTAATAAAAATCTTTTCCCGCAACACGCCCTCTAAGTGCATACCTGCTTTATCCAGAACCTTGCCCGCTGCTCTATTCTTTTTCAAGCAGAAAGCTTCAATTCTATTGATATCGGTTTCGTTGAAAATGAAGGCAATTACCTTAAGTAAAGTTTCCGTCATTATCCCTTGCCTGTGATGACTTGGAAGCAGCATATAATGAACTTCAACACATTTAAATTCATCATCGTAGTTAAACAGCTTTATAATACCAATCAACTTACCACTTTCCTTGAGTTCAATTCCAAAGCAACTCGGTTGATTATTATGGTAGGAACCTACAATTTCATTTAAATACTCAGTAATTTCGTTCATATCATCTAAATGGTTCCAAACCATTTTTTTATCAATCTGAGAATTTGTAAGCAGCTCAAATAAGTCCATTTTATCTGCTTCGGAAATCTTTCTCAAGATCAGCCGTCTAGTTTCTAGACTTGGATTATAATCCATGTTCTTCTCCTCGAAATTTTCTATTTATTTACTGATAAAGCATTTTGAACATGAAATTTCGTCAACCACTACAAAAATATTAGATTTCAATGAGTTGAGTGGAGCAAAATAAAAGAAATCTCAAATGGTGGAGGTGGCGGGAATCGAACCCGCGTCCAAAGATAAGTCAAAAGCCGAATCTACATGCTTAGCTGTTTTTAATCTCACTTTCCCGATGGGAAACAGTCAAACCAAACTGGAAAGCCAGCC
>JAOZPK010000199.1 GCA_029932755.1 Candidatus Cloacimonadota bacterium | reverse complement strand
ATCTATGCCTATACAAATGATTTAAGTGAAGAGGCACTTCTCAATGCAGCAGACGCAGTTAGTAAAGCTGCAAAAAGTGAGAATATCATAGCTTCTATCGATCTTACAAAGAAAGAAATAGCAAATATTCATCCAATTGAAATTCCTAATAATACAATATCAAAAAAGGATAAAATAGATTTTATCAAAAAGGTAAATGAAGCTTCTCGCGGATATAGTGAACAGATTAGTCAGGTTGATGTAAGATTTACTGAGAAGAACCAGCATGTAATGATAGCAAATAGTGAAGGTCTACTAGTTGAGGATGATAGGAATTATTCAAGAGTTTACACATCTTCTATTGCCTCTAATGGAATTGAAAAGCAGGTTGGTGGAGAAGGTCCTGGTAGATTTGCAGGTTATGAATTCTTTAAATCAGTTGATCCGATAGAGTTAGGAAAAGAAACAGCCAGAGTTGCTGTAACAATGCTGAATGCAGATTACGCACCCAGCGGCAAGTTTCCTGTTGTTATCGATAACGGCTTTGGTGGAGTTATCTTCCATGAAGCGTGTGGTCATTCTTTGGAAACTACAGCAGTTGCAAAAGGTGCTTCTGTATTTGCTGGGAAAATGGGTGAGAAAATTGCTTATGATGGTCTTACTGCAATAGATGATGGAACTATTGCAAACGAATGGGGAAGTGAAAATATCGATGATGAAGGAATGGAAACACAAAAAACTATTCTCATTGAAAATGGTATTTTAAAATCTTATATGGTAGATAGAATGGGAAGCCTTAAAACAGGTTTCGCAAGAACAGGTAGTGGTAGAAGACAATCCTATAGATTCGCTCCAGCAAGCAGAATGAGAAATACTTATATTGCAAATGGGAATGATAAATTCGATGAAATGATAGCTTCTATTGATGAAGGGATCTATGCTGCTAAAATGGGTGGAGGATCTGTAAGTCCCGGTACAGGTGATTTCAATTTCTCAGTTGGAGAAGGCTACATGATAAGAAATGGTAAAATAGCTGAACCTGTTCGTGGTGCAACACTTATCGGAAACGGAGCAGAAGCTTTGTTGAAGATCAGCATGATCTCTGATAACTTGGCAATGGCTCAGGGTATGTGCGGATCTGTGAGCGGAAGTATCCCAACAAATGTAGGGCAACCCGCAATAAAGATCGACGAAATAATCGTCGGTGGAAGAAATTAAGGAGGAGCAGAGATGTATACATTAGAATTCAAAACAATATTTGCTTACGCAAAAGATAAAACAGACGAGATAGAAATTCTGCTCTCAGCAGCAAATTCGTTTTCTGTAAAAATAAATAAACAAAATGTAGAATCCTTTAATTATGCTGATTCAAAAGGGATTGGTGTACGGATAGTTAAGGATGAAAAAGTTGGTTATGCTTACACAGAAAAATTTGATGAAGAAACCTTTAAATTAATTGTAGATGAGGCTATTAAAAATGCAAAATATACTGAAAATGATGATGTTGTTATCATGGATAATTATCCCGAAAACACTAATAGCCCAAATGTTTACTCAGAGGAATTAGATAAAGTTGATGTGGTTGATAAAATTCAACTTGCAAAAGATCTGGAAAAATATGCCAAAGAAACTGATAAACGCGTTTTCAACGTTCCATACGCAGTTTATGCTGATGGAAAAAGTTATAGTAGAATTGCTAACAGTAAAGGTTTAGATAAAGAGGATACTCATAATTATGCGTATGCTTATGTTGGAACATTATCAGAAGAAAATGATGATAAACGAATGGGGATGGACTTTCTCATTACTAGAAATTTTAATGAATTTGATGCTAAGAAAATGGCTAAAGAAAGTGTGAAGAAAAGCACGGATCTACTTAATGGTAAGCCTGCTGAATCAGGAAAATATGCAGTAGTTTTTAATAATGAAATGATGGCAACAATGCTTGCCACATTCTCCGGTATTTTCAATGCAAAATCAGTTCAAGAAGGAAGATCACTCCTTAAAGGAAAAGTTGGGCAAAAGATCGCTAATGAAAAAGTTACTATTGTCGATGATGGTTTACACCCAGATGGTTTTTCTACTTCTGCTTTTGATAGCGAAGGATATCCAACCGAGAGAACAATTCTCATTGAAAATGGTGTCTTGAAATCATTTTTACATAACACAATTACAGCTAGAAAAGATGGAATAAATTCAACCGGAAACGGATCACGTGGCTACAAGGGAACACTAGGTATCAGTACATCGAACTTTATAATTGAAGCAGGTGAACATAAAGAAGCTGATCTGTTTACAAAACATAACAGAGTAATTGAGATCGTGAGCTTGCAGGGAATGCATTCCGGTGCTAATGCAATATCGGGTGATTTTTCACTTGGGGCTCAAGGTTTCTTATGGCAAAATGGCAAACGTATGCATTCTCTAAAACCTTTCACAGTAAGCGGGAACTTTCTGCAGATGTTAAGCGGAGTTGAAGCAGTTGCCGATAATTTTAAATTTGATATGAGCAGTAACGGTGCTTCTTCTATTTTAATCAAAGAATTAAATATTAGTGGATAGTAAATAAATCTAATTGTAAAAGGACGGAATTTTCCGTCCTTTTTTTAATTCATTCCCTGCAACTATATGAATCCCACTGCTGTCTCCCTTTTGTGGAAAAGATGAAAGAAAAGATGACGTTGGAAGAAGAATCATATTCCCAGCCCTTCCCCTTAAAAAGAAAAGGCAATC
>JAOZPK010000083.1 GCA_029932755.1 Candidatus Cloacimonadota bacterium | reverse complement strand
GGTGGAACAAAAAAAGTATTGGAAGAAGCCGGAATTGAGGTGACAGAAATATCCAAAGTTACCGGAAATCCCGAAGCGTTCGGCGGTAGGATGAAAACTATCAGTTTTGCTATTGAATCGGCTTTGTTGTTTGATAGAGAAAAAGATGCTGAAGAAGCCGTAAAATTAGGAATTGAACCGATTGATCTTGTGGTGTGCAATTTATATCCTTTTTCCAAAGTAAAGGCTTCAGGAGCTGATTTTGAAACATTGATTGAGAATATAGACATTGGCGGTCCTACAATGATTCGTGCTTCTGCCAAGAATTTTAAATATGTTACTATAATTACAGATGTTAACGATTATACCAAAATTATTTCAGAGTTAAAAAAGAATGATGGGGCAATATCTCAGGAAACTCGTTTTGAATTAATGAGAAAAGCATTCAACCATACAGCCGATTACGATGCTCTAATTGCAACTACAATGGATGAACAAGCAAATGATAAAAGCATTCGTATTCATTATACTGGTGGGAAGAAACTACGGTATGGAGAGAATTCACATCAAGAAGGCTATTTTTATCGAGAAGCTGGTAAAACAGTTTCTTTGTATGATATGAAGGTTTTGCATGGGAAGGAGATTTCCTATAATAATCTGAACGATATTCAGGGAGCAATTGACTCTGTGAAAGATCTTAATCGATTTGCTGTGGGCGTGATCAAGCACAGTAATCCCTGCGGACTGGCAGAAGCAGATAATCAATTAACTGCCCTCAAACATTCATGGTCAGGTGATCCGGTCTCAGCGTTTGGTTCTATCATTTCTTTTAATAAACCGCTTGAATTGAAAACAGTAGAATTCTTTGAATTGAACAATGAAGATAAAAGTAAGCGTAAATTCGTGGAAGTTGTTGTTGCACCCGGCTACAGTGATGAAGCACTTAAGTATTTGGAATTCCATAAAAATCTGCGAATTGTAGAATTTGATCCTGCAATATGCCAACGTAAGATCGATATGAAATATTTACACAATTCACTTTTGGTTCAGGATGCGGATAATCTGTTATATGAGAAGATGGATGTAGTAACCGAAAGAAAGGTGGATGTAGAATCCAAGAAAGAACTGATTGAATTTGGTCTCAAAGCGATGCGACAGGTTAAATCTAATTCCATTGTATTGGTTCGAGAAATGAAAGATGGATCAAATCAGCTTCTTGGTATGGGAGCCGGTCAGCCAAACCGTTTGATCTCGACCAGATTAGCAATCGAGAAAGCAACTGAAAATATGACAATGGAATATGATGGGGAAGATATTATATCATATTACGCTAAGGAATTAGGAAAAGCTATTCTTGTTTCTGATGCTTTTTTCCCATTTCCTGATAATGTAGTTGTAGCTTCTCAAGCCGGGATAAAAACAATTGTTCAACCAGGTGGTTCCATGCGAGATAAGAAAGTAATTAGAGCTTGTAATGATCTTGGTATTGCCATGGTGTTTACAGGCATAAGGCATTTTAAACACTAAAGAATTAACCACAGAGAGCACGGAGGACACAGAGAAAAAATGAGTAAATTATTGTATGAAAGTTTAACTGATAAGATCATTAAAGCTGCAATAGAAGTTCATAAGAATCTTGGTTCTGGTTTATTGGAGTCTGCATATGAGGAATGCTTTTTATATGAGTTGGTTAATTTAGATTTATTAGTAAAACAACAAGTGTTAATTCCAATTAAATATAAAGATATAACAATCAAAACCAAATATAGATTAGATTTGTTAGTCGAAGATAAAGTTATCTTAGAATTGAAA
Organism: Candidatus Cloacimonadota bacterium; assembly: GCA_029932755.1. Classification (GTDB taxonomy): domain Bacteria; phylum Cloacimonadota; class Cloacimonadia; order Cloacimonadales; family TCS61; genus Tenebribacter. The sequence continues at coordinate 8,714 of JAOZPK010000083.1, read as the reverse complement.
TCTGTTGAGAAACTTACACCCATCCACGAAGCACAATTAATTACATATTTAAAACTATCAGGTTATAGAGTTGGTTTATTGATAAACTTTAATGAAAAATTATTAAAAAATGGAATAAAAAGAAGAATAATATAATTACCTCCGTGCTCTCAGTGAGCTCCGTGGTGAGAAAGGAGAATTTATGAATTGTTTAGGGAATTTTTACACTCCGCAGATGAAGGTTATTCATCGAGGAAAGGTGCGTGATAGTGTGCATATTAATGAGAAGACCAGAATGATTGTTGTATCTGATAGAATATCAAGTTTCGATAATGTTCTGAACAACTTCATTCCACAAAAAGGGGCTGTATTAACTGGAATTACAAATTTCTGGTTCGAAAAAACAAAACACATTGTTGATAATCATTTCATTAAAATGATAGATCCTAATATAAGTTTAGTAAAGGAAGCACAACCAATAAAAATTGAAGTAATAGTGCGCGGTTATTTAACAGGATCAATGTGGCGTGGATATAAAAACGGAAAGCGGGACTTCAGTGGTGTTGTTGCACCTGATGGTTTGAATCAAAATGACAAATTCCCAACTCCGCTAGTTACTCCTACAACAAAAGAAGATTCTGATCGTCCTATTACACCTGAAGATATCGTGAAAGAAGATTGGACTACAAAAGCTATCTATGATGAGATGAGAAAAATCTCCTTAGAGTTGTTTGATTTTGGTAGTAAATTCCTCGAAGAGAAGGGAATCATTTTGGTTGATACAAAATATGAATTTGGTATTATTGATGGTAAAATAGTTCTGATTGATGAAATTCATACCCCAGATTCATCAAGATTTTGGAGTTTGGAAGATTACAAAAAGGATTCAACAAAAGTAGACTCGATCGATAAGGAATATGTACGACAATGGTTATTGGAAAATAAAGTTGATGGCAAACTTCCAAGTGTTTTAGCTGAAGAAGTTATCGAAGAAACAAACAGACGCTATCTTGATATATATTACCGAATTACAGGCAATAAATTGAGTTATGATTTTAATGAAGATGTATATGACAGAGTTAAGAGAAATCTAATCTCAGAAGGATTGATTAAAGATGGTTATGTAATAATTATCATGGGCTCTCCAATGGATTTACCCCATTGTGAGAAGATCAAAGCGGTTTTGGATAAATATGATATTTACGTTGATATGAGAGTTACTTCTGCTCACAAGAATGGTGAAAGGATTGGAGGAATTACTGATGTTTACAATAATTCATTAGAACCTGGTTGTGTGATAGCTGTAGCTGGTAGATCAAATGGACTGGGTGGTGCTCTGGCTGCTAATCTGGCAATTCCACTTATCAATTGCCCCCCATTTAAGGATAAGATCGATATGATGGTTAATATAAATTCATCTTTGGTAATGCCATCCAAAACTCCTGCCTCCACAGTAATAGATGTGAGTTCTGCTGCTCTCGCTGCTCTGCGTAGTTTGAATCTACAAAGATTGAAAACGATCTTCAGAAATGAAATTCAGGAAGTAAAAGAATCATTAATAAAAGCAGATGATGAGATACGGAATAATTAGTTTTGTTAGTTGCAAAAAAAATGAGGTAAAATGAATATTGCTGTAATTGGTTCAGGTGGTAGGGAACATGCACTTTCCTGGAAATTATCACAAAGTAAATTAGCAGATAAAATATTTGTTCTTCCTGGAAATGGTGGAACAGAAAACAATGTAGATGTTGATATAAATGATTATGAAATGATAATGAATTTCTGCAGGCATAATACAATACAACTTATTTTTGTAGGTCCGGAAGATCCACTAGCAAACGGGATTGTAGATTTCTTTGTTGATACTCCTGTAAATGTTTTTGGACCTGATAAAGCTGGTGCACAACTTGAATGTTCAAAGATCTATGCAAAACAGTTCATGAAAAAATATGGAGTAGCTACCGGAGACTTTTGGGAGTTTGGGAAGATCTGTCATGGTGAGCGTAGTCGAACCACGACTGATCAATCCTTTCTCGATATTGTCGGGACTCAGGATGACAGTGTAGTTATTATAAAACAATTGAATGGTAACTGTGTAATTAAATTTGACGGATTAGCTGCTGGAAAAGGTGTGTTTGTCTGCTCAACTAAAGAAGAAGCACTTACAGCAATAGACAAGATACATCAAAAATATGGGGAAGAGGCTTCTTACTTAATTGAAGAAAAACTGGAAGGAGATGAACTCTCTATTCTTGCTTTCACAGATGGGGATGATTATCAATTATTGTTACCTTCACAAGATCATAAACAATTACTGGAAGGTGATAAAGGACCTAACACTGGTGGGATGGGTGCTTTTTGTCCGGTTCCATTCTATAACGAAGAACTCAAAATACAAATTGAAGAGAATATAATTAAACCGACAATGAAAGGCATAAAAGCTGAAGGTTTTAAATATAAAGGTGTTGTGTATTTTGGTTTGATGATAACAAAATCCGGACCAAAATTATTGGAATATAATGTCCGTTTGGGTGATCCTGAAACTGAAGTTGTTCTTCCTGCCATGAAAAGTGATTTGGTAGAACTTATACTTTCATGTTTCAATGGTACTTTGAAAGATTATAAAATGGAATTCAATGAAGGTTTTTTTGTAGATGTTGTTTTGGTCTCGGGTGGTTATCCGGCAGAGTATAAGAAGGGAATTCTAATCTGCGGGCTCAAAGAAGATCAGGAATTGATCTTTCACGCCGGGACAAAGAAAGTTAATTTTAATTTAGAAACATCGGGTGGACGCGTATTGAATATTGTTGCTCATGGGGAAACACTCAAAGAGGCAATTAATAAAGCATATGAACGCGTTGAAGATTTTTATTTTGAAGATATGTTCTTCCGAAAAGATATTGGCAGACGGAAATGAAAACAAAAAGGATTATTGTACTAATTTCTGGTCGCGGTAGTAATATGTTGGCAATTATCCAAAATGTACAATCAGGGATTCTGAAGGATATTTGTACAATTCAATCTGTATTTTCCAATAAATCAGATGCAGCAGGATTGCATAAAGCAAGCAAACTTGATATTCCCACCCATGTGATCACTTCCAAAGGAAAAAAGAGAAAAAACTACAATGAAATGTTACTGGATTGGTTGAAAAAAGAAAATCCTGATTTTATTATTCTGGCAGGTTATATGAAGATACTTTCACCAGAGATCATTAGAGAATTTCCAAAAAGAATAATCAATATTCATCCTGCTGACACGTTACAACATCAAGGATTACATGGTTACGATTGGGCATTTGAGAATAAATTGATAACTACAAAAATTACAGTTCATTATGTGGATGAAGGACTTGATACTGGTGAAGTTATTGGTAAGAAAGAGGTAGATATTTCTGATTGCAGAACTATAGAAGAAATTGAACAAAAGGGTTTGAATGTAGAACATGAATTCTATAGTGAATGTTTGAGAAAAGTGTTAACCGGAAAGGACGGAAAGACGCAAAGGGATTTATTTATTTATTATGCTTAGCGCCTTAGTGAACTTAGCGGTGAAAATATGAGGACATATGAAAAAAATAGCAATTATTGATTTTGGTGGGCAATATACCCATCTTATAGCACGTCGCATCCGTAACTTGGGAGTTTACAGCGAAATATACCACCCTGAAGAATTTACTGTTAATGAAGACATTATCGGGATGATCTTTTCCGGTGGACCGCAATCTGTAAATGACGAAGATGCTTATCGCATCAATCTTAATATTGAAAATATCAAAATTCCCATTTTGGGAATTTGTTATGGACATCAAATTTTGGCATCAATGCTGGGAGGTTCTATCGAAAGCGGAGAAAACAAGGAATATGGGCTTACCAATATTTACTGTGAAAAGGATTCATTACTTTTTGCTGGATTAGAATCCAAGCAATCAGTCTGGATGAGTCATGGTGACCATGTTTCTGTTTTACCTGAAAATTGTAAAATCACTGCTTCATCCGATTCGATCAGGATTGCTTCTTATGAATCTTTAGATCAGAAATTCTTTGGAGTGCAATTTCATCCTGAAGTTACGCATACCACTAATGGTTTGAAGATGCTGAATAAATTCATCTCGGCTTGTACTCAAGATCGTAATTGGAATCCTCATAATTTTAAAGAATCTCTCATTCAACAGATCAAGGATGAAGCTAAAGGTAGAAAATTGGTTCTGCTACTTTCCGGAGGGGTGGATTCACTGGTAGCATTAGAATTATGTATTCAGGCATTGGGAAATGAAAATATTTACTCAATTCATGTGGATACAGGATTTATGCGACAAAATGAATCGTCAGAAATTATGGAATATTTTGATAAACTTGGCTTTATGAATATCAAGATAATTGATGCTGAAGAGTTATATCTGAAAGAATTGGAAGGTGTTGTTGAGCCTGAAGCTAAACGTTTGATCATTGGAAGATTATTTGTAGATATTGCTAATAAGGAACTTGCTGAATTAGAAGAGCAGGAAGAATTGATGCTGGTTCAAGGCACGATATATCCTGACACAATCGAAAGTGGTTCCACTGACAAAGCTGCCAAAATTAAAACTCACCATAATCGCGTGAGTGAAATTGAAAAATTGATCGAGGAAGGCAGGATTATCGAGCCAATCAAAGAGCTTTATAAAGATGAAGTTCGTAAACTGGGAGATGAGTTGGGATTATCACAAAAACTTATTTACCGTCATCCTTTCCCTGGCCCCGGTCTTGCAATTCGTGTGATTTGCTCGGATTCTGATATACCTTCCGAAGATTATTTAAATGATAATACAAAAATGAATGAGATACTTTCTGAATTTGGTCTATCTGGCAATATTTTGCCGATTAAAAGTGTTGGTGTTCAGGGTGATTTCAGAACTTATCATCACCCGGCTGTTATTTGGTTTAAAAACCAAAATATACCAAACTGGGAAATACTTAAAACAGCAACTTCCAGGACAATAAACAAACTTAAATCTGTTAACAGGATTGTTTTCAGCAGCAAACCTGTTGATTTCAAATTAGATAAACTTTTCCTGGAAAAACAAGTGATTGATAAACTGCGGCAAGTTGATGCTGTTCTGCGGCAAGAAACTGATCACATTCCAGAGATTTGGCAAATGCCGGTTGTAAGCTTACCTTTATTTAATGAATATGGACAAGCTTTTGTGATGCGTCCAGTTTGTTCTACCGATGCTATGACAGCGAGTGTTTACAATATGGATTTTGCAGAATTTAAAAGGCTTTCAGAACTTGTTAAAAAAATAGATGATGCAGGAGACATGCTTTACGATATAACCACCAAACCACCGGGAACTATTGAGTGGGAATGAAATAATTAGGGATGAGGGTTAAGAAATGAGGAATTTCAAATTCTCCATTTCAAATTACTTCTTTTTATTTCTCTCTTGCCTTTAAAATTTCTTCTTCAATACTCTTTGGAACTGCTTTATATTCATTGAATTCCATTGTAAAATCTGCTTTCCCTTGAGTTACCGATCTAAATTGTGTAGCAAGTCCGAAGGTTTCCGAGAGCGGCATTTCAGAATCGATACGAGTAAAATGATTATCGATTACAGTATCTGTAACGAGTCCTCTATTCTGATTGATAATTGCCATGATGTTCCCACGAAATTCAGAAGGTGTTTCCACCGAAACTTTCATTACCGGTTCTAGAATAATTGGTTTAGCTTTTTTGTAATTTTCTCTGAACGCTGATCTGGTCGCAATTTCAAAGGCAAGTTGTGAAGAATCTACAGTATGAAAATCACCATCATCTAAGGTCATTTTTACACCAACTACCGGGAATCCGGCCAGAGCACCTTTCCCTAATGCTGAGTTGAAACCCTTTTCACAACCAGGAATAAATTGGCTTGGGATATTCCCACCACGGATCTTATCTTTGAAGCAATTATCATCTTTTCCAGAATGAGTTAAAACACCTTTAATGCGAGCAAATTGGCCACGACCACCAGATTGTTTCTTATGAATATAATCAAATTCAATTGATTTGGTAATGGTTTCTCGATATGATACTTGGGGTGCATGAACTTCCAGGTTTACACCATATTCTCTTCTGATCCGTTCAATATAGACATTTAAATGTAGCTCACCCATACCATGAACAATAGTTTCATTGGTTTCTTGATCAACATTTGCTTTAAATGTAGGATCTTCTTTAGTGAATCTTGATAGAGCTTTAGAAAGTTTATCTTGATCCGCACTATCTTTTATTCCTATTGCCAAAGAAATAATAGGTTTAGGAACGAATGATTCGCGCATTGTATAATTATTATTTCCCCCATTAAAAGTATCGCCCAGAGCACAATCAACCCCAAATAGAGCAACAATATCACCTGCTTTTCCACTTGTAATATCTTCCATATTATCGGCATGCATTTTCACCAGACGTCCTACTTTAAATTTATTTCCTGTTCTGGCATTTCTAAGATTAGATCCTTTCGATATTGTACCTTGATAAATTCGAATGTACGTAAGCTGACCATATTGTTGATTCTCTAATTTAAAAGCAAGTGCAACAGTTGGTAATTCAGGATCAGAAACAAGTCTAATATCTTTCATATCATCATCTTTATCATGAGCAATATTTATACCTGTTGTAGGGTCGGGAAGATAACGGACAACCGCATCCAGAAGTAATTGAACACCTTTGTTCTTGAATGCAGAACCCATGAATACCGGTGTCATCTCCATGGCGATTGTAGCTTTTCTCACAGCATCAATTATCATCTCTTCAGTTTCATTTCCATCCAAAAAAGCTTCTGCAAGCTCATCGCTGAACATCGAAACAGCATCGATCATCTCTTCTCGCATTTCTTCAGTTTTCTTTACATATTCAGCAGGGATTTCAGTTTCTTTTACTTGTTCTCCTTTAGGACCTTCAAAATATCTTGCTTTTCGGGAAATCAGGTCGATGATACCTTCAAATTTTTCTTCCAATCCAATTGGAATTTGCATCAGAACTGCATTATGATCAAGCTTTTCACAAAGCTGATCCTTAACTTTTTCCGGATCAGCTCCAACTCTATCTAATTTATTAATAAACGCCATGTGTGGAACTCCATATCTTTTCAATTGCCGGTCGACTGTAATTGATTGAGATTGAACTCCACTTACTCCACAAAGAACAAGTATCGCACCATCCAATACACGAAGTGCGTTTTCAACCTCGATCGTAAAATCTACATGTCCCGGTGTATCGATAACATTAAGATTATATCCTTTCCATCTTACATTTGTAGCAGCGGAAGCGATTGTGATCCCACGTTCTTTTTCAAGTTCCATGGAATCCATTGTTGCACCCACACCGTCTTTTCCTCGAACTTCACCAATCCTGTATATTTTATTACAATAATATAATATTCTCTCTGCTAAGGTCGTTTTACCGGAATCTATATGAGCACTGATACCGATATTTCTAAATTTTTTGATATCCATTTTATTACCTCTTTTTCTTCTTAATACCAATTATTCATTTGAAGTTTAATAAACTGAAAAATAAATATTTATAAAACTAATAATTTGATTTATTAATTAATGTGACCATAAATTTTAGATAGGTTTATAATACAAGTAAAAATTTTAGTAATTTAAAATTGAGACAAACAAATATTGTTTATGGATTTGCAACAGCACCAATTATCATATTATCATTTAACTTTTCTAAATATACAAAATTATAGATATACTGTATATTATCTTCTAAGGTGATAATATTAAAATAATTTATTTGATCAACTTGATGGAGTTTATTAATATAATCCTGTATGAATAAACGTCCGATAGAATTTTTTGTATTCATCATATTATTCCCTACAAAAAGAGGATTACCCGAATGTGCTAAAACATTGCCATTTATATCAATTATAAATAAATGGGTTTTAAAATCTCTGAATTTTCGAGGTTTTTCATTGATAAGATAGATGGTTCTTTCCAAACCAAATTTTACAAAATATTTTTTACCTTTAAGCACTAATTTCTTAGTTAATACATTTAATGGATCAGGCTTTCTCTGTACATAACCACTTCCAGGAATTCGAGTTTTCTCAAATCTCACCCTTCTGGAAATTAAATCGAATTCTTCTCCATCATAAGGTTTCATATCTGAATATCCCTTTGAAGAAAGCAATATACTAATAATTAATAATAGTAAGATTTTCAAGTTTTTCATAATCCTTATCCTTCGAATTTATTTGTACATACATAAAGTTAGAAGGTATTAATTTTATGTCAATTTGTTTACAATTTGCAAAGTTGAAATTATAAATAATTACTATATTAAAAAAATATTTTATTCTAACAATTTCTAATTGACAAAATAAAGCTCAAAAACATTTTTCCAAAAAAAATTGATTGGAGATACTATGAAAAAAATATTGGTTACAGGTTCAGTCGGACAAATCGGTTCAGAATTGACAATGCTGCTCAGAAAACTTTATGGAAATGATAACGTAGTAGCTGGTGGAAATAGAACTAAACCCAGTGGAAAATTGTTGGAATCAGGTCCATTTGAAATTGTAGATTGCACTAATGCACAGCAAATTGCCGATGCTGTAAAGAAGTATGACATTGATACAATATACCATTTGGCAGCTATTCTGTCTGGTGTAGCTGAAGCTAAACCAAATTTAGCCTGGGATGTGAATATCAACGGTCTGTACAATGTTCTGGAAGTTGCTCGTGAAAATAATTGCGCTG
>JAOZPK010000198.1 GCA_029932755.1 Candidatus Cloacimonadota bacterium | reverse complement strand
TAGATAATTGACATTCATCCAATAATTAGTTAGATTTCTAACAGTTATATTTCTAACCACAAAGGTGTTGTATGGATAAAGATTTTGTAATTCAGCTTCTAAAAACATTACCTCATCTTATGTACAAGCTTTTTCATGATCTGAAGAAGATTGAATCTGCAGATACAGAGCTGAGATTGAATAAGACTCAGAAGAAAACACTGCTTATTCTCTATACAGAAAATAATTCCAGCATGACGCAAATCTGCCGGATGATGAATATGGAAAAGGGTTCTTTTTCTTCTGTTGTTGATGGTCTTATAAATAAAAATCTTGTTTTACGGGAACGGGATGAAAAGGATCGAAGGAAGGTCCATATTCACCTGACAGATAAAGGAAGCAGCCTTGTGGAAAATGAAATTGAAAATATTAGAATCAGACTGGAAGATAAGCTTGATATTCTGTCTCCAGAGGATCTTAAGCAATTTATTTGGGCCATAGAGGTTCTTAACGATATTACAAATAAACTTCAGGGGTAGATATGAAAAAACATCAGGATGATATGCTTGGTACAATGAGCATTGGTAAACTTCTCGCAAAACTCTCCGTTCCTGCCATGATCGGTATGCTTGTAAATGCTCTCTACAATGTTGTAGATACTATTTATATAGGAAGGGGTGTGGGCCCTCTTGCAATTGGAGGACTTACTATATCCTTTCCCTTTCAGATGATAGTTATGGCCATTGGAATGACAATTGGAGTTGGTGCAGCATCGGTAATATCCCGAAATCTAGGATCAGGAAATAGAGATAAAGCTTACCGAGCCGCAGGGACAGCATTATCTACAGCTGTGATCATAGGTATAATGATGATGATCGGCGGGACAATATATCTGGATCAAATACTGCTTCTCTTTGGAGCTTCCGATACTCTCATAGGATATGCAAGAGAATACCTCTCGGTTATTCTTATCGGAATACCATTTATCAGTTTTACTATGACATCCAATAATATTGTACGTTCCGAAGGAAAGGCTGTTGTTGCAATGGTCAGCATGCTTCTTGGAACAGTGCTCAATATTATTCTTGATCCTGTGTTTATCTTCGCTCTGAATATGGGTATTAAGGGTGCAGCAATAGCAACTGTTATTTCACAGTTTATATCCTTCTCCTTCCTTTTTTTCTTTTTCATAACCCGGAGAAGTTCTTTGCAGATAAAACTTTCCCATCTGATTCCAAATTTTCATCTTTTAAAAGAGATAACAGCTATTGGATTGCCGGCATTTGTCCGCCAGGCAGGGGGAAGTATTCTTGCAGTTATTATGAATAATGTTCTTATATTTTATGGAGGAGATCTTGCTGTTTCAGCTTATGGAATTATAAACAGGCTCCTCATGTTCACACTCATGCCTCTTTTTGGTATTGTCCAGGGATTTCAGCCAATTGCCGGCTATAATTATGGAGCAAAAAAGTTTAACAGAGTTCAGAAGGCTATAAAAACATCTATTCTTGCAACAACTGTGCTCTCAACCTTCTCCTTTTTAGTAATGATGTTCATCCCTGACATTCTTATAAAAATGTTTACAACAGATAAAGAACTTATTACTATTTCTGTAAATGCCATTCGTATAGTTATTATTGCCATTCCTTTGATTGGTGTACAGATAGTTGGAGCAACTTTTTTTCAATCAGTTGGAAAAGCAATTCCGTCCCTTATACTTGGAATGTCCAGACAAATTATTTTTCTTATACCCCTGGTACTTATCATCCCCCATTTTCTTGGACTCAAAGGGGTTTGGCTTGCTTTCCCCGTTGCAGATATAGGATCAACAATAATTACACTTTTATGGCTGCTCAAAGAACTAAAAACACTTGGCCTTTTACATCTTAAAACAGTTGAACCTAAAGAAACTATATGACAGAACGACACTTTCAGTATAATCGAAATCGTTCTTGAGAATTTGTCCGATAGAATAAAAGAATTTTGCAGCTTTGGTCGCTGACCTTGAATATGACGCAAACAAATTTAGGTGGCCCAATCGGGGAACGATCAAAACAATATGTCTCAGATATAGAAAAAGGACAACGAAACATCTCCCTTGATCTTGCAAAAAGACTGGGAAAAATTCCTGGTCATAACTACAAAACCTATATATAAGAGGACATATATGGGGTGTTTTATACTTCATAAAGTGCCAGAGGAAGTATAGAGCCAACTGGGTTCCCCTTATAGGGAGTCTATATCGGGGTCGTTTTTTAAAATGAAAAAGTTTTAGTTTACCCTGGTTCTCTATAAATTTAAAATCAGCTAAATATCATTTTTGGGCATTGAAAAATATTCATATTATACTTATATTAGTACTGGATACAGTACGCAAAGGAGTATTGATATGAATACAATTGCATCTTCAGAAATTAAACGAAGAGGTATTGGAGCCGTAGATGTATTATTGGAAAATGGCCCAGTTCATATTATACGGAACAATACACCAGATTATGTTATATTGACTGAAGAGTCATATAAAATGATTATTGATGATCTCATTTCAGCCAGACTTGATGCATCAGATAAGGATATAAAAGAGGGACGAGTAAAATCCGGAACTATTGATGATTTGATGCAGGAAATCGATAGTGTTTAAACTAAGCTGGACTAGTACTTTTGTAAAGACATCAAAGAAATTCTTAAAAAAACACCCCCAATTAAAATCTGATTTTAAGGATTTATTAACTCATCTGGAAAA
>JAOZPK010000082.1 GCA_029932755.1 Candidatus Cloacimonadota bacterium | reverse complement strand
GAAGAGTTGCAAAGAAATCTTATTTTAAGTCATGCCACAGGTGTGGGACAAAACCTTTCTATTGAAGAGACTCGAGCAGTGATGCTTCTCAGGATCAATGTGTTGGTAAAAGGATATTCCGGCATTAGATTAAGCACATTACAATCATTGATAGATATGTTGAATAGAGAAGTACATCCATGTATTCCGGAAAAAGGATCCGTAGGTGCCAGCGGTGACCTGGCTCCACTTTCTCATCTTGCTTTAGTTTTGCTCGGAGAGGGGAAAGCAGAATATCATGGTAATATTGTTCCCGGAAGAAAAGCACTCGATCTTACCGGCATTGAACCTGTTGTTTTAAAAGCCAAAGAGGGTCTTGCTCTGAATAATGGGACTCAGGTGATGACTGGTGTAGGAGCATTAAATCTCTTGCGTGCTGAAAGATTATGCCAGATTGCCGATATCGTAGCAAGTATGAGCATAGATGCTTTGATGGGAACGCGATCTGCATTTGATGTACATATTCATAATCTACGACCACATAAAGGGCAGATAAATTCTGCCAAAAATTTAAATTCCCTACTCAAAGACAGTGATCTAAACCGCTCTCATAAATATTGCAGTAATGTGCAAGATGCATATAGTTTGCGCTGCACACCTCAGGTAAATGGAGCAGTTCGTGATGCATTGAAATATATTCGGAACACAATTGAAATCGAGATGAACTCAGCAACCGATAATCCGCTTATTTTCCCGGATGAAGATAAGGTGATCTCGGGTGGAAATTTTCATGGAGAACCTATTGCATTTGCAATGGATACAATGGCTTTCACAGTTTCTGAATTGGCTAACATCTCAGATAGAAGAACCGAACAGCTACTTAATCCAGCCCTGAATAATAGTCTTCACCCATTTCTTGCTCCTCGCCCCGGACTAGACTCAGGATTTATGATTGCACAAGTTACATCTGCAGCACTAGTTTCTGAGAACAAGGTTTTATCTCACCCATCGTCGGTAGATTCCATACCTACATCTGCAAATCAAGAAGACCATGTAAGTATGGGAACTATAGGAGCAATGAAAGCAAGAACTATCTTAAATAATGCAAATATAGTTTTTGCTATTGAACTTATGACAGCATGCCAGGCACTTGACTGTAGAGAAATTAAATCATCACCTGCGATTGAAGCCGTGAAGAAAGAGATTCGCAAGACTGCAGAATTTCTGGATCGTGATCGCATCTTGACTGATGATATTAATAATTTAACACAGATCATTGATTCTGACATTATACCGGAAATCGTTAAGCAATTTATTGAGTTAAGATAGGTTTAAATGAAATTAAAAATCTGTATTCTGTTAGTTTTGGTGCTTGTTACTTCTGGTTGTGTTTATTATAATACTTTTTTTAATGCTGAAAAATATTTTAACGAAGCCCAGGAAATTGAACTAAATGATAATGGCAAACCCACAACAAATGCAATTCAAAAGTATAAGAAAGCTATAAAAAAATGCGGAATTGTACTGGAATATTATGAAGGCAGTAAATATTCTGATGATGCACTTTTGTTAATGGCAAAATCTTTTTTCTACATTGGTAGAAACTACACTCAGACAATCTCGACATTGGAAGATATGATTAAATTCTATCCTGAGAGCGAATTAGTTCCTGAAGCAAAACTTTATATTGCTCGCGCAAAATATGAATTCAGACAAGAAGAAGAAGCTTATAATCTACTTCATGAATTTCTAGTGAATAATGAGTTTAAGGATTATCATCCAGAAGTTCTGCAAATTTTGGCAAATTATAAACTGCAAGAAAACGATTATGTTCAAACAGATTATTATCTAAATAAGCTAATTGAAGATTACCCCGATTCAGATGAATATGAAGAAGCTTTTTTCTTACAGGGAAAATCTCAAAATGAAGCAGGGAATTATATTAAATCTAATGAGATATTCTTAAAACTTTTAAAATCTAAAGTAACTAGAAAAACCAAATTTAATGCAAAGTATTATATTGCACTGAACCACCTTTTATTAGGAGAATATCAACAAGCTGCCGATTACGCAACTAAGCTTCTAAAAGATGAATATCGTGATAACAAAATTTCACGAATTCGACTTGTTCAAGCTCGTAGCTATGCAGAATTGGATAATATCAATGATGCAGTGGCATTATTAGAAGCCATAACGGAGGATAATAAACGAACAAGTTTATCTGCTCAAGCTTTCTACTACCTAGGAGAGATCTATTTCCATAAATTAAAAGAATACAGTACTGCTATTGAGTTTTACAATAAAGTTAGAAATGAATATAGAGATTCTGAGTATTTGGAAGACTCAATTTCACAAAGTGTAATAGCCAGTCAAATCATTCAATATTATTCTCCTACTTCAATAATATCTGCTGAAGAATTGATAAATCAACAATTCAAGTTAGCAGAATTCTATATAGAGTATTTGGAAATGCCGGATTCTGCTTTGATTATTTATAATGACATTATTCAGCAAGAGAACAGGTTTAGAATTGCAATTGATACAATGCAGATACAACTGGACTCTTTATTTATTATCATTGACTCTTTAGAGATAACAGATTCATTAAGTCAAATCATAATATCTGATTCACTAATAAAAACCGCATTATCCGATTCATTGTTGCAAATCACAATATTAGATTCAACAAAGATAGATGGAAAAGAAGAGATTATAACACAAAAAGCAAATCTTCAAGCTAAATATAATTCCCTAAAATTGTTAATAAAGAATACAAAGAAAAATATTTTACTCTATCAGAAAGAATTTGTTCCATTCGCAAAACTCACAAAATTATGGTTATATAAAAAAGTCACAGCTGATTCAATCCAAGCCAATATAATATATAATGAATTGCTAACAGACTATCCTGATAACAAGTATACTTATGCTGCTGAACAATTTCAGGCAGGAAAAGACTCTATAATTATTGCTACCAGAAAGCATATTAAGGAAACTGCAGAATATGATTTCGCTATTAGTTTTATCGAAGCCCAACCTGAAAAATCTGTTGAATTTCTTGTCCCGATCACAAATAATACTCAACATGAGTATAGGCATAAAGCACTCTACAGTCTGGGTTATATTAATTATTTTGTGCTGATAGACAGCTTATCTGCAAAACCATACTTCGATTCGGTTCTTGCTTACACTGAAAATTCAGAATTTAAAACAGAAGTTTCAAAGTTCTATGATGGTGAGAATTTCATTAAGATATCACATCTTCCTTTTATTGAGCAGATGATCCAGGCAAAAATGGATAAAGAAAAAGCTGAACAAGAGGAACAGAAAAAGGAAAAAGAAATGAATAAAGAGAGTAAAAATTCTGAAAAGGAAAAGATTTCTGAAAAATTACCTGAAGAGAAAGTGGAGCCTGAACAGCAACCTAATGCTAAGGATAAAGATTTATGATTAGAAAGGATAATATCCTTTCATTGCAGAATCCTATTCTGAAGATTTTTATCTGCCTATTTTTAATTATTCTTTCCTCAATTATCAGCTTCGATAAATTTCTCATAATTTTTGGTTTTACTCTTTTATATCTGATCATCTCACCCACTATTTATATTATCTGGTTAAAAACACTTATAAAAATAACTCCCTTTTTTATTTCTTTGTATCTTTTTGGAATTCTCTTTCAAATTCCCTTTGCTGATCAATGTTTTCTCTCTGCTCGTATTATCCATATTTTGCTCATTTCAGTATATCTTGTTGAAACAACTTCTATCGATTCATTCATTTCTTGGAACAAAAGTAATGACTCGGAATTTTGGTTTAAATTTAAATTCTTTTTAGTAGCAACAGTTCATTTTATTCCAATACTTACAATAAAATTTAAAAATAATAGAAAATCCCATAAGAATATCGTTGATATTATTGTGTTATCAATGGAAGATTGTTTAAAAGAAATTTATAAAGTTGAAAAAACTGTTATTAATGAAGTGGAAATTAATAATGAACAGTTGGAAGTTGCATTCTGGGCAAATTTTTATCTATTATTATTAGTGATTATCCCCGGCATTTTTATGTTCATTAATTATTAATTAGGTTGGTACATGAAGAATTTTTTAGCTAAAATAAGTTATGATGGTACAGATTTTAGTGGATGGCAGATCCAAAAAGAGGGTAGAACAGTTCAGCAGGTCTTAGAAAAGGCACTCTCCCTGATTGCAAAAGAAGAAATTAAAACAACTTCTGCTGGTCGCACAGATGCAGGTGTTCACGCAATTGGGCAATACGTAAATTTCTACTTTCCAATACAAATGACAGAACAACAGATACTACATGCTCTACGGGCAAAACTTCCCCATGATATATTGATTACACAAATTGTTGAAGTTATCAATGACTTTAATGCCCGGTACGATGCAAAAAGCAGAACCTATAGATATATTCTTGCAAAAAGACTCACACCTTTTAACAGAAAATATACAAGTTTCATCCCAAAGGTAAATATAAAAACTAAAACTGTAAAAAAATGTCTTAATTATTTCATTGGCAGACAAGATTTTACGTCTTTTACTAAGTTCAACCCTGACCTGAATAACTATTACTGCAATATACTAAATTTTAAATTTGAAGAAACCGATGATGACCACAGATTTGTGATCCAGTCAAATAGATTCTTACACAACATGGTGAGAAGAATTGTAGGTACCATTATCAATATTTCTAACAACGATATTGACCCAAATATCATTGAAGAATTGATAGCAAACAAAACACCGAAAAATAGACTTATCACAACGGCTCCACCTAATGGTTTATATCTAATTGAAGTAGAGTATCCGAAAAATAAATTGTTATAATAAAATATCTTTAGTAATAAATTGTATATTAGTATAATGCCTTTTGGTATATTAATATAATAGTGATTGCAAATAATAATTATATTGACTAAAAAAAGTATAATATTAAAAAGTAACAAATATAGAGGAGGAAGAAATGTTTAAAAAGAAAAATGCAATATATTTTATAATTGTTGCTGTTGTAGTGTTTATAATATTAACATCTTGTGATGCCAGAAGGGGAACATTAAACACAAATTTACAGCCCTATATCACAATAACAAACTATTTTGGTGTTGAAAGTGACACTTTAATTACTGAATCTCTATTATACCAGCAAACTATCCAATGGAGTGGTACTGATGAAGATGGTGTAGTTGAAGGATATGCATTTAGAGTACTAAATGAAGATGGAGATCCTATCGCAACTCCCGGATATGATGCAATTACAGAAGATGGATGGGTTAAATTCTACACTTCTAATGCTGATCAAACCATCCCATTAAATCAATCTACTGAAACTACAATATGGATGGACAAAACTTATGCTACAATTAATTTCCCTGCTGCTGATGCAAATGGAGATAGTGCAAATGTAATTAGTATCTTTGAAGTTAAGTGTAGAGATAATGTTTTAAGCGAAAGTGAAGTAGCCACTAAATATTTCCAGGCTCATTCTAATACTCCTAGTGCATTGATAATATCAAATATTCAGGGAGCAATTATCAGTACTGCAATAATTTTTGAGTTTAAAATGAATGACGACGATCCATTTGTTGGTGATGATGCTTACTATTATAAATATAAGCTTGAAAGACGTGATCTTGACGGTGTTGTTATTCCTGATAGTGGCTATGAAGATGAATGGTTGTCAACCCTTGGATTTGATAATGTCAAGTTAGCTCTTCATAGTGGTTTAAATGGTAATCCGCTTATCCCTAACGATCTTATAGATGATGTTCCTCAAGACTCAACTTTCCTTATTGTGAAAGCTGTAGATACTGCACTTATCGAATCAGATGAAATAGAAATATCGTTTATTGTTAAAGAAGGATTCTATCCAGGTACAGTAATTTATTACGGTGATGGCAACGGCGCAGCAAATGGAGTTTATTCTCTTGGAACAAATCATTTTGCTGTCTATCTTGATAATGCAATCTCTGATATTTTACCATTAGTACAAACCTCTGATGGGATTCATCATGCAACACCATTCTGGCACGATTCTGAACATAGATACACTGCAATTGGCAGTAATGACTTTAAAATTTATATGAGATGGGGATATTATGGTGAATATGAGAATGATAATCCTCATTTACGAAGAGAAGATAAAACTAAGGATGAGATTACAGGACAAGAGTATTATTGTGAAATTACCGGTTACGATATTAGACTTGATGGAGAGCCATACTACTATCCTCCTATCCCTGCAGAAGGTGATAATCTTCAAATAGATGATGATGGTAAAGAATGGCTTCGTGTTAATGTCAACGATCCAATCGGCAAATCAACTACCGTAACGCTAACAAGCTTTGGTGGTTCACTTGAAGACATGTATGGAGAGCATATTTTTGAAGTTCGAGCTATTGACCTGCAGGGTGCAGTAGATCTAACACCTCATGAATTCACATATACAATTGTAGCACCTGTCCCTAAGGAAGAAAAAGCCGGTGTGATGATCATTGATAATGATATTGTCGCAAATTATGAATTTCCCGGAGAATATACTGACTCTTTATACACATACATAATCTCGGACTATGTAACCGAACATGGTTATATTAATAGAGAAGATTTGAATTATTACATGGTTTCAAATACATTGGATGGACTTCATTATGGAAAATCTATTATTGCACCATCTGATCTACAGAATTATAAAGTAGTAATTTATCACTCAGATAATGGTAAAATAGAATTTGAATTTTGGAAGGAATTTGAAGCATTAAAGATTTATCTGGTTCAAGGTGGAAACCTGATATTAAGTGGCGGTGCTACTCTCAAAACAATACAATTGAAATGCAATGAACATGGTTTTAATATTTTAGATGAATATTTTGGTATCCCTATAACTAATACCGATGCAATTGGTCGTATACCTGCAACTGTACAATATGTCAATAATCCATTCTTCATTAGCGCTATAGGTCAAGAGGGTAATAATGATATTGATCTATTATTACCAAATCCTTTTAATAATGTAATAAATATGGTTGAAGGTCTTCAACCGGTAGCTTTTTTTAATGATCATAATTCTGAAGTGATATATAATTTCGGTTGTAGAGATGTTGGCTCAGGTTCACACGATCCTACACAGGAAGAGTTTGATGAATACAACGGAAAACCAGTGGGATTAAAATATGAAACAACAAATAATTCTTGTTATATATTTGGATTCCCTCTTACTTTTATGGAGCCGGAACAGGTTAAAACTATGATGACACAAATATTAAATGAAATTCCATAAATAATTCATAACTTATAATAAGTGATGTCGAAAAATCGGCATCACTTTTTTTATATCCATTCATAAATTTTTATATATCATATAATTTATTCTGCTGGTTTAAACTATCCTCACTTAATTAATAAAAAATCATTCCTCTATTGATGGCCGTTACAAACTGTAGGAAGGATGATTTTAGATTAATGATCGGTAAGATGGAAAAAAAGTAATCTCCATTACTAACATTCTCAAAATCATGAATGTTTTCGTTGGAAAATAGTACTATTGAAAGAGTTTCTAAAGAAATATTTTTTGCGTTTACACATATGCTGAAAAATAAAATAAATATATCTGTCATCAAGACAATGAATAAACACTTCTTGAACTTCATTTCATTCATATCCTGTTGTTTACAATTGATTTTGTTTAGATCTTATAAGTATTTAATAATAGAGTTCAACATCAAAGATTTAGAAGTCTATACGTTTAATTTAATATGTTATAATAAACAAGATGAAATAGGAAAATCTATTTTAAACTCCTGTATTTGCATCTCTCAGAGCTATTGGAAACAAACATAAGACAATGCATTGAATTTGCTATAAACTTCCTCAAGGTGATATATTTCTCATTTCAGTCGTCTTTCTATTTATTCTTTGTGATATATTTAACTTATCTACACAATCAATTTAGCAAACTTATCTTGTATAGAAGAACAATAGAAATTATCACTTATGATAAATCGGGAATTGGAGTTCTCTATTTAGCACAAATAAATATAACATTCTATAAAGCTAGTAAATAATTTATTTAAATATCAGAATTAATATAACCTTTTTTATCCTTCGTTCCGAATGCTTTCGAGACTACGAAAATAGATTGCAAGGATGATATAAGCTTCAGTCTTTGCTAATCTATGACTTGGCAAATAAGATAACAAAAAAATAGCTATTACACAAAGAAGAGAAGTTGCCTACTCCAGAAAAGGTCTGGGCTAAATGATTAACATTTTAATAAATTAAAAAGCCCCTCAGCTTTCACTGAAGGGCTAATGTCTAACTGCTAATTGCTAACAGCTATTTCATAAGAATAGAAAAGTTGCCTGATCACTTGCAAGTGGTTAGGCTAAATTCCCTTATTTCATAAGGATCATTTTCTTTGTTGAGGAATAGTTACCTGATTTCATTTTATAGAAATAGATACCACTAGATACTTTATGATTAGCATTATTTGTGCCTTCCCAAACAAGAGTATGATCACCAGCTATCTTATAATCATTTATAAGTGTCTTAACTAACTGACCCTTAATATTGAATACTTCGATTGAAACATTGCCGTCTTCTAGCATATTGTAAGCTATTGTTGTAGTTGGATTGAATGGATTTGGATAGTTCTGACCCAAAAGTTCGGCATTTGGTGTTACAGTTACATCATCTGTAGAGACAGGATTAATCCATTCTTCCTGGAATTCAAGATCGATAGCAGCATACATTAATGGACTATTTGACCATCCACCCTCACCTTGAACTGCTGAGCCGTATATACCATCATCTATGAATACGAAACTAAGTTTAGCATGGTAGTTATCTGGTTCATTGCTAAGGATTTCAATCTTATCATCTAGAGATATTGTAACAGGAATCATATCTTCAAATTCCGGTGCATAGTTATTGTCAAAGTGATTGTCAGGATCTACAACTATATCGAGCGGATTAGCATTGATGTATCTGATATCTGACCATGTTAGACCATTATCATCAGAGATACTGATAGCGATTTCAGATTCATTTACCCAATAGTCATATCCTGCTACTTCATAATATGCATTCAGAAGTTTTGCACCATCATGCCATACAGCAACTACCCAGTTTCCATTTGAAACAACTTTACAGTTACTTTCATGGAAATAAGCATTTTGGTAATCACCAAGGAAAAGCCAACTAGGAGTACTCATGACAACTACAGGTTCACCATCATCATAGTATTCATCAACTTCACCATCATCATTAAGGTCCCAGGCTACTGCTAGATGATCATCACCAGGGTCAGTATCTTGAACGTCCATATCATAAAAGCTGAATTCTCCTATTGCAATATCAAATGTAAACATTTTTGGATACATATATGCAGGCATATACATTCCGCCAGCTATGTTCTCTAGGTTATTATAGTTCACGCCAGCCATCCATACTATTTTTGTGTGATCTTCTGTAAATGCACAATTGTAATGGCTAAGATCACTTGAAGGAACTATTACCATTTCGGCTGGAGTTGTTCCATCATCATTATACCATAAGTAGTGATTTGGTTCATTTAAATAAGTTGGATTTTCCATAGGCTGTCTAAGTTGTTGAGTGTAATTTGTAAATGTTTCACCGTAGTCATCACTATACATACACATTAGAGAATCACCAAAAGCACCAACGAAAGCTACTTGTCCATCAACTTCACTTACGATCATATCCTTATTTATACGTTCAATTTCACTATATGTTAAATAATCCCAATATGGAAATGACTGTATTGTCCAATCAAGATCTGATGTGTTTGTTAAATCTTCATCATTAAAATCTGCATATAGATAAAGGCTATTGTAATTTGTATGCGCATAATTATTTGCATAAGCATGAATTCTTCTGTGTCCAGCAACTGGAGATGGTCCGACCCAAATTT
The DNA here is from genome assembly GCA_029932755.1 of Candidatus Cloacimonadota bacterium. Lineage (GTDB taxonomy): Bacteria > Cloacimonadota > Cloacimonadia > Cloacimonadales > TCS61 > Tenebribacter. The sequence continues at coordinate 662 of JAOZPK010000082.1, read as the reverse complement.
GAGGCCAGATAAATTCGTCATCTGGTGAACCTGTATATGGCTCACTCATTTCCGGATTATCAAAAAGAATAAATGGTGTTCTCCAACTACCAGGTGTACCTGTGATATGGAATATTGCATAAGACATATGACTATCATAAGTTAGATCATCCTCTGTTACTGCATGCCAGACAGTAAAAGGATCACCTGTATAAGGATCGATCGCCAGAGATGTGAAACCCTCTTTAAAGATATCTGGATTAACTGCATTACTCTCTGCAAGTGTTCCATCAGAATTAATATAACTGTAATAAGCTCTACGATCTACATTAACTGCTTGTGTTTCTGAACGCATATAGGTTACATACCAGCCATCTGCTGGATAACCCAATGGTTGTGAAACTGCGGGTTGTTTTCTTAAGTTATGTCCGTTGTAACTGAAAGGCATGTAATCATAATACGAACTTGTTAAGTAGGTTGTATTCTCACCATCACCATTCGGAATAAAGAAATACTCCGGTGCGGGATCTTGATCCCTGGACACATTTCTCACTCCAAAACGCATTGCCGGACTATAGCTGTCCTTTGCAACTTGGGCTGGTTGCATAAAATCTTCAGCTACTAGTGAACACACTAATAAACTTAAACCCAAAAGAATTAACATCTTTTTCATTTTTTCCTCC
>JAOZPK010000081.1 GCA_029932755.1 Candidatus Cloacimonadota bacterium | reverse complement strand
CACCTTCCATGAAAACATCAAAATGACGATTATCGACGTGAGGAATACCCTTGATCACATAATACAAAAGTAACACCAATAAACCCATCACCATAACAACTTGCAAACGCCCTGCATGTTTTGTACTTCTAAGATTTATTATTGTAAAAAATACACAGAAAACAACAGCAATTAGTTTAATTTGGAAAATCGTGATCTCAGGATATATGATAGTGGCAAAAGCACCAATACCAACCAAGGCAAATGCACTCTTAAAGGCTAATGAGAACCAGGCAGAAATTCCAGCGATTGTTCCAAACCCTGCTCCCATACTACGATTAATAAAGAAATAATCTCCACCTGATTTTGGCATTGCTGTTGCCAGTTCTGCTTTACTAAACATAGAGGGAAGCACCAGAATTCCGGCTAGAAGATATGCCAGTATTACAGCAGGTCCCGATTTGAAATAAGCCAGACCTGGTAGAATAAATAACCCTGAACTGATCATTGCTCCGGCTGCAATGCTGAATACGGATAATAATCCCAGTTCTTTTTTTAATATAGACATATTATTTTCTTTAGTTTATTTTAAAACTACAACTTTGTTCTTGCCTTGAGATTTTCCTTTATACATGGCCTTATCAGCATTTTTAATAAGATCGCTAACTGTCATTTCATCATTTTTATAATCACTAACACCTATTGTAGCAGTTAATGAGATTTCTTCATTTTTATAAGTAATGGGAAATTTTGCAATTTGCTGAAGAATTAGTTTTGTTACATGTAATGCACCTTTTGCATTTGTTTGAGGAAGGAACAAAATAAATTCTTCGCCACCATAACGTCCCACAACATCTTGCTTTCTAACAAGATCAAGCATTAAATTAGAAATTTGCTTTAAAACAAAATCACCGCATTCATGTCCGTATTTATCATTGATGTCTTTAAATCTATCCAGATCGATCATTGCAATCGTGAAAACTTCCTTTGATCTTTCAAATTTTAGTTTTTCATAATCAAGTTTTTCTAAAATTGCACGTCGATTCGGAAGCTGAGTAAGAGAGTCGGTTCTAGCCAATGTATGTAATTTAGTATTTGATTTTTTTAGTTCTTTTTTGGTTTTTTTAAGTTCGGTCATATCAACAGATAAATTATATAACTCCTGATATCCAAAGACATTTTCATGTTTGTGAAAACTTGTTAGCACATTTAAGATGTTTTTATTTTTATGGAGATATTCAGTTTCACCTGGGTGAATTTCAATATTGCTTTCATAACATCTATCAATATTTTTTTTAAATTTCTCAAAATTTGAGTTTGGAACAATTAAATCTTCGATCTTTCTACCAATAGCTTTATTATTCTTAAATCCAAACATTTTCTCACAGGCACGATTCCAGTAAGTTATACTATGATCTTTACCAACACCATAAATTGCGATACCAGGAACATTATAAACAATATTCTCAAATTTCTTTTCATATTGATGTAGTTTAAAATCAAGATTCATCCATTCATCAAGATCTTCTTTATACTCCTTAAATCTTCTATTAGTGAAAATAATTAATCCTATAGTTATTACAAAAAAGATTATAAGAAGCTCAATAACAAGTTTATAATTAAAAAAACCATACGATCCCATCATATGATCTGATACATGAAAAAATTTTAATAGAATGAACACAATTATTGTTATACATATGATTAAAAACAATTCTAACGGTGCATTTTTTTTTGTAAGAAATGATCCCGTTAAGCTTTTCTTGAACTTTTGTTGTTTTGCGATCTTTACCTCCATACCTGTAGTTTAAATGATTCTACAGGTCATTTAATTACTTCTCAGGAAATTTCACTTCCTTCCTTTACATCTTTGTCTGCATGCAAAATAAAAAGTTTTCCATTATCTTCTGCTGCTAAGATCATTGCTTGAGATTCTATACCCATTACATTTCTGGGTTTCAGGTTTATCAGCATTGGAACTTTCTTACCGATCAGTTCATCAGGTTTATAATCTTTACCAATACCGGCTATCACAGAACGTTGTTCCCCACCAATATTTACTTTAAGTTTTAATAATTTATTAGATTTATTAATTTTCTCAGCTTCTAATATCTTTACAATACGGATCTCCAATTTCATAAAGTCTTTATATTCAATTTGAGGTTTATGTTCCATTATGCACTCTTCCTTTACATTCTCTTTTTGTCTTTTTTCAAGGATCTCAAGTTGCTCTTCAACTTCCTTTTCTTCTATCTTCCTGAATAATCTTTTTAAATTATTAATATTATATTCGGATGATTTTTTTGTAACGTTATCCCATGTAATTGGTATTCCAACACCGATCATTTCATGAAGATTTATCATGCTCTTAGGTATTACCGGTGATGAAACAATTGAGAGTACTCGCAATATTTCCAGGCAAACATACAAAGTTTCTGAGGCTTTGTTTTTATCTGTCTTCACCTCATTCCATGGTTGTGTTTCATCAAAGTACTTGTTGCCAATTCGAGCAATATCCATAAATAGTTTTGTAGCCTTCCTAACTTGGTAATTTGAATAAGATCTACCGACTTCATCAGCAAGTTCATGCACTTCCGCAAAAGTATTCATTGATAATTCGGAAAACTGTTCTGGACGTTTGATAATTCCATCAAAATACTTATTTGCAAAAACACAAGTTCTATTTGCTAAATTGCCCAATACGTTATTCAGCTCTGAATTTATATGCATTCTGAAATCTTCCCAACTAAAATCGCTATCTTTTGTTTCCGGTGCATTAGCAGCCAGCACATAACGTAGATACTCACCCTCAAAATACTTCAGATAATCTTCTACCCAAACAGTCCAGTTGCGGCTTGTGGACATTTTCTGTCCTTCCAGATTCAGGAATTCATTGGCAGGTACATCGAAAGGAAGCACGAAACTCTCTTTCTGCTTTGAGAGCATTGCAGGCCAGATTATCGTATGGAATGGGATGTTGTCTTTTCCCAAAAAGTGTATCATCTTTGTTTTATCATCAAGCCAATAATCTTTCCATTTATCAGGATTACCTATTTTTATCGCCCATTCTTTGGTAGAAGAAAGATATCCAATAGGTGCATCAAACCAAACATAAAGTACTTTTCCTTCAGTATTCTCCAATGGAATGGGAACTCCCCAGTTCAGATCTCGAGTAATACCACGTTCATGTAATCCTTCATTAAGCCAACCAAGAACAAAATTCTTAACATTATCTTTCCAATATGTTTTTGTATCTATCCACTCACGTAATTCTTTCTCAAATTTAGGAAGATCAAGGTACCAATGCGTTGTATCTTTTATTATTGGAACTTCACCCGAAAGCTTGCTTTTCGGCTCGATCAAATCCATTGCATCGATCAATTTCCCGCAAGTATCACATTGATCTCCACGCGCTCCTTCTGATTTGCAAAATGGACAGATACCCTCAACATATCTATCCGATAAAAAACGCTTCTGCTTTTCATCATAAAATTGTTTAATATCTTTTTTTATAATGTATCCAGCATCATACAGATTTGTAAAAAAATCTTGTGAGTCTTTTATATGACCAGAATGGGATGTTCCTGAAAAGTTATCAAATTGGATATTTAATCCTTCAAGATCAACTATTATACTTCTATTAAATTTATCCGCAATTTCTTGGGGTGATACATTTTCTTCTTCAGCTTTAAGTGAGATAGGCGTTCCATAATCGTCTGTTCCTCCAACATATAGCACATCATTTCCAATTAACTTCTGATACCTAACAAAAATGTCTGCATTTAAATAAGACCCGGCAATGTGACCAATATGTAGTTTTCCATTTGCATAAGTTAGCGCACTAGTTACTAAAAATTTTTCCAAAATTTATCTCCATATTTCTTATAATTCTATTATAATCTCAAAACAAATGTATTTTAAAGATGTCAAGAATTATTGATTATTGTAATTTGTTTAATAAATAATTTATAAATTTATAAACCAAAATTAGAGTAAATAAAAAACCTTCCAGTTCAAAAACTGGAAGGTTATAAATATTATTATTATTTGATATTAATGTTATTCATTAACGTTTTCTTCTTCTTTTTTATTCTGTTTGATCTCTTCTGCATATTTGAACATCTCTTTAAGTGTAGAACATTTTTCAAAGATCTCCATTGTTTCCTTAAGTTGAGTATCTTCTTCCAGCACGATTTTATACCGCTCAACTTCACCGAATTTTCTACCGATAATGTTACTTGTCAATTCATTCTTGATCCAATCGTTAATGCTATCTGCTTCAACTTGTTCAAATTCAATTTCTTCCGCTTTTGCAAATTTTAAGAGATCATCAATATCTTTCTTAGAAGCAAGATAATCTAATGTAACGTTTTCCTCATGATCGATAAGATAATCTACAGAATAGTTGAAGAAAATATTTTTTCTACGCAGATCTACACCCAGGTTTGTAAGGAGAGATTGTTCGATTTCAATATCGGGAGTTATTCCACCACCACCATACACCTTTCTCCCCATGTTAGTGTAGTATACATTCTCATGACTTTTTTCTTCAGCTTCTTCCTGCATTTCTTTAATCTCTTCTTTAGATATATCACCATTTCTTACACGTTCATCCTTCAATAGCTTATCATTAAGATCTTTGTGAATACATCTACCTGATTTTATGTAATATTTTGCAGTTGTTATTTTAATACCATTACCATCTGAAAGTGGGAACAAACGCTGAACAGAACCTTTTCCAAAAGATGTTTGTCCAACTATTAAACCTCGATCCCAATCTTGCAAAGAACCGGCAAATATTTCTGATGCACTTGCTGATCCACTGTTGATAAGGACTACAACTGGATAATTACCTCTAATTCTGTTATACTTAGTTAGATATTCCATGTTTGTTTGAGGTGCCCTACCTTTAGTGAATACTACAAGTTTACCTTTCCCAATAAATTCATTTACTGTATTTATTGCTTCTCTGAGAAGTCCACCCGGATTAAATCTAAGATCTATAATAAGTCCACGAATACCTTCTTCCTCCAGATCATCAAGTTTTTCTCTCATATCTGAGGTTGTATTTGCATTGAACTGACGAATTCTCATGTATCCAATTCCATTATCCAGTTTAAATGAGTATGGAATACTGTGTATTTTAATTATTTCACGTATTATATCGAATTCCAATTCATCTTTCACTCCTGGTCTGATGATAGAAATTAAAACCTTTGTACCAGGTTCACCACGCATTTTCTTTATGGATTCATCTGTAGATACACCAACAATACTTTCTCCATCAACTTTGGATATCTTATCACCAGCAAGAATACCCATTCTGTAAGCAGGGGTTCCTTCTATTGGTGCTACAACAGTTATATAATCGTCTTTCTTATCTATCGAGATACCAAGTCCGCCAAATTCACCTTTTGTGTCTGTACTGAATTTATCAAATTCATCAGGAGTGAAATAATGTGTATGCGGATCAACTTCATCCAGCATTCCTTTTATAGCCGAGTCTATTAGATCATCTACATCAAGTTCTTCTACGTAATTCTGTCTTACATTGAAAAGTACTTCACTGAATAATTTTAGCTTTTTGTATATATTTGTATCTTCAGAATTAGATGCGTCTACATTTACAAAATTAAAAAGTAGAACACCAATAATAATCCAACCGATCACGCTTGCTGAGAAAAGGATTTTACTCATTTTATTTAACTCTTCTTTCATATAATTAACTCCTTGCATATAATATCAATAACATCATCATGAATTTCTTTAATACTTTTATTACCATCTAATACGACAAATCTTTCGGGTTCTTTATTAGCCAATTCTAAAAAACCATTTCTAACTTTTTTGTGGAACGCAATCGATTCCTGCTCTAACCTGTCAGCATCTTTTGCTAAAATTCTGGATAAACCTATTTCCTCTGGCAAGTCCACCAGAAAAGTAATATCCGGAACAAGTCCAAAAGTTGCATATCTTCTAATTGTGTCAATAAGCTTTCCATCTATCTTTCTGGCAGCACCCTGATAAGCAAAAGTAGAATCGTAATATCTATCGGAAATAACTATCTTTCCTTTTTCTAGTTCAGGAATGATCCATTCTCCTGTATGTTGGCTTCTGGAAGCCATATATAAAAGAACTTCTGTTTGAGGTAGCATCTCTTTATTATTAACACTTAAAAGCATTTTACGGATCTCTTCTGCTATTTTGGGTCCACCAGGTTCACGAGTAAGGAACACATGTTTTCCTGCTTTTATTAAAAATTCTTTTAGCATTCGTGCTTGTGTAGATTTTCCACAACCTTCAATTCCTTCAAAAGTAATAAACAAACCTTTTTTCATTATGTTGCCCTTTTTTTAATAATTTTTATTAAATTTGTTCCTAAAACCATAGCATCCTCTTCTGGAGAATGATAATAATTTTTTCTTAACCCAATCACAACAAATCCCAATTTATCATACAGCTTTTTTGCTGCTTGGTTAGATTCACGCACTTCAAGAAAAAATTTGAAGCATTTTTCGTCCAGTAATTTACTCATAAGGAACTTAACAAGAACTTTTCCAAATCCTTTTCTTTGAAAATCTGGAGCAACTGCAATGTTCGTGATATTAAACTCATCGAGAAGCTTCCAACCACAAATATAACCAATAATTTTATTTTTGATCTCCAAGACATAAGCGTATTGCTTTTCAATTTCTTCTATAAACATCTCCTCTTCCCAAGATGCTGCAAAAAGTTCTTTCTCCATTTTCATAATGTTGGGAATATCTTCCCTTTTCATTTCCCTGATCTTTTCTTTCATTAATAATATAATTTTTGCCCTGGATAGATCATGATAATACCATTTCGTGTTTTGAGATTATTTCTAGCAATCAGGTTCTTTTGCGAGATACCCAATTCTTGCGCGATAGTTCCAACTGTGTCTCCTTTTTTTACAGTGTGATAGTTGTTTGTCTTTTGAACTGTCTCACCGGAACTGGTTCCATAAAGCTTAAGCCTTTGACCTGGATGTATTACATTAGAGTTTAGATGATTCAGATTTTTAATTCGAGAAACTGTTGTTTTATATTTTTTCGCAATATTATATAAATTATCTCCTCGTTTAACAATATGATGAGTGAAAAAACCTGCGTTTTTATTAAGAAAACGTTTTTCTATCTTTGCTAATAATTCCTTGTCAATTCCATTTCCATTAGGAATGAGAACAGAGTATTTTCCGGGGGGGAGAACAACATCATTAATTGCAGAATATTTCGCTCTGTTTCTCTTATAGATCTTGATCCATGGATTCATTTCTAAGATCTTTCCAATTGAAGTCCCTTGAGCCTTAGCCCATTCATCAATTTTATAATGCCCTTTAAGCGTAAGATCTATCAAATGTGCGTTCTCTAAGATCGGTTCTTTTCTATCAAATTTACTCCCGAAGATCTCCTCTTCATTCTCGACGATCATTTTAATAGCAACAGCACGCCAAACATATTTATGTGTTTCATCAACACGCATCAATAAATCAAAAAAATCATATACTTCTTGCTGACGAACAACTTTTGCAATACTGCCAACTCCAGCATTATAAGAGCTCATTGCTAATAGCCAGTCAGTAGTACCGCGTTTTTTAAGATAACTTCGTGCATTTAGAAGATATTTTGCAGCAGCAGGTGTAGCCAGGAAAACATTTCTACGCTCATCAATAAATGAATCTATACGCATACCATAACCTTTTGCAGTACCGGGCATAAATTGCCAGATGCCAAGAGCACCTACACGTGAACCAGCCATAGGACTCAATCTACTCTCAGCAATCGCTAAGTATTTAGTGTCAAGCGGGATATTATATTTTGAAAACACTGAATCAAAATATGCAAAATATTTACCACATCTTGGAATAAATTTATGAGCAACCCTTAACTCCTGTTTATAAATTGTCTCAAATTTATCAAAGATCCGTTCGTTTGTAAGATCAAATGTTCTACTGGCAAAGACAATGGAATCCGGAATAATAAAATCCTGATTTACGGCAACTCTACTGCTGGAAATTTCCAATGCCTGATATAAAGAATCGATTGTGAAATCAGATTCTTCTATTAATATATAAAGCGAATCAATCAACATATTTTTATCAGAAATTTCTTGTCTAAGTGAATCTGTAGCAAAATGAGAATATATGGTTAATGATCTTTCAACGGATTGGATTGGTTCTACATCCCTTGTTACTGCACAACCGAACATAATTGAGAGTATCGTAAAAAATGTAAGAATTCTTCCCATCTATTCTGTCTCCATCATGCGAGGTTTATAAATATCATCATAATAGTTCATGTATTTCCCGGATGAAATTTCTTCGATCCAATCCATATGATTTGTGTACCAGATTATCACCTGATCTAAACCTTCTTCAAATTCTATTTGTGGTTTCCAACCAAGCTCTTGACGGATCTTATTGCAATCAACAGAATATCGAATATCATGCCCTTGTCTATCTAGGACATAGGAGATAAGATTATTACTTACATTTAGTTTTTTTAGAATAAGCTCTACAAGATCTATGTTCTTCCATTTGTTTCCTGTTCCAACGTTATATGTTTCGCCGGATTTCCCCTTTTGCATGATTACATCAATTGCACGGCAATGATCTTCAACATGTATCCATTCACGGATATTATTACCATCACCAAAAACAGGGATCTCTAAATTATTCAATGCATTATGGATTATTACAGGAACCAGTTTCTCAGGGAATTGATAATGTCCAAAATTATTACATGATCGAATTATATTAATACGTTGACCGTAAGTTTGATATGCTACACGCAGAAGCAGATCAGCAGCAGCTTTGCTGGCAGAATAAGGATTATTGGGTTTTAAATGTGCATCTTCATTAACATTCAAATCATTACTTATTGAACCATATACTTCATCTGTAGATATTTGAACAAATTTCTCCACCTTATGTTCTCTGGAATAATTTAACAGGATCTGTGTTCCCAATACATTTGTCTGCAAGAAAATATCGGGATTAATTATACTTTTATCTACATGTGATTCCGCTGCGAAATGAACAACATAATCGGGACTGAACTGTTCAAAAGCTGTTTTCACATCTTTTGGATTTGTTACATCACCTTTAAAAAAGACATAATTTACATTATCTTCGATTGTTATAAGATTATTAAGATTTCCGGCATATGTGAGTTTATCAAAATTTATAACTTTAAAGTTTGGATATTTACTGGTTAAATATCTAATGAAATTCGAGCCGATGAAGCCGGCTCCACCAGTTACAAGTATGATTTTATGTTCATCTAGATTAATATAATTTTCATCAAAAAAATCAAATGAACTTTCCATTTTATTTTCCATATTAATTTCCTAATTTATAAAATATAGTATAACATAAAAAACAGGAGCTGCCAATAATAGACTGTCAAATCTATCAAGAATACCACCATGACCGGGAAGTACATTTGAACTATCTTTAACTCCGGCATCTCTCTTCAGTATCGATTCAAACAAATCTCCCATCTGACCAAATATTCCACCGGAAATTGCTACAGCAATTGCTTGAGGAAGCGATAATCCCATAAATTTAATCATAATAAATGAACCAACAAATGAGAAAATAATTCCAGCCAGAAAACCTTCAAGTGATTTATTGGGGCTTGCTTTAATAATTCCTTTATGCTTCCCTATTGCCCTACCCACAAAATAGGCAGCAGAATCAGTTATCCAGATCATAAAGAGCAAACTCAATATCAGGTTTCTTCCATTTTCTAACAACCTGATATGGTAGATACTGCTTAACAGCAATGCAATATAAACAACGATGAATATTGCAGCAGAACCTCTATCCATCGCTCCTTCCAATTTACTCTTGAAAAGATCAAAGCCCATTATAACAATTAATGTTAATAGAAGCGATGCAAAAATTAATACTATTCCAAAATATATTGAAGAAAGAAAAACTATCAGACCGAGAATAATAATTATTCTTGGAACATTTATACCTTTTTTGAAAAACATTTCTCTTAACTCGAACATCATTTGAAATGCTATCAATGCAAGGAATGATGCAAGTGCTATATATCCAACGTGAAATATATAAATAAGTAACGGAATAAAAAATACTGCGACCAAAACTCTTTTTAATAAAACCATTTATTTCTCCTTATCTAGTGCCAAATCTTCTCTTTCTATTTTGGTAATCCAGGATTGCTTGAACAAATTCTTCACGACTGAAATCTGGCCAGAGAGTTTTGGTAAACCAGAATTCTGAGTAGGCACTTTGCCAAACAAGAAAATTTGATAAACGCTCTTCCCCACTTGTTCTGATAATTAAATCAGGATCGGGCATATAAGCAGTGTAAAGATAATTGCTAACCATTTCATCATCAATTCTTTCTTTATTTATCTTACCTGATACAATATCATCCGACATCAATTTAAATGCATCGATCAGTTCACGTCTACCACCGTAATTCATCGCAACATTCAGGTGCAAACCATCATTATCCCAACTGCTTTTACAAGTATTTAGAACTTTTTTATTATAGCTTTTCTCAAGTTCTTCTTTGCTTCCAATAAACCTGATGTTAACATTATTCTTTATCAGATCATCAATTT
>JAOZPK010000006.1 GCA_029932755.1 Candidatus Cloacimonadota bacterium | reverse complement strand
TAGAAAACATTAACTACTATGGTAAGAACATTACTATTGCTTCATTATTCTTAACAACACAAGATACAACCTATATTTCCCTGACAATTATTGATGGAAATCAAAATGGTTATGTTGTAGGATTTGTAAATGGTGAAACTATGGATGCCGTTTTAACCGGATTCTCGATCACAAACGGCAATAGTTCTGCTGATGGTGGTGGGATATTCATTAACAACAGTTCTCCAACCTTAGTAGGCAATGTTATAACAGGAAATTCTACTGATTTAAGGGGTGGTGGAGTTTTTATTATTGGCGATTCCAGCCCCGTATTCTTCAATAATATCATATGTAACAATACAGCAGGAACACATTCTGGAGGTATAACTTATACTTCATGTTCAACAACAAATCACGGTATTGTTGAAAATTGTCAAATTTTTGGAAATACTGCTAATGGAAATTGCGGTGGTTTTGGGATATATGATTCTGAAGTAGATATTATCAATTGCATGATAAGTGATAATCATTCAGGTGGAAATGGCGGTGGTGCTTATGTCCTAATTAATGCTTATGCTAAATTTATCAACTGCACAATCAGCGGAAATACAACCGGAAATGGTGGGGGAATTGCTGTTAATAGTTCGGACATTACCATGATCAATACGATAGCCGAAGGAAATGAGGCAGTTAGTGGTGCAGGAATATATTTTAATCTACCCGGAAATGTAGATATCAGTTTCTGTGATTTTTTTAACGATGGGAATGAATTTAGTGGAGGTGTTCCTACCGGACTGGGTGATATTACAGGATTTAACATTTATGGAACATCCTGTGATGATTTTTTCAATATTTTTGAAGATCCTTTATTTGCAGGAACCGGAGAACATTCCTTCTCATTGTTGGAAGATTCTCCCTGTATAGATGCCGGTATTCAAGATACAACCGGATTGAATCTACCACTTTTTGATATTATCGGTAATGAGCGAATCGTGGATGGCAGAGGAGATGGATTTGCTTACATTGATATGGGAGCTTATGAGCATCCCGAACCGGTTAGCAGCAACGAAAACACAATTGTACAAACAAAAGACTTTCTGCATCAAAATTATCCCAATCCTTTTAACCCGTCCACCACGATTTCTTTTAGCGTTAGCAGCGAACAAAACAAACAAATCGAATTGGGTATTTATAACCTTAAAGGTCAAAAAGTGAAAGACCTTTCCCCGAGCTTGTGTCATCCTGAGTTCATCGAAGGACGAGAGGGAAAACATTACAGCGTAGTTTGGAATGGAAGAGATGATAATAATAAATCAGTTTCTTCAGGGATTTATTTCTATAAACTGAAAGCTGGAAAACATGAACAGACGAAGAAAATGATATTAATGAAATAACTGAAACCTTGCGAATGGTTGAAGACCTTCACAATGGTTGTTATCAGAAAATTGCCAACCATTCGCAAGACTTTCAGCCATTGCGAAGGTTTAATAAGGAGTTATCATGAAACAATTACTTATTTTAGTGATTTTACTTTTTCTTGTTAATGTTCTCACAGCATCATCCGTAAGCTACGAACAAGCTCTGAAAATAGCAGAACATCAACTCACTATTCACGAAAAAACAGGATATACGATCTCCGAATATTTTGAAATAAAAGATTCAAATGAAATTACTTTAGCTTATGTTTTCAATCTGCAGCCAAAAGGCTTTGTTGCGACCTCAACTGATACAGATATTTACCCGGTTATCGGTTATTCTTTTCTCAACAATTTCATTAATTTGGACACCCCTCAAAATATTGGATATCAATATCTGAAAAATGATATGAGATTAAGATTGGAAGCAATTCCATACACATCAGAAGAGGTAAAACAATCAAACCGAATCTTGTGGAGCAGTTATCTAAATGGAACTTATGAACAACCCCGGAACAGGAATAATATCTATCCGCCGGAAGGTTACAGTTCCACAGGAGGATGGGTAGATACACAATGGCACCAAAGTGAACCATACAATAATTTTTGTCCACTCGATCCGGAAAATATGCAAAGAAGCGCGGTGGGTTGCGGAGGTACAGCTTTCGCACAAATCTTACATTATCATAAGTATATCGGTGAAGCCACTTTTGATGATACAGACGACTATTATTCATACGGGACATCACCATCTATTCATATTGATGATGATTATTTAACGCTTGATTTTCCTTCCTTTCCACAGTTAAATCTATATCTTGATGAATTGAAAATTGCTTATGAGAATTATGATGATCCCTCAGAAGATTTGATCGCAGCTTTGAATTTTGCCTCAGGAGTATCCATAGATACATGGTACTCTTCCTCTTGGTCTGGGACATGGTTAGTTGATGCTTATTATGCTCTTCTTGACAAATACGATTACGATACAGCGATTTATGCTACAGTTATTAATGAACTGTTTTATAGTGATCTCCAGGCAGATATAATAGAAGCTCGTCCGGCAGAGTTTGCCGTTTATATATCAGGTGGAAGTGGTCATATAATAATTTGTGATGGTTATAATGGTAATGAAGACACCTATCATTTAAATTTTGGCTGGGGAGGAGCCTCCAGTGGTTGGTTCTCTCTTCCCACCGGAATGCCAGGCGGCTTCAGCATCATTGAATGTGCTGTTATTAATATCGAAGGTGGAACTATACCTTTCGATGTGTCTGGTGTGGTCGTTGCAGAAGGAGTCCCTTTGGATGAAACTCACATTATTCTGGATGGACCCAGATATCATGAGATATTTGTTGATGATCCGGACGGTTACTTTGATATTCCCATTCTTTTCCCTGGTGAATACGAAATGACAGCAATCATCGAATTAGAAAATGGTGGATATTTTTATAAGAATGAGATCGTTACTTTGGATGAAAATAATAATACTCTTATTATCTATTTGGATAATTATGAGACAATTTCCGGAAATGTAAGTGTTGCTATAAATCCGGAAAATACGCACATAAATATTTACCAGGATGATATATTAATCAGTTCCGGAGTTGCAGATATAAATGGTGATTACGTTATTCCAGGAGTAATTCCTGGAGATTATGTAGCAACTGCCAGTTTAGCTGGAAATTACTTCGATACCCAGGATGTAACAATCTCAGTAGATAACCAAATTATTGATTTCCAACTGGAAGAATATCCCTATGAATTTACATTCAATTTTGCTGGAGATCCGGTGGGACAATTACAGCTTTTCCAATATATGAGTTGTGCGATCCGGCTGGCTGGAGAAGACCTAATAGGTTATGAAGATAATATTTTTTCACAAGTAGAATTTATCGCTCCTTTCGATCCTGATGAAGGTGAATTATATGCTCAAATTTGGAAAAACGATTTTTTACTCTGTGAACAACAGGTAAATAATTTTACAGAAGGTGAGTGGCTTAATGTTGTTTATGAAGATCTTTTTGAGATAGATGTAACGGCAGAATATTATATCGGTTACAGAATTTATTCTCTCTCCGGTAACATTGCAGCAGTTTATCACGATGCAGGTCCAGTAGTAGAAGGAAACGGAGCCTACATCTATACATCTTCCTGGATGCCACTTCCTGCAACTTATAACTATAATTTTTGTATCAAGACCGTGGCTGTTTCTCAAAATTTAAGCAGCAATGAAAATGTAATTCCTGCCATAACTAAGCTACATCAGAATTACCCCAATCCATTCAATCCAGAAACAACGATCAGTTTTTCTGTAACACAAACGTCCTCGTTTGTGAATCTAGACATCTACAACATCAAAGGACAAAAAGTAAAACAGCTTATAAGCGATCAACTGTCAGCCGGTCAGCGTACAGTTATTTGGAATGGGACTGATGACAATGGTAAATCCGTTTCAAGCGGAATATATTTCTATAAACTTAAAACCGCTAATTTCGAAAAGACGAAAAAGATGATATTACTCAAATAAAGATAAAGGAATTAGTATTTTAGATTAGAGCAGCATTGCTATACTAGAATTTTACAATAAGATTAAATTATTGGAGGTTTTTATGAAACAATTAGTAATTATTCTTTTCCTAATTGGATTATCAACTTTGTGTTTTGCACAACAAACCATCTATGGATCAATAACACATGACGAAATGCTAAGAGAATATATTCTCTATATACCAGCAAACTACACTGGGAATTCACCAGTTCCATTGATTCTTAATTTTCATGGATATAATCAGACTGCAGATTATCAAATGGAGTATGGTGATTTTAGATCTATTGCTGATAGTTCAGGGTTTTTGATTGTCCATCCTCAGGGAACGTTATTTCAAGGTATAACTCATTGGAATGTTGGGGGTTGGATTATAGGGAGTCCAATAGATGATGTAGGTTTTACAGAGGCATTGCTCGATTCACTTTCTTCAGATTTCAGTATTGATTCAACAAGGATTTACAGCACTGGGTTTTCCAACGGAGGGTACATGAGTTTTCTCTTAGTTTGTCAATTGAGTGATAGGATTGCTGCTATTGCCTCTGTTGCAGGATCAATGACTCCGGAAACATTAAGCAATAGTAATCCTCAACACCCAACTCCGATTATACAAATGCATGGAGATTCAGATACTGTTGTTCCTTATAATGGGACATGGTGGTCAGAACCTATAGAAGATGTGATCCAATATTGGGTTGGATATAATAATTGCAATGCAACACCTACAATAACAGAATTACCTGATATTGACCCAAATGACGGAAGTACTATTGAGCTTATTGCTTATGATGAAGGTGATAATGGTGTTTCAGTTGAACATTATAAAGTAATTGATGGTGGACATTCATGGCCTGGAACTACATATGAATATGGACTTCCATATACAAATTATGATATTAATGCATCTGAAGAAATCTGGAATTTCTTTTCCAGATATGACATAAATGGATTAATCAATCCGGTTGGAATTGAAGTTTCAAATGAAATCACCAGTGTTAAATTTGAATTATCTCAAAATTATCCTAATCCTTTCAATCCTGAAACAACTATCAGTTTTTCTGTAACACAAACATCCTCGTTTGTGACACTCAATATCTACAACATTAAAGGACAACAAGTGAAGCAGCTTATCAGCGAACAGCTACCAGCAGGTCAGCATTCAGTAATTTGGAATGGAAAAGATGATAATGGTAAATTCGTTTCTACTGGAATATATTTCTATAAACTGAAAACTGAAAATTTCGAAAAGACGAGAAAGATGATTCTCCTAAAGTAATGGCGGACAAGTCCTGATGAAATAAGTGAAAAGGGAATAAAAAAATATATCTTTCAGTTTGCTAAGGTCAACTTAAAAAAGCCTTTCGAGCTTACAAACCCGAAAGGCTTCTAATTTAATGCTTCTATATTAAATCTAATACGGCTGACTTACAATATGAATTGTCTCCTGGTATTCAGAGCTGTCAAAGGCAAGGATCGGGAAGAAGATAAAGGGCAGAAATAACATTCCAATTCCAAAACCGGTTCCTTTGCCGAATGCTTTGGCAAAATCAATTATCACGATGATCGAAATAACAATATTCACAAATGGGATGAACATTAAGAAGATCCACCAGATCGGTCTGCCGGCAATTTCCAACTGTAGGATATTGTTATAGATCGGGACAATACATCCCCAGCCCGGTTTCCCTGCTTTCACAAAGATCTTCCACATAACAATGATGAAAAAAACAATAAAGGCAAAATAAAAAATCCAGAAAACTATCCCTGGACCTGAGCTCACTTCCGAAGCGTACATATTATCATACATATCTTCCTCCTTTAATTTCTATGAATGAAATATCGAATCATTTTGTTTCAAGTCAAGAATTATCTTATTAATAGATTATCATCTTAGGTCTTGTAACTCCTGCCCTGATTTGAGTATGACCATTGATATAGATATGTTTACCATTATTTTCCGATAAAGTTTTAAAGTAATCACTGTTCATTTTGAAATTTCCAAATCCTTCTGTAAGTATAAGCGGGAATGGAATATCTTCGTTTCCGGTTAGCGCAACTCCGATCTCCTTACCGATAAATTGAACCAAATCAACACTGTTTATCGAGGGTGTGATAATACCTTTTATTTTTTTCTTTGTAGCTTTGGTAAGAATTTCAATATCAATCTTCTGTGTGAAGACCAGGATTTCATCTTCGTGGCAATTATCTAATTCCGATGGCTTCTCAATTAGCTTCAATTTTCCGCTTGCTTCAGTTCCAAAACCGATAATTCCTTTCAAAGTTAATCCGTTATATGAGATAATGGCAGCTATTCCTTCTTCTACTCTTTCAACTTTACCCTTGATACCGGCTCTTAGTTGATAAGGGTCTTTATCATATTGAACCGTAACAATGCCGGTTTCAAGATTAACTTCTTTTATCTTACCGGTGGTAGGTGATGATACAATGCCAGGAAGTGTAGTTCTTTTATCAAGGATTCTGGAAGCTAAGGAGTCTCCTGCGTAAACAAAATCTCCTACCCCTTTTTTCATATAAGCTTTTATCTGTTTAGGCAGAACATTAAGTTTCTTAGCTACATTGATCTTTTTTGGTTTGGTGGAATAATCCTGGATCTCACGCATAATAATTGTTCCCGAATCTAAGTTGATTTTCTCAACTCTTCCCCGTACAGGAGCATCAAAATAGAAATGCTGGAATTGAAGTTCCTGGATAAAAGTTCTATCTCCGATCTCTATAATGCGCTGACCAAATTTAACTTCATCACCCTCTTTTATGAGAAGAGATTTTTCAATATTATCACTATTTAAATGCAAATATGTTTTATCAAAAAGTGAGATCACATAAACTCTTGGCGGGTCGAACAGGTTCTCACCGATAATGCTGTCACTGCTTACTTCATCTCCTACTTTAACTAAAATATTCCCTGCATATGGAAGTGCAACTTTATGTTCTTGAATTCCTGAAACTATCGGTTTTTGTTTTATAAATCCGTTAAAACTTTCTTCAATGGAAGGGACTTCATCAAATTGTGAGAAAAGCTGCATTGTCTTGTTTTCTGAATTAAAGTTATCTTCAAATGAAGCATCGATGAAGAGTGGCAGATCGGACTCAAATTTCATTCCTTTGCCTTGTTCATTCAAATAGAATCCTTTTTCCAGAATGATCGAAACACTCCTGACATCTTCTTCTTTGTTGGGAATGTAGAGTTGCTCTCCAACTTTGATAATGTGTTGCATATTATCTACCGTTATATGCAAAACCACTTTATCCTGCTTCCATTCCTGGGATAGGGGACGAATAGCTATTCCTATTTTTTCAAAGCATTCCGTTGTCATTAATTTTGTTGCAAGTTTTTCATCAACGGCACTCAATTTGCCCAAATGAGGAGAGATAAAATGCTTATCTTTCCAAATCTCAGTAATACCCTCAGGTTGGAATCCATCGTAGATTATGGATAGAGCCTGTTCATTGGATTCTGTGTGAGATAGCACACCACCGGCTCCGATAAGAATATTAATGTCGTACATATGAAATTTCTTAGCCTCTTGAGCTTTCTCAATATAAAAAGCTTTTGTAATATTTTCCAGATCTTTGTGTTTCATTTTTATCTTATCCAGAAACCCGATCTCTTTAGTATTAAAATTCATCTCCATATGTTGCTTTTTTGACATCCTGATTGCCTCTTTGGAAATGGCATGTTCAATTGCGATCTGTGGCACAGTAGAAGGGTTGAAGGTGGGGTAGAGCATTTTATTGGCAATGTAATTAGTTATGTAATTATCATCCAATCCATCGGGCAGCCATTTTTTAACATTGGCATATCCGGCATCTTTAAATACATTAGAAATACTGTAGCTCATTCCGTAATTGGCGCTCACGGTTCTAAAATATTCTCCTAAGATATTAGAAAAAATATCGGTGGTTGCCCCGCCAATATCAACAGCCATTACATTTTCATCGAGTTTTTCACTTATAAGTTGAAGTGAATTTATCACGCTCATCGGGGTTGGAATAATGTCGTCATTAACTATCTTTTTCAAATTGGAATAGCCGGGAGCTTGTTCCATTACATTATCCATAAAGAGCTGATGGATCTTCTCTCTGGCCGGCTGCAGGTTCTCTTCAGTTAGTTTTGGCCGCAGATTGGGAACGATAAAGAGATCGAATTTTTTACCGAACAATCCTGCAATGAACGATCTCGCCCCGGTATTACCGGCAAAGACCAGCGGGATATTGGTTTTATCACCAAATTTCGGACTCGGATTCGCCAGTTGCAGGATCTCACCCAGACGCAGGATAGGTGAAACCGCTCCGCCATCCACCCCTCCGCACATGAGGATGATATCGGGATGCAGAACGCTCATCGCCTGCATCTGCTCCAGACTGCTACGCTTATCATCTATCGCAAATGTATCGAGGATTACGCCACCCGCTCCAAAAGCTGTTCTTTTACCACTGCTGGCAGAATCAAAAAGAGTCAACCCGATCACCAGTATCTGCAATCCACCTCCGGCACTGCTGGTGGTTAAATATAGAGTGTCATCATTGAAAATAATCTTAGATTCCGTTGAACCAGATTCTAATAAGGGAATACCTGTCTCTTTTTCAATATGCTTAATTGCTCTGAAAACTCCGATATTAACATCTTCTACCGGTTTTTCCACAGTTGTGGCAGCATGATGCAGTGATCTTAACTTAAATTCATCACCTTCTTTTTGCAGCAGAATTGCTTTTGTGGTGGTGCTTCCCACATCGGTAATTATGATGTTCTTTTTGGAGCTGATCAGGTTTTCACGCTGTGCCCAGTGCGGGATGTCCGAGACATTCTCCATAGCCATTTTTGTTGCTTCTTCCTCGGAGAGAGACATCTGCTTCATCAGTTTATGCTTGATCTCTTCAACAACCTGGGAATATCTTCTCATATAACCGAATTCATCTGTGCACTGGCTGCAGTATGCACTGCCGATCTTTCCACCGGCAAAATCTTTCGCTTCTTTTAATACTTTTCCGCAACTTTTGCAAATGTATAGTTCGTTCATTTAAGATCCTCCTATCCTTTAGTTTTCTCTAAGATCTTCATAAATATATCAATGATCTGATCACGAAATTTTTCTATTACGCTTCCCTGCTGCACAAAACTTGTTTTCAGGCTTAAATAGTAATTAATTGTGCCGAATAAAAAATTGAGTGTACTTGCAATGTCAATATCAGCATAGATCTTTTGCTCAATACCATTCTCTATCACCTGATGAAAATGTTCTCTGATCAGAGATTCCCGAAATAATATTTTCCGGCGCAACTCATTTTTATAGTTGGGCAATTCACGGGCAAGTGATGAAAAAAATCCTTCTTCCGCTTGGATAAGATCTAAATATTGCTTTAAAATTGTATCAATATCGGTGGTTTCTATGATCAACTGTTTTATCTTATCGCTGAATTTTGCCAACTCCACATCAAGCAGTTCAATAACCAGTGAATCTTTATTGGGAAAATGCAGGAATAGAGTACCGTGAGCAATTCCTGCAGCTTCTGCGATCTGTGATGTAGCAGTGTTTATGATCCCCTTTTCTATAAATATCTGTTTGGCAGCACGAATAATTTTTTCTCGTGTGAATTGCTTCTGTATTTGCCGTTTATTCATTTAACCCCCATTTAATGAGTACACACTCACCGAGTTAGTAGTCAGTTAAATTTTTGTCAAATGTTTTTTTATTGTGAAGATTTAGCAAAGGCTAATATTTCTTGATAAGATTAATATTTTCAAAGTCAAATCATACGAGTGTGTGATATTAAGAAATAAAAGAAATTCAATCTTAGTTTCATCTTGACATAAAAAAAACAGGAGAAATATTAACTTACATATTTTAGTTGAAGAGATTAATTCTGAAATGTAAGAAATTCTAAAAAAGGAATTTAAATGGCGTTTATCCATCTGCACAATCACACTCAATATAGTCTTTTAGACGGCGCCTGCCGTACAGATAAAATGATCGCAAAGGCTAAGGAATTTGGTATGCCGGCTGTTGCCATGACCGATCACGGTAATATGTTCGGTGTTATAGATTTCTACAACAAAGCTAAGAGAGAAGGTATCAAACCCATCATCGGCATCGAAACATATATCATAAATCATGAGTTTGACGAACCCGAAGCTAAGAAGGATATCAGGCACCATCTGGTCCTGCTTGCTCAGAATCTTCAGGGTTATAAGAATCTTATTAAGCTCTCATCCAAGGCCTATCTGGATGGTTTTTACTATAAACCCCGCATTAATAAACGTCTGATTGCTGAATATTCAGAAGGGATAATTTGTCTTTCAGCCTGTCTGAAGGGAGAGATCCCTCATCTGCTTTTAAGCGGGAATCGTCAGCAGGCGGAAGAGGTCGTCAATTTCTATAAGGATATTTTTCCGAACCGGTTTTATCTCGAGATCCAGAATCATGGAATAGAAGAGGAGAAGATAGTCGCTCCAATGTTAATTGAACTGGCCAACCAGACGAATACTCCACTTGTCGTTACCAATGATTGCCACTATATTAACAGGAAAGATGCGGAGGCTCATGATGTTTTGCTCTGTATTCAGACAGGTAAATCACTATCCGATTCCAACCGCATGAAATATAATACAAATCAGCTCTATTTCAAATCGGAAGAGGAGATGAGAGAGCTTTTTCCACAGCAACCTGAAGCTTACGATAACACAGTGAAGATCGCGGATCAGATCGATCTGAAACTTGATTACAACAATTTTCTCTTTCCCAAGATCGCTATTCCGGATGATTATGCAAATTCCAAAGAGTATCTGAAATTTCTCTGCTATGAAGCGGCTAAGACCAGATATCCAGAAATTACGGCTGAGGTAAAACAGCGCATAGATTATGAACTTTCAGTGATCAATAAGATGGGCTATAATGAATATTTCCTGATCGTGAAAGATTTTTGCGATGCAGCCCGTGATATGGATGTACCGGTGGGTCCCGGTCGTGGTTCTGCTGTCGGCAGCATCGTCTCTTACTTACTTTCAATTACCCAGATAGAACCGATGAAATATGGTCTTTTCTTTGAACGTTTTTTGAATCCGGACCGGATCGGCATGCCCGATATTGATATCGATTTCTGTGCTGAAGGCAGAGGCAAGATCATAGATTATGTAGTACAAAAATATGGACGTAAAAGTGTTGCCCAGATCATTACTTTTGGTACCTTAGGAGCCAAATCTGTAATCAAAGATGTGGCCAGGGTAATGGATCTGCCGGCTGCAGCAGCGAATGAAATAACAAAACTGATACCTTCAACTCCCCGCATATCACTTGAAAAAGCTCTAAAACAATCCAAAGAATTTGCCGAAAAAATGTCTGAGAACGATATCTATGCTTCGATCCTTACATACTCAAAGGTTTTAGAGGGACTGGTTCGTCATACAGGTGTGCATGCAGCGGGTGTGGTTATCGGCCCCGGGAATTTGAGTGACTATGTTCCACTTGCCACCAGTACTCAAAAAGGGAGCGAAACGGCAGTTCTGGTGCAGTATGAAGGCAAATGGCTGGATGATCTGAAAATGCTGAAAATGGATTTTCTGGGCCTCAGAACATTAACCCTGATCAAAAAAACAGCGGAACTTATCCAGAATTCTCAAAATATTGAAATTGATATTGATAATGTCGATATTACCGACCAGAAAGCTTATGAATTACTTTCCAACGGACAGACCGACGGTATTTTCCAATTTGAATCCAGTGGCATGAAGAAATATCTCTCAGCTTTAAAACCCAACAAATTTGAAGATCTTATTGCCATGGTAGCTCTTTATCGTCCCGGTCCGATGCAGTTTATTGAAACTTTTATCAATAGAAAGCAGGGTAAAGAAAAGATATCTTATATCCATCAGCTTACAGAGAATTCACTTGAAGAGACTTATGGCGTGACCGTCTATCAGGAACAGGTAATGCAGATTGCTCGCGAAATGGGCGGGTTGAGTGGTGCTGAAGCTGATACCCTCAGGAAAGCCATCAGTAAGAAAAAATTGAAAACAATGGAAGAATTAAAGGTTAAATTCGTGGAAGGAGCTTCCAGAAACGGTGTTAAACCGCACGTTATTGAAACTATCTGGAATAATTGGCTCGAATTTGCCAACTATGCATTTAATAAAAGTCATGCCACCGCTTATGCCTACATAGCTTTCCAAACAGCCTACCTAAAATCACACTATCCGGTTGAGTTTATGGCAGCTCTTCTTTCTTTGGAAGATAACCCCGCTAAGATCCCCTATTTTGTGGATGAATGTAAAGCGATGGGGATCGAGGTGATCCCACCCAATATTAACAAAAGCCAGAATGAATTTGTAGTACATGGGAAAAAGATCCTCTTTGGTTTGCGGGCTATAAAAAACGTGGGCAGTGCGGCTATAAATGCCATGATCAGCGATAGGGATGAAGCGGGAGAATATAAAACAATATTCGATTTTTGTACACGTTCAGATACGATGTGTGTAAATAAATCAGTTTTAGAGAGCCTCATTGGTTCAGGTGCCATGGATGAACTGGACGGGAACCGGGCTCAAAAATATGAGGCAATTGAGAATGCTCTGGAATATGGGGCAGGGGTGCAAGCGGAGAAGAAGCGGGGACAGATGATGTTCTTTGATGCTTTTGATGGGGATGGGGAAGATGATGAGTATCAACCGAAATTACCTGATATTCATGATTGGACCCTGCATGAGAAATTAAAGCATGAAAAGTTGGTCCTGGGCTATTACTGGTCGGGTCATCCGCTTAATCAATATCGTGAAATGATAGATCTTTTTGTAAATATGTCATCAAACTTTTCAGAAAAATCTTTGGATGCGACTCCGGCCAAGATAGCCATTGCAGGAGTGGTCTCTGAGGTGATCAAAAAAATGGATAAAAGGGGAAACCCCTTTGCTATTGTTATCCTGGAAGATCTGAACGGTAAATTCGAGGTGACCCTTTTTAGAGATGATTATATGAATTACATCAGATCCATGCAGGTGGGGCAGGAACTTTTTATCATTGGCAAAAAATCTAACTATTCCAATGGCGGAGATAATATCCTAAGAATTATACCCACCAAGGTCATGCACTTTGATGAATTACAAAAAGGGCTTGCCGGCGAGGTTTACCTCAAAATGAAAGAGGCCGATTTCAGTGAAGAATTTTCACAAAAACTAAAAAAATTATTAAGAGAAAATAGAGGTAATTTCGGTCTTCATATCGCCCTGGAAACCTCCTCTTTTAAGATGCTGAATCTGCATCCTAAAGATATGAAGATATTTCCCAACACGCAACTGAAGGAGTTGTGTGAAAGCATTGAAGGATTGCAGCAGAAATTAACTTTAAGTTTCTAAAAAAGGATATGTTATGAAACAGTTTTTAACTATTCTACTCATCTTATCTTGTTCAATGCTTTTTTCAGACCAGTTGGCTGTTGCTGTCGATCTTAACAGATTTCTGGATAACTCTAATAATACGATCTTCGATTTTAATTATCAGTTACCCTATAATCTTCTCCAGTTTGAAAAAACGGACTCCGGATTTGTGGCTGGACTTAAAGTTGAATATAGGCTCATCAAAGATGAGGAGACTATAAGCGAGGGTGATTTTACAAATAAACTTATCTTTCCCAACCAGGAGATGACCAGATCGGGGAAATTGTTCAGGGATAAAATATCCGTTACCTTGCCCAGCTCAGTCTATGCAATGCATATTTCATTTACCGATATTCACTCGCCTAATAGTTCTTCCTGGTTTAAGGAACTTATCATATTAAAGAGAGATTCTTTTCTCAGTGATCTGGAATTCTCTTCCAATATAGTTCCCGATACAACTGAATATCTGGATAAATTTCATCGAAATGATCAGCTATTCTTTATTAATTGTGATCATGTTTATACAAAAGGCGAGATAGATTCATTATACCTTTACTATGAACTGGGAAATGTCCGGTCCCCGGTGGGAAAACTTTTTGAAAAAGTTAACATTTTAAAAGATGATGATACTGTGAAGGTTGTCATCAGTGAGCTTAATTGCCGTGGAAGTAAGATACCGCAACAGAAGAAAATAGATATCTCTTCTCTGGCAGAAGGCTACCATAAGATCATTATTGAGGCTCGGGATCCCATCTCAAATGTTATTAATAAAACTGAGGATTATTTTAGTATTAAGAAAAAAAGTGTAAGTAATTACCGGCTCTTTGTGGATCTGGAGGATGAAATAGCTTTGTTGAAATATTTTTTGCCTTCCAGCAAAACAAAAATATGGAAAGATCTTTCTCATGAAGGCAAACTGAAATTTATTGATAGATTCTGGGAGGTTAACGATTCGGATACCTCTACCAAGACAAATGAATTCTATCAGTTGATCAAAGAACGGATCCAATATTGCAATGAACATTTTACTCACTTCAATGATGGATGGGATACCGATCGCGGAAGGATATATATAAAAAACGGTAAACCCGATGATATTCTGTTGGGCAATACCGGACTAGATACAAAATATGCCCAGAAGAAATATGAAATTTGGAAATATCGAATTCATAATAACTTAACCTATCTTTTCCTCGATTTTCAGACTAGCCAAAATTATAAATTGATCTATAGTGATAACGATCCTAAGGAATCAAGTTCTTCACAACTAAAAGGCTATCTGGGTGAGGAATTCGATATGAGTCTGTTAGAGTAATACTTGGTGTCGACAAGTTCTTCTTAATGTCACGATAATGACATAATTGTCACAGGATAGAATAGATTTCAATCGGTTATTATATCTTATTATTGTAATTAATAATTCATGAATGTTCCTAACATTTATAACCGGAAAAGCTTAGGCATTTTTATTGATACAATAGCTATTAGTTTTGTAAGTTTGGTATGCATTATGCATTTATTTCCAAAATGTTAAAAAAATAGAATAGTCAATAGTTAGTTGATCGAAAAACTGGTTCTTTAAAAAAAGTTTGACATAAAGTGAACAAAATACATTTTGCAAACTGCATATTGGTTCAATAAAGAAAAGTACAAAGTTGAAGAGATACAGTACTTAATTTATTGTAGTTCGTAACATAAGATATTAATCAGGCTAGAAAGTGGGAACAAAAGCTTCTTTGATATGTTTTAATGATGTATGAGTTCTGCTGTTCAGGATAATAATTACATCAAAACGTGTGAACACATCATAAAAAGTGTCATTTTTTGAAAGAAAATAGGAAGCTGTTTTGGAGATCTTTTTTCTTTTGGAGATTGAAATGCTGTTCAGAGCAGAATCCAGATCGCTGGATCGTGTTTTGACTTCGATGAATACTAAGATCTCACCGTCTTGGGCAATGATATCGATCTCGCCATAGGGAGAATGAAAATTTGTTTTGATGATCTTATAATTATTTGAGATCAAAAAATCTTTTGCCTTTTTTTCTCCTTCAGTACCAATGCGTTTAATATTATTAATCATGATTTAAAGAAAAATCTTGACGAATAGATTGTCAATAAGTTAAAAAGAAAATCGTTTTAAGCTCGGGGGTTATTATGAAGAAAAGGGTTTTATTGTTTGTAAGTATCTTATGCTTGTTCAATATAGCACTGTTTTCCATGCCGTACTCTACATTGGGTAATATAAACATACCGGATGCGTATGTATTGCCGCACAAAATGCTGGATATTTCCTATACTAACTATTTTATTAGTGATGGGATGATAGTTGGAATGGAAGAACGCTATAATGAGTATGACTTTGCAGGCTCTATTCGGTTCGGTCTCTTTGACCGGGGCGAGATCGGCATTGTCTATACCAGCACGGCAGGTGTTTTCGGTAATCTTAAGTTTCGCCTCATTAATGAAACTGAGACCTTGCCGGCAATCTCATTTGGTCTGACAAATATTTTATCAAGTGTCAGCGACTATGAAAAAGAAGAATTAGCTGAACAGGGTTATGAATTTACCGATCCGCAGGACTATATCAGCAACTCTCCATTTATGGCGATCAGTAAATCTCTGGTCATCATTACCGGCATACCGGCCATGGATTATCTGGAGACTTCCTTCCATTTCGGAATGGGACTGAGAAGATTTCAGGGTAAGGGAGAGACCGTTAAAAGTTTTGGTGGTGTTTTTATGGGAATGGATGTTAAACCATCCCGCTTTTGGGGTCTTGACGTCGAATGGGATAGTCAAAATATAAATGTTGGCTTGAACGGTTTTTATAAGAACTTTACACTCAGAGCAGGCATGTACGAACTTGAAGATTTTCTTGGTATTAAAGGTGATGAAGGTAGTAAAAAAATTGCTATTAATCTAAAGTATACCCTCGATAAGTTTTCTGAATTAAAAGCTGCTGAGAAGAGAAAGAAGACTTTAGGTGTCCAGCAGAGAGCAATTAAGAAAGTATCACCTGAGGGTGAAGAGATGTATAATGAAGATTCTAACCCACTGCATGAAGAGTTAGAACAGATCAGACAGAGAAGGAAGCAGGCAGAAAAAGAGTTAGAAGAAATTAGAAAACTATTACAAGAATAGATTTTATAAAGATGAAAAAAATATTTTTTGCGTTAATACTGCTGGTTTTAGGGTCAACCTTAGTTGCCCAGGAAGATATTACTTCCATTTTTAAACCGGTAGAAAAAGAGAAACCTCTTATTGAACAACTGAAAGAAGAGAAGAGAGAATTAGCTATTCTAGAAGAGGAAATCTCCTACTACTTTAATCTCCTACAGCAGAGAGCTGCCGTAAGAGAGCTATATAAGAGAGGAAAGGTTTCCAATCTGAAAAAAGTTTTCTCTAAAACTGCAAAAATTATTGAACGCATGTTCGAAGAAAAATTGATCAAAAAGGTTGCACTGAAAATTGGCGAGCAGAAAATTATTTACGGAGATGTGGTTGAGTTACAAGATCAGCTTCTCTATTATCGTGCCAAACTGGCTTATATTAAGAACGATTATGAAAAAGCTCAAGGATTGTTAGAGGAAATAGTTGAGGACTACCCCCGTTCTGCAATTATGAATCCAACCATTTTGCTTTTGGAAGAGATCTATTTTATTACCGGGCTTGACCAGGAACTAATAGATATTTTTGATCAATACATTGCCGAAAAATCTTTACAGCAAAATTTCTGGCTGGCCCAGGCTTACTACAATACTGCAAGGTACACTGAAGCGGAAACTTACTTTAACATCTTGAAAAAAGATAAAAAGTTTGCCTTCAGATCAGAATCGATGCTCGCTCTTATCTCATATTTCACCGAAGATCTGACCAGCTCGATCGAGAAGTTTTCTCTATTGGAAAATAGATACAGTAAAAAAGTTGAACATTACGAATATATATTAATTTCACTTGCCAGATTGCATTTAGTTAATGACGATTATGAAATGGCTTTAGCTTATTACGACAACTATTATGAAAACTCCAAAGTTGATATCCCAGACGAAATAATATATGAAATTGCAATGCAGAATTATAGTAACAAAAAATATAAGAGAGCTATTGCCTATTTCAATATAATAATCGAGAAACCAATAAAAAGCCAGTATTTTGCTTCTGCAAAATTCTTTGTAGCGGTCTCTGAGCAAGGTCAAGGGAATTATGATCAGGCTGAGAATACTCTCTCAGAAATGATCAATCGCAATAATATTCTCATGGAAACAATGAACACAAAATACAGTCTTTTAGAAAAATATAGTAAATTGAGAAGGCAGCTTACCCAAAAAAATATTACCGGAGAGGAGTGGGATAAACTTAAGCTTCAATCGGATAATATCGAAAATGCACTGACTCAGACCAATAATACATTAGAAGCTTTATATACAGGACTTGATATTAATTCTCTTGCCACGTTGCAGATTCTAGAAGAAGAGTATATGTCTTACAGCAGTACAATTGCCGATATGGATGCGATAATTCTATTGGCACAAACGTTGCCGAATAAAAGAATCCCAGATATTCTTGATCGTGAGATCGCCTCTTCAGATTCATCTATCATAACCCTGCAGGTATTAAGTTACCTTGGGCATAGACCCCATTTTTCTAGAAAAGATTACGATTTTGCCAAAGCTTTAGCTTATGAAAAGATCCATCAGGAGAATTTACTTAATACCTGGAGAGAAATTGAAGAGATTGCTACCCAAAATGATCATGAAGAAATGTTGCCCTCAATTCGAAATTCTCAAAACAATATAGAAGAGAATCTTGAATCGATAAATGTTATTGCCCAATACATGTTTAAAGGAAAACCATCTGATGATTTCCAGGATTTAATACAGGATGAAGCATTTGCTATTGATAGAAATAAAAAAGAACTTATGGCCTTGAAAAAGGATGTGATCAAAAATTTCAATAAAATGATAGCTCAAAGATTGAGTAATCAAAAAGAGATCATGATTGCAGAATTTGAAGGACTGCAATTTATTTACGATGATACTTTATCTGGCTTAATGGAAGAGATCATGTGCGCTAATGATCAATATCAATATAGTTTACTCAGTATTCTCTTTAAACAGACTCAGATCATGGATAAAGAGTATAAAGAATTTCAGGAAAGAGTAAGAAATGAACAGTAAATATAGATTTTTCATATTATTCTTAATTGTCATCTTCAGTATTTCTACGGTTGTTGCTCAAACTGATGAAGCGATTTCGCCGAATCTTAAAAGTGAATTAAAAGATAAATATCAGGAAAAGGTTAATTATAAAAAAGAAGTATATGATCGTACTCTCAGATTTGTAGCTGATAATCTTGAGTCACCCGGGTTGGCAACTCTATATTTTAACTTAGCTGAGATGAGCACTGAAATAAATATAGCTGATCCCCGGATTACAACTGATTACTATCAGAAAGTTTTAGTTGCGGATAACAATTTCTTATATAAAGATGTAGTATTGTATAATATCGGCTTTTATGGTTTCAAATCTGAAATTGACAAACGTAATCAAGCCAGACAAAATAATATTGCACTGGTTATGAATTGGCCGGATTCATTACGTATCACGGAAGAGAATCTTGAATATGTTATCAATTCCCACCTGGAGCTAACTGAAACATTCCCTGAATCAAAATATTACACGGAAGCTTTCTATAGATTAGGGATTATTTACTTTGAACTGGCTTTGGATGCACGTACTCCTCAAAAGTACTTTCAAAAATCGGTGGAATATTTTGATAAAGTAGCCCTGCAAAAAGATGATAAACTGCAAAATTATGGTCTTTTCCAAAGAGCTTGGACAAATTTTACAATGGGTGATTTTACCAATGCAATAGATGATTTCACCGAGATATTGAAGATAATTAATACGGATTCCTTACAGATCGAAGCTACATTCTTTGAAGCTGATGCGCTTGAGAATATTGCTTTTAGTCTAATTGAATATGATGGAACAGATTTTGTTCAATATTCTAAAGCAGCCAGTAAGGCTAAAGAGATCTTCCATACTTTTGTCTCAGACGCTTACGGGAAAGAGATCTTACTAAAAGCAATTAACTTAAAGCATAGATATAATGCACCCATGCAAGCTGCCGACCTCTACAATGCATACATCACTTTATATCCGGGCAGCATTGAATCTCCTTCTATGGTCGATTCCATAATTACGATCTATACAAATAATCCTAATCGAACCAGGCGGGGTATTGCTGCTGAAGAGCTTATTATTGATCAGTATGAACGGCTGACAACAGAATTTAGAGCTGATTCAACATGGTACCAGACAAATAAGGGAGAGGATATTACAGATCAACTGGAGATCATCAAAGTGGCCTATGAATTCCTGGAACCAAAATATCATAATATTTTTGCTCAATCTAAAGAAGAAGAGGATTATCTCCAATATAAAGAGTTGGTTGATAATTATTCTAAATTTGAAGAATTCAGTACCGAAGAGTATACAAATAAGATCAAAAAAAGTGTTGTTGATTTTAGCCAGGAATTAGCGGAAAACTCACAGAATCCGAGATTATATTTTGAAACTAACGACAATATCAGCGATTTTATTGAGAAAAATCCCGATTTTCCAAAGATCTATAACTATCATGAAATTAAGTTCTATAATTATGAGAGAATCTATGCTATCTTAGATAGTACAGTTGAACAACAAGCCTATGTTGATACAACAAGAGGTCTGTTACTGGATCGTGCCGGATTAGATTCTATGTTTATAGCTGCTATGAACCAATATCAGGATTTCCTTCAAAATTACGAAGATAAAGGGAGTCAAACTGAAAAAGAACTGATCAGGGTCATCTATCAGCGTGCAGAGTTGCATTATAATAAAGAAGATTACCAAGAAGCTTCTACAGATTTTGAGATGGTGCTTCAATATCAAGTTGAAAACGATCTTAAGAAAATCATCTATTCTCGTCTCGCTGAGATAAGCCAAAATAAGAATAATTATGATGATGCCGAAAAATTCTATCGTGAAGCTGTAAAATATGCAACCCCAGATGAGAAGGAAAACTTTAATAATAATATTCTGGCCACAATGCAGGCTAAGGCTACTACTCTTACCGATTCTGCAGACTTTGCTACGGCAGCCCAAGAATATTTGAGACTGGCAAAAGAGTTAGAAAATATTGATCCTGATAAAAGTACCGGCTTTATTGTTAATGCTATCGAAAGTTATCAGAAAGCAGGACAAAATCAAACAGCGATCGATCTCTACCTTGATATTGCCTCTAAAAAAGAAAGTAAAAATGATGTTCTTGCTGCTTATATCAGTGCTTGGACGATTACAGATTCCTTAAAAGATTGGAATCAGAGCGAAAGCCTGCGTAAGCAGTTTATCAATAAATACAAAGAATCTAATGAAGCATATAAACTTCGACTCCAGATCATTGGATTTTACGAAGGTGAACAATATAACGAAAAAGAAAGAGCCGCACAGATGTATCTGCAGCTCCATGATGATGCCGATAAGCTAGACATAGGGGAAGATAACAGAGCAAGTATTTTCCTTAATGCCTATAGGATCTATGCTGAATTGGAAATCGAGAACAAACTAGTTGAATTAAGTCTACTATTTGATAAGCTCTATCCGGAACATCCAAAAGCTAATGACTTCCTGGTAAATGTAGCTAAGATATATAATGATCGAGGTGAAAATAAAAAATTCGAAGAGTTAGCATCTTATCTTTTTAAAAAAGATCCAACGATCGATCTGCTGGTAAAAGTTGCTGCTGAAAAATTAAAGAAGGTTATTGTCGAAGTTGATACTTTCTTTGTTGCAGAGCAGTATGAATTGATGTACGAGAAGATCAAAGAATTTAAAGAACTAGATAAACATTATCTGGCAGAGGGTCTCTCTCTTCCTACAGAAGCTGTTTATGATAACTTTGCCTACTATAATAATTATGCAACATTCAGCGATAAATTCCATAAAGAAATTGCTAAAGTGCAGCGTGGCTATCTTTCAAAAACTCCAGATGAATTGATCAGGGTAAATGAACTTACCGAGTGGAAAAAACATCTGGTTGAAGGTAAAAGAAGAATTCCTAAACTGATGGAAATGGCGGATGAAGAGACAGCAAAAATAATAGCACTAATTCAGGAAGGTAAGCAATACGATCTAAAAATAGAAGATCGTACAGAGGCACTATATGTAGCTGCCCAAACCTATGATTATGCTGCTGAAGTTGTAATCATACAGATTCAGCACTACCTTGATATTTCAAATCAATTGAATAGTGATCAGATGACTGCCAATCCTGTTCAGCAGGAACAGTATAAAAATACTATTATGAACAATGGAAATCAGATCAAATTGAACTTCCTGAAAAAGGCTGTACAATTGTATAAAACTATTCTGACAACTTTCTCTACAGGAAAGGATTATACAGATGAATGGGTTGAAAAAACATATGATCGTCTGGTTGATCTCGGAATTGAAAAACCAAAGATCCATGAATATTATTACACAACTTATGGTTGGAAGAGTAATAGAAAACCGATCACCGATCTTGCTTCGGTACAATATAATTATGGGATATGGAAAAATGTAACTATTGCTTCAGAACAGGTTGTTTTTGATTCTGCCTATGCTATAATTGTTAGTGATACATTCGCAACCTTTATCAAGAAAGATATTGAAGCTGAAATCAAACCGGAATTACTTAATATTACTTATGCGTTCAATCAACCTTTGGAAATATATATAAATAATGTATTGGTTGAGAAAGAAGCAGAAATGAGAAAAGAACTTACCCATGTAGGGGATGAATTACTACCTCAATATAATGTATCTACTTCAATGCATATTACTAGCGGGAAGAACAATATTATCTTTAAAATTCCATCTGGCGCTACAAAGGAAAACGCTGTAACATTTGCCGCTGCACTTTCTCTGCAGTTCGATGAAGAGAAATTTGCCTATCACAAAACTACAGAACAGCTTATTCTTGTCTCAGACTTCAGCTGGATGACCAAAAAAGAAATTTCAGAAGGAATAGAGGTAAGTGTTCCGGATACACTAAATAACCCAGAAACCACAGTAAGTGATTCTACTGCTGAAGATACTCATGTAGATGAGTGGATCCCGGCAAATCATTCTAACTTTAAATTCTTCAAAGCTCAGATGTATGGGATGGAAAGCAGTGAAGCTGTAGATATATGGTATCCCGTGATAGATTCACATAATGTTGAAACAGTAGTCTTCAAAAAAGAGTTTGAAATATCGGGAGAGGTTATCAATGCCAGCTTGAAGTGTATTGGTCAAAATACAGTTACGATCTGGATAAATGATCAGTTGATAGTTGAGGACAAAGGTATTGTAGTTGATGATCGTTTGAAAAAAATCCAGCCATTTGAGTATTCTGTTGAAGAGTTGATACCCGGGATGAATACCATTGAAATTGAAGTAAATGGCGGTAAAGAATACAAAGGTCTTATCTTTGAAATGAATTACCGTGCGAAAAAGAAGTTGACAGAGTAAAAGAAAGGATAGTTTATTTGTTTCTAAATAAAGATTAATTCTAAAATAGAGGGAAAAGATGAAAAAAATTATTGTCCTGTTATTAATTATTTTACTCCTCTCTGTCTCACTATTTGGTCAGACACCTGTGAGATCAAAGAAGTTTAATGTTAAAACAGTAAAAAGTAAATTAGATGAAGAAACCAAAATTGAGATCAGGAAACCAGATAATTCTTCTATCATGCCGCGTAAAGAGACAGATCTGGAGACCGATATGAAATTAAATGTAATTGATAAATTTAAAAAATCAAATAAGTTGTTATATTAGGGGAGGTAGGGAATGAAAAACAATATTTTAAAAGTTTTCTTGCTTGTTGTTTTACTTTTTAGTGTAAGTAGTCTTTCAGCTGCGGTGAATGTTGTAGATATGTTTATTAATGGTGGTGTTTTTATGTACATCATTTCATTTTTGCTGGTCATTACGTTAATCTTGGCGATTATCAAATACTGGCAGTTATCTATCAAAGAGAAATTGAACACACAACAATTTTATCTTAAGTTAAAGGGTTATATCAAAAATAACCAGATAGAAGAAGCAATACGTATTTGTGCTCAATTCAAGAAAACTACGCTTGGGTTCATCTTCTGGAATGGACTTCTTGGTTATAATGACGGTATTAAATCCGGTAAGAAAGGAGTCCAACTGAAACAGCATTTGCAAAACTCTTTCGATGAAGCTGGTCTTCAGGCTATCCCTCATGTTGAAGGTGGTCTTTTCTGGTTCGATATCATTGCTCAAATTTCAACTCTTATAGGACTTCTTGGAACTATCTTCGGTTTGGTTGCTGCTTTTGATTCACTGGCTAATGCACCGGAAGCTGATAAGAGCAGACTTCTAACAGAAGGTATATCAATGGCTATGGGAACCACAGCATACGGACTTATTGTTGCAATTCCGACTATGATTATTAAAGGTGGTCTTCAGTCCAGAGCAGATAAGATTATCAACGATATTGATGAGTTTAGTGTAAAAGCGATTAACCAAATTACTTATTCAATGAAGGATTAGTCCTATGGCTTACGGTCCATCCAAGAACAGATCACGTTCTCAAAATGAACCTAGAGAACCTAATCTGATTCCGATAATGAATCTGTTTATAGTTATTATTCCAATGTTGATGACTATAATGGTAACAGTTCATCTGGCAATGATTGAGATCACTCTTCCTACCGAAGCCGCTGGAGGCGGAGGAGGTGATGAAGCAACAGAGGAATTAGAGGAGTTACCTAAAATAATTACTCTTGCCCTCTTACCGGATCGGTTTGAGATCATGGTAGAGGGAATTGAAGATATTATAACTATCCCTCAATTATCTGTCGGTACATACGATTATTTTACTCTGGATCGAAATATTGCCCGCTTAAAAGAGAATAACGAAAATCAGGGCACAATTGACCTTCTTCCCGATCCGACTGTAAAATTTGATACGTTGCTGAGATCTATTGATATTTGTAAAAGCAATAATTTTCCTAACATCAAGTATCTGACATCATCAACGAAATATTATAAAGCTAAATAGGAGCAGATTATGAATTCATTATCAGTTAAGGTTAATCGTTCTGGTGGAGGTAAATTCCAAAGCAGAAAAAGGGGTAACAAAACTAAAGACCTTAACATTACTTCCCTGATCGATATTCTAACGATCTTACTTGTCTTTATGATAAAGAATATCTCTATGGATGCTGCCCAGAAAAATGCTCCGGAAGGGATGATCCTGCCAACTACAGTTACAATAAATAAACTGATAGAAAGTGGAAAGGCAGTATACCTTAAAATTTATCCCGACAAAATACTTTATGGTGCAGAAAGTATAGAAGTTGGATCTCTGCAAGACTTCTTGAATAAACCGGAGATCAGGAATTCTCTACTCAGACTTCTGCAAATGGAAGCAAGATCGATAACTTCGACCAGCAGTAAGCCCTGCTTGCTGATCCAGGCGGATAAAGAATTACCCTGTAGGTATATAACGGAGTTTATAAAGTTCAGTGCCCAGGCTTCGTTCGCAAACATCTATTTCTCTGCAATTCATACAGATAACAAAGATGAAATTCTGGGATTATAAGGGGTGCCTATGGTTGATAAAGTATTGAATTTAAAATTAAAATATCAAGATAAAATTTTGGATATTGCCAGACACAAAAGGGATTTTACAAACAAATTCTTTATAGGAAACGACAGAGATCTTTTCTGGCAGATCCTTGATAAGGCCTTTCCAAAAAGATACAAATTGATCTCTAAACAGGGTTCATCTTTTAAACTGAATTTGCGCGATAATATGAAGGTAACTGTAAAAAAAGATAATCAGGAATTGGGGTTGGATGATCTAAGAAGAGCTAATCTTATCAAGGGGAAAACTCTAACTCTTGATCCTTCTACTGTAGGTTCTATCAGCTTTGGAGGTAGTTGGGAAATTGAATATAGTTTTAATAAACCATATACATATACTCCCTCCCTACAAGAGATCAGCATTGCCAAACAATTTGCTAAATTTCCACCCGCTACTCCTCAGCAAAAATTCACGCGGATACTTGTTGTCCTTGGTCTTATTACTGCCTGGATAGGTCTCTATATTGCGGAAACTACCTATGTCCCGCCTGTACAGGTAGATTTTGCAGAACGTATGCAGCGTATTGAAGATTTTGCTACTCTAATTCAACCGGTAGTTGAAGAAACTGTTGAGACCGAAGGTACAGGAGATGTACAAGTTGGAAAATCGAGAGAAGAGATGGAAGAAGAAGTTACGGAGCAGGTAGAATATGCTCAAGCCATGACTTCAGCTCAATTTGAACAGGAATTTGGACTTGCCCTCGATGTTGGAGGTGGTATTGCAGGCGGAACAGGAACAGGTGATTTTAGTAATGAACTTTTAGAGGTTACAGAAGTTAGTGAAATTGTTGCCGCAGGTTCAGGTGGTCCGGGATCCGGAACAGGACCTAAAGCCAGACGTGGATCCACTGATCTTGATGTTGCCGGTTCCGGCGGATTTGATCTGGAAGGATCTGGTGACGGTCTGGGCGGATTAGGTGATCTATCAGGTCTCGACTTAGGTGGAACAGGCGGTTTTGAAGAAGTTGATATGGCCGGTCTGGGTGGAGATGTTGGAAGCTATAACATTACCAAAGTTGAAAGTAAAGCTCAATTTACTGCTGTGAAAAAACGCTTTGCCGGAATTAAAATGGTTTCAGAAGGATCGATAAAAGTTAAACAGACAATATCTCCTCAAACAAAATCGATCGTTGCTGATATAGACAGGGTGGTTGCCACCTATAAACCACAGATATCTAAATTATTCGGTGTAGAAACTATGATGATGGATATGTATGGAACTTTAGAGTTCTCGATCATTATCAGTAAAAGCGGTAAAGTTGAAGCTGTGGATATTGAAACAACCAAAGGCAGTTATTTTACTGAATCATTTTTATCAAAATGTCGTGAGATCATCTTAAACTGGAAAATACCGGTGAAAGATCCGATCGGTTACAGCTTCAGAATGAAATTCATGAAGTAATATACAAATATTAGATGGCCCTTCTCTTGCAGGAGGGCTATTTTTTTAACTATGAAATATTATCAAATTGCACTTCCTATTAATGTTACAAAGCTCTATGTTTATAAGAATAAGGAAAATATTGTACCTGGCTGCAGGGTATTGGTATCTTTTAATAACACGTTTCATACCGGTATTATTTGGCAGGAGACACAGGATATTGATAAAGATATCAAATATAAAGATATCCTTGAGATCGTTGATGATATTCCAAAAATATCTTCTGAATTATTAGAACTGGCTTTGTGGATCAGTAAGTATTATAGGTGCAGTTTGGGACAATCACTCTCTGCAATGCTTCCCTCGGCTTTCAATATCCAATTGCAAAGAAAAGTTAGATTGGCTGATAATTCTAAATTGGATTATAATAATGAGATGTCGAAGAAGATAGTAAAAGAGCTCAATAATGAATCTTATAGAGACTGGCTTGATATCCCAAAATTGAAAGAAAAAATAGGAATAAAAACTTCTGAATTCAACACTTTGCTGGAAGAGTTGGAAAATAGTGGTATTATTGAAATCAATCGAGTATTTGATGAGAAGATCAAGCCAAAGATCGTCAATTTTGTTAAATTACAGCAGGTTGATCCTCTGCCTTCGCTCACAGCAAAACAAACAGAAGCATATGAATATATGAAGAATATCTCCGATAATTTTCCTCTTGCTAAGATCGCGCAAAAATACAGCTATTCAATAGTAAAAGCACTCAGAAAGAAAAGCCTTTTATCAATCGAATCTCGGGAAGTCAGAAAACAATATTTTACTTTTCCACAGAAGCGTATATTAAAAAAAATAGAGCTAACAGCTGAACAGCAGAAAGCCATTTCTATCATAAAAACATATATACATTCAGAGAAATTTCATCCGTTCTTGCTCTTTGGTATTACCGGCAGCGGCAAAACAGAAGTTTATATTGAAGTAATAAAGAGTGCATTGAAAAATGGGAAGACCGCCCTGATGCTGGTTCCTGAAATTGCTCTTACACCTCAGATGGTTGACAGGTTCTTCAACGCTTTTGGAGAAGATATTGCCATTCTGCACAGCCACTTGAATGACCGGCAAAGATGGGAACAGTGGAATAAAATAAAGTCGGGTAGAAGTAAGATCGTGATCGGGGCGCGTAGTGCAATTTTTGCTCCGCTAAATAATCTGGGTGTAGTTATCGTTGATGAAGAGCACGAAACAACCTATAAACAGGAAAATACTCCGCGTTATAATGGACGGGATCTTTCGATCCTCAGAGCTAAAATGAACAATGCCGTTGTTATCTTGGGCAGTGCAACTCCTTCTCTGGAGAGTTGGAATAATGTGAAAACAGGAAAATTTACGCAGTTATTATTATCACACCGTCCTCTTTCCTATGAACTTCCTACCGTTGATATAATCGATATGAAAAAAGAGAAAGATCCGCATTTGCTTCTATCGGTAAAATTAAAGAGAAAAATAGAAGAGAAACTAAGCCTTGGTCAGCAGATAATTTTACTGCAGAATAGAAGAGGACATTCCTCTTTTGTGCAGTGTATCTCCTGCGGAAAATTATTTGAATGTCCACATTGTGATATCTCCCTGAAATATCATAGTGCCTCTTCTGAGTTGATCTGTCATTACTGTGGCCATAAAACACATATGCCAAGAAAATGCCTGGAGTGCGGAAGTTATATGTTCTCCTTTGGAGCATCGGGTACCCAGCAGATCGAGAAGCAGCTGAATATTCTCTTTCCAAATGCCAGGATCTTAAGAATGGATTCCGATAGTGCCGGGCGTAAAGACAGCTACGATTCGATGTTTACAAGAATGCGTGAAGGAACTGTAGATATCTTATTGGGAACGCAAATGATAGCTAAGGGACTCGATTTTGAAAATGTAACTTTAGTTGGCGTGATCTCAGCGGATATTGGACTTAATGTACCCGATTTCAGAGCTGCTGAGCGAACTTTTCAACTATTAACCCAGGTGGCAGGAAGATCGGGAAGGGGTGAAAAATCGGGTGAAGTGATCATCCAAACCTACAATCCTGAACACTATTCCATTACAACTGCTATGAAACAGCACTTTGAATCATTTGCCGAAAAAGAATTGAATATGAGAAAACATCTGAAATATCCACCTGAATTTAGGTTGGCCAGGTTTCTCTTTTCCCACAAAAATGAACTATATTTAAAAGAGCAAATAGCTAAGAATAACAAAGTAATAGTGAAACTTAAAGATCTTTTTACAGCAGATCAGTTAAGTATCCTGGGTCCGATCGATGCTCCGATTGCCAGAATGCAGAATAGTTTTCGTTACCATCTCATATTAAAAGCTGATAGTGTAAAGGTGATCTCATCAGCAGTAAGCTTTTTAAAAGATAATTTAAAATTGGGTAGTACAATAAAACAGGTTATCGATATAGATCCCTACAACTTAATGTAAAAAACTCCCATCAGATAGACACTTTTATCGATCTAACTAAAATTTTATTCCAGGCTTTCCCAGCTGACTGAGTCTTGCCAATTGTTAACTTTATCAATATATTTTACAAATAACCCGGATGTTTCTTCTTGCGAAAGAAGTTTAGTTGCACCGAAATAACCGTTCATTCCGCGATATTCCACCGAGAATCCATCTTCTGAATATGCTGCCTGCAGAAATCCATCATTATCAGAAAGGGTGATAAAGAAATTATCATCATCGAGAGTAGTCAGAAGTTCTTGCAGCTTGGCTGTTGAGGGATTTTTAATTATCTCACCCGAAGCCATTTCAATTGTATATCCCTTGTGATCAACTGGCGTGATAACTGTTTTTACACTTTGTAGAGATAGAGAATTCTTCTCATATTCTGCTTTATCTATAGTAGTAATTCCCATGCCCAAAGCCTTCCATTCAGATTCATCAAGACTGCTAAGCATAACAACACATATTTGTTCTTTATCAGCGCACATTTTAAAATATATCATTGCACTGATAATGGTTTTATTCATAATATTTTCTGAAGAGTAGCGAATCTCTTTGATCGTTCCATCCCAATCATTGGTCATAACCGCAAGTTCTTTTGCCTGTTTATCTTCGAAGAAATGTTCATTAATAGCAGGCAGCAAAATGCCGCTGGCATGTTTCTTTAATAAATCCACATCTGAAATTTTATAAGCATTGATGATATCTTTTGCAATCTGTTCTAAAGTTTCTTGAGCCCTGATCATCTGATATGAAAGTAATACTACCAACATTAAAAGTATTAATTTTTTCATAATATTCCTACTCCTTTTTTTAGTTTCATACTCAAATCCAATGAACAATATCAATTAGTCAAGATATTAATAAGTAAGTGGATGGCTAATAATAATTTGACTTAATAGGACTGTTATTAAAAATTAGCCAAGCT
Organism: Candidatus Cloacimonadota bacterium; assembly: GCA_029932755.1. Lineage (GTDB taxonomy): Bacteria > Cloacimonadota > Cloacimonadia > Cloacimonadales > TCS61 > Tenebribacter. The sequence continues at coordinate 2,318 of JAOZPK010000006.1, read as the reverse complement.
CATTTAAAAGTTGTGTTATCAAGCTGTTAGTAGTTTTGCTTGACTGAAATATTAAATAAAAAAAGTGATAAATTTTAATAATGGAGGGAGAATGGATTATTTCCTGACCGAAGAACAATTAGAGATAAAAGAGATAGCTCGTAAAATTGCCGAGGAAAAGATCAAACCTGTAAGAGCAAAATATGATGAAGGACACGAATTCCCCTGGGAGATCGTAGAAGTATTTAAACAAACAGATATGTTTGCTGTACTGGTTCCGGAAGAGTATGACGGTATCAGCGGTAAAGTTGTAGATATTGCGATAATCACAGAAGAATTCAGCCGTGTTTGCGGCGGAATCGGTCTTTCACTGGGTGGATCTGGTCTGGGAATGTATCCGATCCTTATCTCCGGAAGTGAAGAGCAGAAACAAAAGTGGTTACCACTGATAGCCAATGGAGAAAAGCTGGCAGCTTTTGCCTTAACAGAAGCAAATGCCGGATCTGATGCCGGCGGCATGGAAACTACTGCAGCCAGAGATGGTGATCATTATATTCTTAATGGTACAAAACAGTGGATCACAAATGGTGGAGAAGCTGATATTTATACGGTTTTTGTTCTTACTAATAAATCCAAAGGGGCGCGTGGAGCTTCCTGTCTCATTGTAGAAAAAGGAACTGAAGGTTTTTCATTTGGCAAGCAAGAAGATAAAATGGGTATTCGTGGTTCGATGACCAGAGAGTTGATCTTTGATAATTGCCGGGTACCGGTAGAAAATCTTGTAGGTCGTGAAGGAACAGGTTTCATGATCGCTATGAGAACACTTGATAAATCACGTCCGATGGTTGCAGCTCAAGCTGTGGGTATTGCTCAAGGTGCTTATGAAGAAGCTGCAAAATATGCTAAACAGCGTATTCAGTTTGGGAAACCGATCGCAGCTTTCCAAGGTGTTCAATTTATGCTGGCAGAAATGGCAACTCAGATCGAAGCTGCCCGGGCACTTGTTATGGCAACTGCAAGACTTATCGACTCAGGTGCAAAAAAATATGCCAAAGAATCTGCCATGTGTAAAGTTTTTGCTTCAGATATGGCTATGAAAGTTACCACCGACGCAGTTCAGATATTGGGTGGATATGGATATATGAAAGAATATCCGGTAGAAAAAATGATGCGTGATGCAAAAATTACTCAGATCTATGAAGGAACAAATCAGGTTCAGCGCAGTGTGATCGCCTCGAACCTGTTAAAGGAATTTTAAAAGTAAAGAAAAATGAAATTACTTGTTCATATATGTTGTGCGCCGTGTTTTGCGGCGCCCTATTTTCATTTAAAAGAAGAAGGCCATGAAATACATGGATTCTGGTATAATCACAATATACATCCATATACAGAATACAAGAAACGATTGGAAAGTTTGCAGGAATTTGCAGAAAAAGAAAAATTTCCGCTGATCATAAAAGATGAGTATGAGTTGGAAAAATTCCTGCGAAAAGCTGCCTTCCGTGAACAGGAACGTTGCAGAAGTTGTTATTATGAACGCTTGAAATATGCTGCTATAATTGCTAAAAAAGGTAATTTTGATGCTTTTACTACAACCCTGCTCTATAGCAAATTCCAAGAGCACAAACTGATAAAAGAAATTGGAGAATCACTTGCTAAAGAATACGGCGTTAAATTTTATTACCGTGATTTCAGGGAATACTGGAAAGAAGGAATACAGATCTCCAAAGATTATGAGATGTATCGTCAGCAGTATTGCGGCTGTATATACAGTGAACGCGACAGATATTTGAAATAGTTGTCTCTCTGAGGAAATCTTGCAGAGGCATTCGACGAAGAGTCTAAACACTCCAGATTCTTCGGGAGAAAGACAAGTAGAGTCTCTCAGAAAGACGGAGTGAAATTATTTAGGTTTAAATTATGAAGTATTCTTATGTGTATATTTTAAGTGATGTAAATAACAAAATTTTGTATACAGGAGTTACTTCAGATCTTCTTAAAAGAGTTTGGGAGCATAAAAACCATGTAGTTGAAGGTTTTACCCAAAGATATAATGTCACGAAACTCGTTTACTATGAAGAAGGTGAAGATATTTATAGTGCAATATCCCGAGAAAAACAAATTAAGGGAAAATTGAGAAAGAAGAAGATAGCATTAATAGAAATAGTAAATCCAAAATGGCGTGATTTGTATTTGGATTTGATAAATGAAAAACCGATGTCTCTCTGAGGAAATCTTACAGGGGCATACGACGAAGAGTCTAAACACTCCAGATTCTTCGAGGGAAAGACAAGTAGAGTTTCTCAGAAAGACGGAGTGAAATTGTCTCTCTGAGGAAA
>JAOZPK010000080.1 GCA_029932755.1 Candidatus Cloacimonadota bacterium | reverse complement strand
TATCAACACGCATAAGGTCTCCTTTCAAAACACGTCTAACCCGACTCGGGTTGTTTCCCACGTTTAACCCGACTCGGGTTGTTTCCCACGTTTAACCCGACTCGGGTTGTTCCAACTCGAGTCGAGTTAGAATATTAGAAAATATATTCATTTATCTCTTTTTCAATTTCTGATTTATGATAATTATTCATTAACTCTTTGTATTCTTTTGGTAATATATCAGAATAATGCAGAATATCATTATTAAATAGAGTCCCATTTCTTTTCATAATTGCATCTGAATAATTAGAATATTTCCATTCTTCTGGATTTTTTACTATTCCTGCTTTTACAGGATTATAGTGAATATACAAGCTCAATTTTAAAGCATAATAATTATCATTAATTATTTTGTGTTGCAAAGAATTCTGGAATAAAACACCTTTCCTATCGTATTTGTTATTGTAATACTGAACATATCCTGCAAATACATCATTAAAAATTCGATATATTGGTTTTTCACTATCTTGTCTGATATAGAAATGGAAATGATTTGGCATTAGGCAATATGAAAAAACAGAAGCAGGATATATTAAAATCTTTTTTTCAAACCGTTGTAAGCAATTTATGTAATCTGAATTATCACGGAAAAGCAGTAGATCATCAATAGAATGATTGTAAATGTACAAATAAGTATCTTTTACAAAATTATCCTTTGAAACGCGCATATTTCCTCTTCAGTTCTTCTAACCCGACTCGGGTTGTTCCCACTCGAGTCGAGTTAGAGCCAAGCTTTAACTTTTGTTTGCTAACTCGACTCGGGTTTTCCAAACTCGAGTCGAGTTACATTATTTTATCTTTAAATCCTTAAAATATTCCGATTCTATAATACCAGTATAACTAAACAGAGCAAAACCACTATAATGTTTTTTATGCACCAGCTTCATTTTCTCATTAATCTTATAAGCAGGATATTTATAAGCTGTACTCCAGCAGCGCAAACCCACCACTATTTTTTCATTCAGATCATAATTGGAAAGAAAATTGAGATGTTTTTCGATTGTGGAAGTTGATGTTGAATACTCCATTAAATATGCTTTGTCCAAATATCCTTCCTGCAGCCATTTAATCCAGTTTTGAGAATATCTTTCCGCTTCGTTAAGATTGGAAATTACAGCAGCTGTAACTTGAGTTTCAGGAGATATCCTTTTTACATTGGAATAGATATCTTTAATAAAATTTGTGATCTGATCTTCTTTCCATTGTCTCCATGTATCAGCATCCTGAAATTTCACATCTTTTTTGTAGGCTTTCAGAGCCAATTCTGCAAATCCATAATGTGAGTCAGGATAACGGATGTAGTCCAGATGAATTCCATCAATTTTATAATTTGATACAAGATCGAGGATAATATTCTTTGTATATTCTTGAACCTGTGGAATTCCAGGATCAAGATACGCTCCCATATAAGTTTCATAATTCATTTTCTCTTGAGAAAAATCGCAGGTAACCCACTCCGGTTTTGTGAAATAAATATGCTCAGAATGCAGTTTTTTAAGGTCATGTCCTGTTATTACAAAAGTTGTGATCCAGGCGTGGATCTCTAATTTAGGATTTCTATTTTTAGTTATAATATATTCCAGTGGATCGAAAAGAGAATCTTCAATTGCGTGATATTTTTTTTCTTTATTTTCATAGAAATTGGATAATTTATTTGGTGCGTATGCAGCATCTCCACGATACCGAACCTGAACCATAAGTTGATTAATATTATTATTATTCAGATCATCAATTACATTATCAGCCTTTTCCGGTGTAGTTATTTCCCAAATGGGAACCCACATTGCACGGATTCTTGCATTCAAAGAAATGCTTAATATTAAAATTGCTGCAATAATTATTTTTTTCATTTCAACTTCTTTTTGGTTATTGTGATATTTTTTTGCTTTTCAATAATTTCAGCAGTACATTTCCCGTCTGATAAGATCAATTGCAATTTATCGGAAATATTAATATCCTCAATGGAATTCAATATTTTTCTCTCTTTTCTAATTAGACTATAACCACGCTTTAATGCTTCATGTGGAGATAGCTCTCTTAACTCATTAAATAGGATTTCTAATTTACTTCTTTTTGTTTGTAATATGTTATAAGTTGTATTATTTAATTTCATTATGGTTTTTTCTAATCTTGCGTAGAGGTTTTTTAGTATATTCTTTGGGTGTTGCCGATCCAGAGCATTTTGCAGTTCCTGTATTTCAAGTTTTTTGGAAGTAAAATAATGCTGTGTAGTATGGCGCAGGCTACTGAATAAATTTTTAATTCTATCTGCAAGTTCTCTTCTATCCGGTACGGCAAGTTCAGCAGCGGCAGATGGAGTAGGGGCTCGGAGGTCTGCTACAAAATCAGATATTGTGAAATCTATTTCATGACCTACAGCAGAGATAATGGGAATCTTGCAAGCAAATATTTTTCTAGCAAGATCTTCGTCATTAAAGCAGAAGAGGTCTTCTTGTGAACCCCCGCCACGCCCAACTATCAGCACATCAACGGGGAATTCAGTATTGAAATAATCTATCCCTGCAATAATTTCTTTGACAGCATTATCACCTTGTACGGTTGAGGGATAAAGATATATCTTGGTTGGATAACGACGTGAAATTACATTACGGATATCTTCAACTGCAGCTCCTGTAGAAGAAGTAATTATTCCCACAGATTCAGGAAATTCTGGGATTGTCTTTTTATATGAACCATCAAATAAACCTTCTTCGGATAATTTGAGTTTCAGCTCATCAAATTTAAGTTGTAATTCACCAATTCCGGAAGGCAGCATTCTGCTCACATTCAGTTGATAATTTCCACCTTTTTCATAAACAGATATTTTTCCTAAACAAATAACCTTATCTCCAACTTTAGGCTGAAACTTTAGTGAAAGATTTGCTGCTTTGAAGAAAACACACCGCAAAGTACTTTTTTCATCTTTCAAAGAGAAATAGATATGCCCTGAACGGTGATGAGTGAAATTAGCAATTTCGCCTTCCACAAATAGATTTGGAATATTGTTTTCTATCACATTACGGATATGACGGTTTACTTCTGAAACTGTAAAAATGTTATCTTTATCAACTTTCATAAATTTAATGATCCTTCTAATATTTTCCTACTGGTGAGAGGTAAACCGAAAATTCATTTTCACCATCAACATTAATTATTTTATCAACTTTTTCCTGATCGTAAGCTGCAATTGCACATGTTCCTGCTTTTATTCCTTCACAAGCAAGGTAGAGATTTTGACAGATGTGACCAGCATCTAAGAGCATAGCCTTATGAGCAGCAATATTATAACGCCATTCACCACGGTATGTCACACAACTCCAAATAAATACTACAGCAGCCATCCCTGTAAATTTCTGCCCCAGAGTTGCCTCGATGATCCTTTCGCTTTGATTTTCTAATTTACGAATAAATATTAACTTATGCTCAATTGCAAGATAACGATATAATCCCTTTTCTAATCCGGTAACATTATTTATAAGAAGATAAGTTTCAAATGGATGACGTGAACCGGCTGATGGAACTGTGCGTAAAGTCGCATAAGATTTGTTGTTTCGCTCATAAACACTTTTCACGCCTTGTGATGCCCAAAGCAAAAATGAGAGTTCTTCTAATGTTAAGGGTATATCTTTATACTGCCGGTGACTTTTCCTATTTTGAATATTTTGAATTAAATTATCTTTTTCAATTTTTATTTCTTCAATTGGTATAAGATTGATAATTTCACAGTTATCATCAAATTCTTTTTCCAAGGGAGGTTGAGGAAGATTTTTCATCTGGTCTGATACAATATTCTCCATCTCTTTATAATTTGACTTCATGAAATTACGATTATTATTTATTTTATCCATATTTTCTCCTGCTTATTACTAATCTAAGAAAATTTTAATTCACCTTTTTTGTCAAGACTTCGCGGAAAAATGTAACTTGACGAAAATTAAATCAATCTGGAGATTACCAAAAATTCATTAGGAGAAATATTTATGAAAAAATATATATTGATTTCAATGTTGCTTTTTGTTTATTTATTGCAGGCACAAATTCCTGAAATCTCTTTTTGGAATAACATAAGAAACAGTTCTTACACTCAGAATGATGAAATTCATATTCGTTGTGAAACAATCGATCTTCCCGGATTGGAAACAGAAATGTTTTATTCAACGTCATTTGGTTGGGAAAACATAGAAATGATTAATCTAAGCGGATTAACTTTTGAAGCTATCATCCCTGCTCTTCCTGCTGAAACGCAATTTTGCAGGTTTAGAACAGAAACTGATACCATAGTTGGCATGATGCCGGCATACCAGCAAAATGATCTGTTCCCATCAGAGGATGAACTTGGGTTTATTGCTGCTGATCCTATTGGCGATAATCTCGATCCAGACTCTCCAAATCTTGATATTACAGGAAATTATTTCGGCTATTCTGATACACGATTTTATGCCGGAATTACTAATGAATCCGGAGAGTTCCCATTAGATGTTGGTGGTTTGTTCCCAATAACATATTATTTTTATGTTACCACTATCCTCAATCCGGAAACAGTGTTAATCGACTCAGTTGTTTATGCCATGATATATTGTGATATACCAATGCTTATGAGTCCGGGTTTGTATAGAATAAGTGGTACTGAATTCAGTTTAGAAACATTTGAATTAATTGGTAGTATTGAAGCGGAAGTTGTAGATGGGCAATTGCAGATAGCTTGTGATATAGAGACATTAACTGGCGATGAAAATTTTGGTGAATGGCCAAATATCACAAATTCTATCGGAGTAGAAATGATAACAGCTAAATATACACTGCCTACAGAATTTCTGATGACAGATCTGGCAAAGATATCGCTTCAATTCATTGATCAATATGAGATCGAACCTATCATAAATATATTACCTGAAATAAGTGAATTGGAAGGAACAAATGGTGGTTTGTTCACGTGTACATATTATGATGAGAACGGGCATTTCCCAATAACAGCAGAAATAATCGTTGACGGAGAAGCATTCTTGCTTAATCCTTTGAATTTTGATTATTCAGATGAAGTTATCTTCGAGAGTACAACAGGTTCTTATGGATGGGAAGAAGCTACATTTCGTTTTAGCGATAACAACTTTGAATTCGTAGAAGATACAATTATAAATAACTCAAGCAGCGATGACGAACTGCCAATTGCAAGCAGCACATTGCAAAATTATCCCAATCCTTTTAACCCTAATACAACAATATTTTTTGAAACCACGAATTCACACGAAAATGCACGAATTGAAATATACAATTTGAAGGGTCAAAAAGTGAGGGAATTCGATGTCATCCTGAGCGGCGTCGAAGGAGAATCGAATTCAATTACATGGAATGGAACCGATGAAAGCGGTCAACAGGTCTCTTCAGGAATATATTTCTATCAATTAAAGGTAGACGAAAAACCTGTTGCAAAGAATAAGTGTTTATTATTAAAATAAAAAATGTTATAAGGGATTTAATTGAAAAAATTAATATTACTCATTCTTATTATTATTAGCTGTAGTTTGTTCGCTCGCTACAAAGATGTCCCTGTAACACGGGATCTTGACCCAAACGCAGAATATGATACATATCAGGATTGGTTTTCTAGTCATCCACAACAGCTAACACAGTTTCGTGAAGTAAGCAGAGTGTTTTCCAACCAACGAGACGAGGGATTCTTAATTGTTGTTAATAATAATCTTTATGAAGATATTGAACAGTCAATTCAGATATATCAGGAAGATTTGACGAATGATAACTTTGATTCTTTTGTTTTGGAATATAATGGGACTTCTCATGAAGATTTAAGAGAACAGATAATCACTTATGTTCAGACAGAAAACGTTACAAATGTTGTTCTAATTGGAGATCTTCCTGTTGCCTGGTTTGAGCTTTTTGAAGACTGGAATAATAATGGAATTCAGGATGAAGGTGAAGCATGGGTAGAATTCCCCTGCGATCTCTACTTCGCAGATATTGATGGTATTTGGGAAGATACAGATGCAAACAATATCTATGATTACCATGAAGGAGATAAACATCCGGAGATCGGTATTGGCAGGATAGTTGCAGATAATATGAATATGCTTCCTGATAGTGAATCAGAATTAATAAATGACTATTTCCAGAAAAATCATCTTTTCAGAACAGGGATCGTTACCAGTTACGAAACTTCATTAGCATATATTGATGATGACTGGAGTTATTGGGGACAGGAATATCAGCAGGCAATGCAGCTTGCATATCCTTCTGTGGTATTGGTGAATAATATTGAAGCAACTAATGCCGGTGATTATAGAGATAATCGTTTAATTGCTGATTATGAGTTTATTCAGGTTCATGTTCATTCCGGACCGAATGCACATTATTTTTATTATAATAACGGCAATAGTTATGCATTAGTTAATAATTATGAGATCCCAAGTGTAAATCCTACAGCACATTACTATAATCTTTTTGCTTGTTCTAATTCAAGATTTACAACTGCGAATAATATGGGTGCAATGTATATTTATGGAAGTGATCACGGATTGGTAACTTTGGGTTCAACCAAAACCGGAAGTATGCTTTGGTTCGAAGATTTTTATGAACCATTCGGAGTAGGTACAACGATAGGTGAAGCATTGCGGCTATGGTGGGAAGTAAGTGTAGATGTTGGAAACGACTGGCGGTGGCAACGTTCTTGGTTCTATGGAATGATAATCCAGGGAGATCCATCTCTGTTACGACAATACGAACAAGGTGAAGTAATATATATCCCTCAAGATTTTTCAACAATACAACAAGGTATTGATGCAGCAAGTGACGGTTTTACTGTCTTTGTGGATGATGGTATATATCCGGAAAATCTAACCATTAACGGAAAAGATATTATTCTGCAATCTATTAATGGTGCTGAAAACTGTATTATTGATGGTTTTTCAGATGATTCAGTTGTAATTATCCAAGAATCAGATGATTCAGAAATTAGAGGATTCACAATTCAAAATGGTATAGCAAATTATGGTGGAGGTGGAATTAATATTAATGGTTCTCCGTTAGTAGAAGAATGTATTATACAGAATAATTCAGCTACGAGAGGAGGAGGAATTTATGTTGTTGGCTCTCCAATTATTAATAATAATATAATCCAAAACAATACAGTTACTGTAGCCGGTGGTGGAATTATTTCTTATGGTGGAGAAATACAAATTAGGAATAATTTAATTTCAGGAAATCATTCGGATGTTTATGGAGGTGGAGTTCACATTGAGACATCAGGGGTTGTTGAAATTATAAATAATCGGATTTCTGCAAATTCTTCTCAACGAGGTGGAGCAATATGCTTTCATGCAGAAAATGCTGGTGGTTTAATCAAGAACAATTTAGTTATAGAAAATGTTGCTGAATACTTTCACTCAGATTTTGGTTACTTAACAGGAAATCATGAATTGATAAATAATACTTTTGCAAATAATGTTATTGATAGTCTTGGAATAGGTTTCGGATCACAATGTAATGCTGTTCTCATAAATAACATTATTTGGGAAAATGCAGATGAAGAAATAAAGATTTATCCAGAAACCAATGTAGAAGTGTTATATTGTGATGTCCAGGGAGGTTGGGAAGGAGAAGGTAATATTGATGTCATACCTCGTTTTGTGGGTCAGAGTTATGGCAATTACAATATTACAGGATTTAGCCATTGTGTAGGTGCCGGAATAGAAGAGATTGAAATTAATGGAACCTGGTATTATGCACCTGAATTTGATATTGAAGGGACAATACGTCCTGCTCCGGCTGGATCAAACCCGGATATTGGAGCGTATGAAAACCTGAATGGTGAACCATATGCCTCTGCTGAAAATAACCATTTAATAAAACCTGACTATAGTTTACAAAACTATCCTAATCCTTTCAATCCATCCACAACGATCTCCTTTGAAACCACGAATTTACACGAAAATACACGAATAGAGATATACAATCTAAAAGGACAGAAAATAAAAACGTTTAATGTCACCCTGAGTCCCGAGTCTTCGCTCGGGAAAGGGTCTATTATCTGGAATGGTACCGACTCAAACAGCAAACCGGTTAGCTCAGGTATCTATTTTTATAAATTAATAGTTGATAAAAAAGTTGTTGCAAATAAAAAAATGTTGCTGATAAAATAACTTTCGGAATGATTTTTAAACTTCTCGTTTTTCTTGCTTGTCCGTCGTAGTTTTCGCGAAGTCGGAATCTTCCAAATGGTTATAATAACAATGGTTCGATTAAATTATAAAATAGAAATAAACAAATAGTTTATTAATAGGAAATGAATGTTTATAGATTTTGCGCGAATTAAGGTTGAATCAGGAAGAGGTGGAAGCGGATGTGTTAGCTTCCGCAGAGAGAAGTTTGTCGCCAAAGGTGGACCTGATGGCGGTGATGGCGGGAAAGGTGGAAATATCATAGCTGTCGGGAATGAAAATATTAATACGCTTATCGCTTATCGCTTCAACAAACTTTATAAATCTGAAAGAGGAGAGCACGGACAAGGAAGTAATAAAACCGGTGCTTGTGGAGAAGATAAATTTTTAGATTTTCCACTGGGGACAGAGATATTTGATATTACCGATGGAAAACAGGAGAAGATCGGGGAAGTATTAAGTCATGGTCAGAAGATATTTCTGGCAAAAGGCGGAAATGGAGGAAGAGGTAATACCAGGTTTAAAAGTGCTACCAATAAAGCTCCCAGATATGCTAAACCCGGAGGCGATGGTCAATTTCGTGAACTAGAACTTGTTCTTAAATTAATGGCAGACGTAGGTCTAGTGGGATTTCCAAATGCCGGTAAATCTACTTTATTAAGCAAAGTCTCTTCAGCTCATCCTAAGGTGGCAGATTATGAATTCACAACTCTTGCACCTTCTCTTGGTGTGGTTCAGGTTAGTGATTTTGAATCTTTTGTGATGGCTGATATTCCGGGAATCATCGAAGGTGCTCACGGCGGGAAGGGCTTGGGAGACCAATTTTTAAGACATATTCAAAGAACCAAGATTCTGCTTTTTCTTATTGAAATAGATTCAGCAAATCCATTCAATGATTATCAGGTATTGAAAAAAGAATTACATCTTTATGATCCGTATCTGGATAAAAAACCACATTTAATTGCACTTAGTAAAATTGATACAATTCCTGAAGAAGAAAAAGATGAATTCTATAAATTATTGAGAAATGAGTTTGAAACCAAATTACATGAGAATATTATTTCAATATCTTCTGTTTCTGGTGAAAATATGAGAGAATTAATTGTTAAATTACATCAAATATTAGCAAAATTAGATAAAGAATAAATAGAGTATGAAAATCCTGATAGTTCCCGATTCGTTTAAGGGAAGCCTATCCTCCATACAAGCTGCAGATGCAATTGAAGAGGGAATTAAGGATCTACACTTTGAAATAGAAAAGATCCCAATAGCTGACGGAGGAGAGGGTACAGTTGATTGTCTTATCTCTGCTAATCATGGAACTAAGATGAGGGATTTTGTAATAGACCCGATCGGAAGGAAGATCCAAACAGAATTTGGCATTCTTAAAGATAGTAAAACTGCAATAATAGAAATGGCATTGGCTTCCGGTTTGCTTCTCATTCCAATAAGGAAAAGAAACCCGCTATACACTACAACTTATGGCACAGGTGAACTGATACGAAAAGTTATAGAACGTGGATATACCAAGGTAATCTTAGGTTTGGGAGGAAGTGCAACCACAGATTGCGGAGCTGGAGCATTGCAGGCTTTAGGTGTAAAACTCTTAGATGAGAATGGAATAAATATCAAACTTGGTGGGCTTTATTTGAAGGATCTGCAAAGAGTTGATATTTCAACTCTAAATAAATATAAGAATATTGAGTTAACCTTTTTGCATGATGTATCGAATAAATTACTAGGTGTCAATGGTGCTGCAAATATTTATAGTCAACAGAAAGGAGCTTCTAAAAAAGAAGTGCAGATCCTCGAAGATAATTTAGCACATTTTGCGCAAATTGTGAAAAGAGATACGGGAATTAATATTACAGAATTTGATGGAAGTGGAGCAGCAGGCGGATTAGCTGCGGGACTTTCCATTATGTTCAACTCCCATATTGTTTCGGGAAGCGATTTTGTTATAAATGCTACAGACCTAAGAACAAAAATTCAAAACGCAGATGTTATTATTATCGGTGAAGGAGAATTAAATTCTCAAACAAAGTTTGGTAAAATTCCATATAAGATCGCTGAAATTGCTAAAGAATATAAAAAAATTGTTATTGGCATTTTTGGTAGCACTACCAAAGATACTATAGAGGAATACAAATCAGCATTTACATATATTTCAACATTATGTGAGAAAGGTATTTCCAAAGAAAAAGCTATGCAAAATGCTTATTCATTATTGTCTGGGAAAGTAAAAGAAATATTTAAAGAACTTCAATTAAATTAATATTCGGAGAAAAAATGAAACCAAAAATATTTGTTACAAGAATGTTGCCTGAACTGGTAATGGAAAAACTAAATGATCATTTTATAGTAAGCGTAAACCCAGAAAATAGAGCACTTACCAAAGAAGAAATAATAAATGGAACATCAGATTGCGATATCCTTTTATGTTTGCTCTCAGATACAATTGACTCAGATATTATCTC
>JAOZPK010000197.1 GCA_029932755.1 Candidatus Cloacimonadota bacterium | reverse complement strand
TTAGTAGCAACTTTGTTGTTTCGTAAATAAGTTAATGAATATTTTAATCTGGTTTAAAAGACATGATGTTTAATTTTTAACAAAAAAGGGAGGTTATTATGTTGTTAAACAATTATTTATCTAAAAAAATAATTTACCGTTTTTTTATTCTAATCTTATTAATATCCTGTTCAACACTATTTTCGCAAATAAGAGATTGGGATCAATTGTATCAAACGATCGATAGACCTGTGGCTGATATGAAATTCTCATCAATACTTGGAATTTCCGAATATGGATTATTATTTGCTTTGCCCGGATCTGATGGTGGTTTAGCCTATTTTACCAATCAGGATTCTTTAAACATTTTCAATTTTGTATCTAATCTTGGTGCTGTTTCAATTGTTCCAGACAATCAAAATAATCGAATTTTTTGTGCATTTGGTTGCGGAAGCAACAGTGATGGATTATATGAATTTGATGTGGCAACACAAGAATTTGAATTGATAGATTGGTACTTCTTTCCTCATTTTGTAAAAAAGCTATCTTCTGGTTTTTATTATGGTTATGGTTATACAATAGAGGGAGGTCTTCTCTATTCGTCAAATGGTGATGAATGGTCTGAAATAGAATTCTTTAATGGTATGAATGTTACTGATGTTGAAGAAAATGGTAATGGAAATCTCTTTGTGGCTGCTGACTATGATATCTATATTGAAAATGACGGAAGTTTCAACTCATTTAATGTCGGTCTTATTATTAATGACATCTATGTCCGTGACTATCCTAATAATGATGAAGTATATCTTGCCTGTGGTGACGGGGGCTATGTTAATATGGTCTATAGAGTAGAATATGAAAACGGCGAAATTACAAGTCTTACATCCATAAATATGCTTTATTATCCAAATAGAATTTATGAATATGAAGGATTTTTGGTTGTTGGGTGTAAAGAAGGAAATGGATTATTTTTGGTTGAACCCGAAGAAAACGGTCAGGTTCAACAAATTGCTGCTGGACTCGGTATTAATGATGTTTATTGTTTTGAGTTTTATCCTATTTATGAACATAATTTTATGGTTGGCACAGATATAGGTGTGTTATTAGGTACAAATCTAACATCTTCATTTGAGGATGAAATAAATGAGATAAATGTTGCAACATTAGCAAAGAATTATCCTAATCCCTTCAATCCTACAACAACAATTACATTCTCTATTCAAAATGATTCTAAAATTGAGCTCTCAATTTACAATATCAAAGGACAAAAAATTAAAAATTTAATTCAAAATGAATTACTAAATGGTGACCACTCTGTTGCTTGGAATGGAAAAGATGATTTTGGAAAACTTGTTAGTTCGGGTATTTATTGTTACAAGTTAAATGTAAATGGAAAAACTGAAGCAGTGAAAAAGTGTTTGCTGTTAAAATGAAAAAGCAAATCCAATGCTAATGGCAAGCGATTACTGATCGGCTCACAGAACCCAGAAAAACTTGTTCAAATGATTGGGAAAGCACACAAAACATAATTAATATTTTGCTTTGTATATTGTAATAACGTTTTTTATTTGACAATTATGAACTTGCCTTATGAAGTAGTTAATCATAAATTAGTATTGGTGAATGGAAATATTTTGGTTTAATAATAATAAGATTATTGAGCAAGTTCACATAAAAGTTCTATTCAAGAATAAAAAAATCATTTAATAGTTAATTGAGGTTTATAGAATGATCTCATATAAAACTATTATAATTTGAGTAATTTATGATAATAATTCTTTAGAGGAATAATATGGCAAAAGTAGTTATAGAAAATATAGATAAATTTTATGAAAATGGTTTTCAGGCTGTAAAAAACGTTAGTTTTGTTGCTGAAGATAAAGAATTTGTAATTTTAGTAGGACCTTCCGGTTGCGGAAAAACAACCACACTTCGCATGATCGCAGGTTTAGAAACTATCTCTAATGGTGAGATAAAAATCGGCGATAAAGTTGTGAATAATGTGCTTCCAAAAGATCGTGATATTGCTATGGTTTTCCAAAATTACGCACTCTATCCGCATATGACAGTTTATGAAAATATGGCTTTTGCCCTCAAACTTAGAAAATACAAAAAAGAAGAGATCAATGAGACAGTAAAAAGATCTGCTACACTTCTGGAAATCGAAGATCTATTGGATAGAAAGCCCAAACAACTTTCCGGTGGACAGCGCCAACGAGTTGCATTGGGAAGAGCTATTGTACGCCAACCCAAGGTTTTCTTGTTTGATGAGCCCCTTTCTAACCTCGATGCTAAACTCCGTGTTCAAATGCGTGCTGAGATCATCAAGCTTCACAAAAAACTCAAAACAACTATTATTTATGTAACTCATGATCAGGTAGAAGCAATGACCATGGCAGATAAAATGGTCGTGATGAAAGATGGTGTAATTTACCAGATCGATTCTCCTTTGAATATTTACAACAACCCAAGTAATCTATTTGTTGCCGGTTTTATTGGAAGCCCTGCTATCAATCAATTACGAGGAAAAATTACAGCAAAAGGTAATAAATTCTTTTTTGTTACAGAAAATTTTAAGATGGAAATTCCTAATGCAAAAAAATTGGAAAAATACATTGGAAGTGATATAATAATGGGTATTCGGCCGGAAGATATTTATGATGCTGAATATGACCAGATGGCAGAATTCCCTCAATCTGCAAAAGCTCACTGCGAAGTTGTGGAACCAATGGGAAATGAATTTATTGTGTTTCTAAAAACAGCAAATGCTAAACTTACAGCCAGATTCGACCCTAAGAAGTTTCCGAAGATGGATGAAAATATTCCAATTACATTTGATATGAAAAAAG
>JAOZPK010000196.1:1274-2858 GCA_029932755.1 Candidatus Cloacimonadota bacterium | reverse complement strand
TTTCCATCTACTTTTAGTTGATAGAAATAAATCCCAGAACTACATCTCTTTTTATTAGTGTCTTTTCCGTACCAAATCACTGAATGTTTACCTGACTCAAAATCATCCTTTACTAGAGTTTTAACTTTTTGACCCTTTATATTGTAAACAGACAATTCTATTTTACTTTCTTTAGGTAATGAAAAGGAAATTGTAGTGTTTGGATTAAAAGGATTCGGATAATTATTCAATTCGTAATTCGTAATTTGTAATTCGTAATTATCAATTCCGCTTCCATTAGTTACGTGAATGTAATCTGTTTTAATATAACCATCTTCATAAATATCACCATATATTCTAAGTCTCACTGAATAAAATCCAGTGTCCTGATAAGTGTGTTCCGGATTTTGTTCATAAGAATCAACTATTCCATCCAAATCAAAATCCCATTCCCAAGTTTGAATATCACCACCGGATAGGTCTGAAAATTGAATTGTTAAAGGAGCAGATCCTTCTGTTACATTTACTGTGAAATCGGAATAATAAGGTTCTTCGCCATACGAAAAAGGATGATAAACAGTAAACGTCTCACCGTAATCTAAACTATGATAAATGTATATATGTGCAATTTCACCCATTAGCTGCCTGTAATCTGCAAGTACAAATAATTCTCCCGGTTGTCTGCCACCTACAATTTTATTAGAAAGTAAATGGTTTTTGAAAACCCAATTCTCACCATAATCGTTACTAAACCATAATTCCCTTACCATTGAACCATCACCGTAATGAGCTGATTTCATCAAATATAACTCTCCTGCTTCTGCACCTCTAGATAATGAATAATCGAAAACACTATACCAATTGAAACTATGTTGAATATCAAAATTTTCAAAATCGTCATAACTTATTAATAACCACAAAGAATCATTAACACTATATTGTCTGACAAGATCATATCCTACATCTTCTTGAGCATCAATTTCTACTGCTTTGAGAATACCAAAATAACCGTTACCAGAATGTTGAATAAAATCTACTCCGTAATTTTCGCTATGTTCTGAGCTTTTATTGTATATATGACCTTCTGTTCTTCCACTCAATAATCTCAGCGAGATACCACCTGTTCTAAAAATCCAGCTTCCTTCCTGTCCGTAATCATAAGAGATATATAAAGCTTCTCCCATAGTGGAACCATAAAGTACACCTGATGTCAAATCAGCACTAATGCTCATAAAACCAATATTTGTATTTAATGTGCTGTCCATACAAGTTACAGTTTCACCAAAGTCAGTAGAGTGGTAGATTGCTGTTGGTTGTGTTACTGTTGGTCCAATAAAGTATATTTCACCTACTTCGGGTCCTCTGGTAATTCTGTAATCTGCGTGTACTAAAGCTGAAAAAATAACCAATACAACTAAAATTAGACTGATCTTTTTCATCTTTGTTTCCTCCCTTGTCCCGGCATAGCTTTAGCGTAGCCGGATTTTTTTATTTTAATAAAAGCATTTTTTGTGTTGGTGAATTTTCTAAATTCAATTTATAGAAATAAATTCCTGATCGTGGATGATTAGTTTTACTGAATAGTAGCCGGTGTCTTGATAAGTA
>JAOZPK010000196.1:0-1174 GCA_029932755.1 Candidatus Cloacimonadota bacterium | reverse complement strand
TTCCTGATCGTGGATGATTAGTTTTACTGAATAGTAGCCGGTGTCTTGATAAGTAAATTCAGGATTTTGCTCATAAGAATCGATTGTTCCATCATTATCAAAATCCCATTCATAAGATATGATTTCTCCAACTGAATAATTACTGAACTGTACTGCAAAAGGAGCTTCTCCTTCTGTTAGTGAAGAAGAAAAATTAGCTACTAATGGTTCCTCACCTTTTGAGAAGGAATGATAAACCGTGAAGGTTCTACCATAGTCAGTCGAATGAAAAATATAAGTATGTTCTATTGTGTGCATAAGTGCATTATAAGTTACTAATACATAAACTTCTCCTAACTGCCTACCTCCAACAAAATCAGTGTAAGCAAGCCCTGGATTGAATTGATTAATGTATTGCCAATTCAAACCATAATCATTACTATAAAATATTGTTCGCGGTGAACTAGTAATATTGTACAATTCACCATTTTCTGTTCCACGGCTTAAATCAGTATATGGATATTCATATCTATTAACAACATTTTGTATTTCTAATGTCTCAAAGTTATCGTAAGTAATCAAAATCCATAAAGAATCAATAATTGGGTAATTACTTACGAGCATGTATCCTATATTATTTTCATTATCAATTTCAGTACATATGCTACTACCAAAAAAACCGTTTGCTGGATGTTGAATAAAATTAACTCCGTAATCTTCACTGTGTTTAGAAAAACTATCATAGATTTCTCCTTCGTTTCTTCCGCTACTAATACACCAATGTGCAGTGTCTCTAAACTGCCAACTATCTTCCTGCCCGTAATCGTATGAAATATATAAAGCTTCATACGTTGTTGTACCATATAAAACTCCAGGGGTAAGGTCTGCGGTAATACTAAAGAAGTTTATATTAGTATTTAATGTACTGTCCATACATGTTGCAGTTTCACCAAAGTCTGTTGAGTGATAGATTGCTGCAGGCTCGGTTACCGTTGGACCAATAAAATAGATTTCGCCAACTTCTGGTCCTCTGGTTAGTTTATGGTCTGCAAATAAAATTGAACTTATAAATGTTACAATTATAATAAATAAAATAGAATTTTTCATCTTTTTTCTCCATTGCTTTTTTAAAATTTCATTTCAATAAATGCTATATTAAATACAAATCCGAATTTGGATAAAGAGAAGTTAAGTG
>JAOZPK010000195.1 GCA_029932755.1 Candidatus Cloacimonadota bacterium | reverse complement strand
TAATAATCTACTTTGGAATTAAATTACTTGTTGGACGTCAGGCTTTTAAAGGTGAGGGGAATTTTTCCATGTTTAGAAGTTCAGATGTTACAATGAGTGAAAGTGGTGGTGAGTATAATGTGGTATTTGGACAAAGCAATATTGATCTCTCACATATTGATATTTCTGAAAGTAGTAAGAAGGTTAATGTAGATGTTGTGTTTGGGAGTGGGAATCTCCTGATAGATCCTCAGATACCGACAAAGCTAAAGATAAGTACAGTTTTTGCAGATTGCAAACTTCCGCATCGCAACATCAATTTTTTTGGTGATTCAAATTATAAAACTCCTGCATTTGTGGAAGGTGAGAATTACTTGCTTCTCAATATTGATGTGGTTTTTGGAAATGTGGTTATTGTAGAAAAAGGACGAGAATGATTCCAGCTTTAATGGATTTTGTTGCTGAAATTATTGAGAAGGCAAGTAAGTTTGGGCTTATCTTATCGGATGAAAAAGAGATAAATTATGGTGTGCAGCTTAAATTTGAAAAGGGTGATAATGATATTCCCATTAATGTTTATTCCTCCAAAAAGAAAGGCATCTCTACTGTTATTGGCGGATCACCTAAAAATCCATTGCGAACTATAATGCAGCAAATTTTACAGCAAAAACCAGATGTAGCTCAAAAGGATCACAATTGGAAAATCTGGGCAGGAACCGATGAATCAGGTAAAGGAGATTTCTTTGGAGCTTTAGCTGTTTGTGGTTTTATCGTTAAAGAGAATGATGCTGTAGATCTTAAGAATCTTGGTGTTAAAGATTGTAAGTTATTAAGTGATCCCGAATTGATTAAAATAGCGGAGAAACTTTATCAGAATTATAAGAATAATATCGAAGTTCTTATTTTGCAGCCTGCGAAGTATAATGAATTGTATGCAAAATTTCGTCAGGGAAATAAAAAGTTAAACGAAATGTTAGCCTGGATGCATGCAAGAGTTATCTTAAATTTGAATGAAAAGCATAAATTCGAGGGAGCGGTTGTTGATAAATTTGCCAGCGATAGAGTTTTGATTGGATCGCTCAAAGATATGAAAAGTATCAAGCTTGTCCATAAGATCAAAGCAGAAGAGGATATTGCAGTTGCAGCGGCTTCTATTATTGCTCGTTATCATTTCCTTATTAGTATTTCAACTCTTTCTCGAAAATATCAGTTAGAGTTTCCAAAAGGTGCTTCTGAGAAAGTGATAAAAATTGCAAAAGAATTTACTGAGAAATTCTCTAAAAATAGATTGAATGAAGTAGCAAAAATACATTTCAAAACAATAGAAAAAATTTAAGAAGGATAAATATGTTAAAAGATTATTTAAAATATTCACCAAAGATCGATAAGAAAACTTGGATTGCCGAAAATGCAATGGTTATTGGTGAATGCAAGATTGGAAATGATTGTGGAATTTGGTTTGGTGCAACGATTCGCGGGGATGTTAATTATATCAAGATTGGGAATAGAAGCAATATCCAGGATGGAAGTATTATTCATGTAGATAAATCAAAAACAGAAGATAAAGACGATGGCTATCCCACCTTAATTGGAGATGATGTTACGGTTGGACACAATGTTACACTTCATGGTTGTAAGATTGGGAACGCCTGCCTGATCGGTATGAGTGCAACTCTTCTGAATGGATGTGAAATCGGGGAAGAATCAATGGTGGCAGCCGGTTCATTAGTAACTCAAAATAAGAAATTCCCTCCCAGAAGTTTGATTATGGGAACTCCGGCAAAAGTTATATGTCAACTTAGTGAGGATGAGATTGAGAATATCTACAAATCCGCTAAGAATTATGTTTCTTACAAAAATATTTATCTTAAAATGGATTAGTAAATGAAGACTCTCGTAATGGAACCAATGCCGGATCTTTTCTGGGATGAGATCCGAAAGAAAGGTTGGAATTATTACTTTATTGAGATTGCTACTTCACATGATGAAATTGAAATTATAATAATTCGCACTAAAACAAATTTCATTAAAGATAGATTTACTGAATTTCCAAATCTCAAAATGATCATTCGTGCCGGCTCAGGTTTTGATAATATTGATATTATTGAAGCGCAGAAAAGGAATGTGATTGTCTGTAACACTCCTGAAGCAAATGCATTCTCCGCATATGAACA
This sequence comes from Candidatus Cloacimonadota bacterium, assembly GCA_029932755.1. Classification (GTDB taxonomy): domain Bacteria; phylum Cloacimonadota; class Cloacimonadia; order Cloacimonadales; family TCS61; genus Tenebribacter. The sequence goes on along the minus strand of JAOZPK010000195.1, from coordinate 708 downwards.
AACATTATCATTTATTTTTGCTCTAATAAAACAGCATCAGATTTGTAAAGACAGGGTATTAAACAGTAATTGGAAAAAAGACTTTATGTCTAACTGGGAAATATCTGATCTTAAAGTTCTTGTCGTTGGTTTAGGAAGGGTTGGTACGCGAGTAGCTGATGCATTAAAACATCTTGGTGCTCAAGTTAGAGGAGTCGATCCATATCTTTCAATTTCAGATTGGAAACAGAAAAATATCGAACCCCTTATATATAAGGAAGGGCTCGAGTGGTGTAATTTGCTTACTTACCACTGTCCTTTAACTGATGAGACAAAGAATTATTTTGATGAGAAAGTGCTGGATACTTTAAAAAATCCAATCTGGTTGGTGAATACATCCAGAGGAAAAGTAATAAATGAATCAGTTGTTGAAAAAGGGATATTGAATAAAGATATAATTGGTTTTGCATCTGATGTTTTTATCGATGAACCCTGGAAAGTGAAGAAATTTGCAATTAATAATAATGTTATTCTTTCTCCACATGTTGGTGCTCACACAAAAAAAGCAAAAATGAGGTTATCTTTAGAAACTTTGGATGTATGGTCAGATTACGTGAATCGGCATCAGGTCAACAACGAAGTGGATTCACGATTTTATTCAATAAGTAACAAATAAAAAAGTGTACAAAACATTAACAAAAAATTTGACATAAAAGGGGTATATTTCAA
>JAOZPK010000079.1 GCA_029932755.1 Candidatus Cloacimonadota bacterium | reverse complement strand
TTTTGTTAGAATTTCAGCACCATCATTTGTCACTAAAATTGTATGTTCAAACTGTGCACTTAAACTTCCATCAGCAGTTGTAACCGTCCAACCGTCTCTTTTGGAAGTTTTAACCAGATAAGAATCACCCATATTTATCATAGGTTCAATGGTAAATATCATCCCTTTGCGAAGACGAATTTTATTATCCAATGTAAAATGATGAAAAACCTGTGGATCTTCGTGGAAATTGTGTCCGATTCCGTGACCTCCATATTCCCGAACAATGGAATATCCAAATTTGCTGATATATTTTTCAATTGTTTTACCAACTTCATATAAATATTTCCCGGGTTTTACAGCATTAATTCCTCGATACATTGCGTTCTCTGTTCTTGTTACTAAACTTTTCACTTTATCATCAACTTCACCAATCATAAATGTGCGAGATGTATCACCGTGAAAACCATCTAAAATCACAGTGATGTCTATATTTACAATATCTCCGCTTTTTAAAATATCTTGTGGGGAAGGAATTCCGTGACACACAACATTATTGATCGAAGTGCAAATACTTTTTGGAAATCCATTGTAATTTAAAGGTGCTGATATTGCTCCGTGTTTTTGTGTAAATTCCTCACAAAGGTCATTCAGGTAAAGTGTAGAAACATCTTCTTTTACAAATGGTTCAATGTAATCCAATAATTGTGCAGCTAATTTTCCTGCTTTTCTCATTTTTCCGATTTCTGTAGAATTTTTAATTTTAATCATATTAATCTCTTTATTTCATTATTATTATTATAAGAATATTTCAGGTATTTGTGGTTGTTTGCATTTTTCGTGTAAATTTTTGGCGGATTTAATAATTCTTTTATCATCAATCACTATTGCTTTTTGCGGACATATTCTTACACAAACGTGACAATAGATACAAAGATTTTCATCAATATCTACTCTATCTTTAAATATTGAGATTGCATCTACCGGACAAACTTTTTCGCACATTCCGCAAAGATCACAAAGATCCATATCAATTTTAGGTTTAACTTTCAGCTTCTCAGATCGTTCTTTATAAGGATAAGTGCCGGGAACTTTAATTTTTTTATGATTTTCAAAATTAGTCATAATTTGCTTTCCAAAATCTTTAGCTAGTCTCAAATCTGTCGAATTCGGTCTTCCTTCAGAGATCGGATATTTTGGACTACTGAACGAATGTTCTCCGATAAAAGTTGCTGCTGCAATCGGGGAAAATCCAAGATCAACTACCAAATCTTTTAGTTCTAAAAGTGCATCATCATAATGCCGATTTCCATATACAACTACTAAAATTACATTGGTATTTTCACCTTTCATTTTTTTTAATCTCTGCAAAGCTACTAGAGGAACTCTACCAGAATAAACTGGAGTTCCTATTAGTACGTTATCATCTTTAGAAAATTGCAACTTAGGAATAGCTTTATCTTTTGTTATGTTTAAATCACGAAGTTTTCTATATCCCATTCCCGTAGCAATTTCTCTCACAACCTTTTGTGTACCACCTGTAGGCGAAAAATATATTATGCTTAAGCTGTTATTTTTTGAAATCATTTTAGATCCTATAATTTTCTAAGGTTACTGAAATTTTCATAAACTTTACCAATAAATTCATTATGATAAAGCAAAGAAGCAGGATGAGATAACGGGTATATTTTTCGATTTTCTACAAGGAAAATATTTCCAATAAATTTTGGAAATTCTTTTTTTGTAAATTCATTCAGTGAATATTTTTCAAAAAGATATTTCGTTGCATAATAACCAAGAGGAACTAATATTTGAGGATCAATTTCTGCAATTTCCATATCTAAATATGTAGAACACGCCTTTATCTCTCTTTGTTTTGGTCTTCGGTTTTGTGGAAGATTACACTTTATCAAATTAGTCATATAAATCTCATCTCTTGAGATTTGCGAATTTTTTAACAATTTATCAAGCATAATTCCAGAGGGTCCAATAAACATTTCATTCTCTTTATCTTCCAATTCTCCAGGTGCTTGAGCTATTAACATTATATCTGCATTAATATCACCTTCTCCTACCAAAGCGTTCAAGCGAGTTTCAAATAATTCGCAGAGTTTACAATTCTGAAGTTCCTTTTTAGTATACATTTTAAAACTCAAATTTTTCCCCGACTCCACCTTCGATATATTTTTCAGGATATAATATTTTAATTTTCTCCCTGTATTTAGTGCAATGTGCAGGACAGATTTTATCAATATTTTCAAGAATTTCAAACTCATCAAATCCGTGTAATCCGCCAACAATAGCAAAGACATTTCCAAATTTTGAGACCGAATCAATAATATTTCTAACTCCAGGATGTCCACAACCGATGATAAGAACAAGACCTTTCTCCGTTTTGATTGCTAGAGATTGCTCTCTTTTATCCAGTTCACCAGTAAGGAAAATATTTTTGTAAATTTCTGTAGGTTTATCATAATATTTTACCTCATTTGGATAGCGAATTCCCCGAAAAGATATTGGTATATGAATTACGGCTTTTTGATTCAAATTTAAGAATGTAGAAAGTCCACCAATATGATCAAAATCGGGATGTGAAATGATAATATCATTAATTGATTCTGGATCAATTTTCAGATTCAGCATATTCCCCAGCAGTATTTTTCCGTTTCCACCGGTATCAAACAGTATGTTTCTATCTCCTGTCTCGATGAAGCAAGACCAACCCCAATCTGCAATCAAATCAGGTTTACTGGTTGTATTGTCATAAATTATTGTAATTTTCATATTAATTTATCCCAAGAGATTCTAATAAATTCGTCATGACTTTAGTTGCTTTTCCTTCCAGAAAAGTATCTGTTATCGTATTTGTATAATTTGATGGTTGAATATTTATTTCGATGATTTTAGCACCATTATTTTTTGCTTGAATTGGAATTATTGAAGCTGGCATAATTTCACCAGTTGTTCCAATCAAAATGAATAGATCAGCCAATTCCATTTCAGAAAAGGAATTGGTTCTTGCCGGTTCCGGGATTGATTCACCAAAGAAGACAAAATCAGGTTTCAGAACAGTTCCGCATTTTTTACATTTTGGTGGTAAATGAGATAGATCAATATTATTTGCAGAATAGATTTTATCACAATTTGTACAAAGTAGATTTTGAGAAGTTCCGTGAAATTCATAAACGTTTTTACTTCCTGCATCCTGATGAAGATTATCAATATTTTGGGTAATAACAGAATTTACAAAGCCGTATTTTTCCATTTCCGATAGAGCAAAATGAGCCGCATTAGGTTTTGCTTCTCCAAAGAAATCATAGAAAATTTCTTTGATAAGTTTCCAAGATCTCAAGGGATTTCGATGAAAATAATTTATATCTAAAAAGATGGGATCAAATTTACTCCACAATCCATTCTCACCACGAAATGGTGGGATACCGCTTTCCACCGAGATTCCTGCTCCGGTAAATGCTGTAATATGCTTTGCATTCTTGATAAGCTTGGCAGCTTGTTCTATCATTTTAGAATTCCTTAAAAACTCTTGCTAATGATTTTCCCGGAGCTTGGACATCCAAATCTAAAAAATATCCAAACGGTGTTTGTGAAACTTCATACCCTGAGCTTTTCAGTCTTTGTTCAGCTCGATCAAACATCGCTTTCGTTAATCCTTCATCTGCTTTACTCATAGATAAATGAGCAAATGAGTGTAGAATGATATTGGTTGTGTCATTTTTCTTTGCTGCCCATTTCAGATTCTTGATCATTTTGGTTTCTGCTTTTGCAATATCTTCTTCATCTTTTTGTTCTACCTGGATAAAGCCGACCAAAACATCTTCAATCTGTTTTTCCTCTTCATATTTTTCTACAGATTCCAGGTTCTTGATGCTGGTTTTATAGGCAAATTTTTCTGAATAGATCATCAATAATTTCATCTTTTGCTCCTTGTAATCTCAATTATGTGTTCTAATTTATATTCATTGCAAATGTATAACCGTCGCTTATTGCGCTTTGTGCATCTCCAATTTGTTTTGCATCACCAATTAAATGAGCTGGGATTTTCTCTTCTAATTCTTTTTGTAGAGTATTTACGGATTTCATTCCGGTGCTTAAAACGATGAGGTCAATGTTATCAATTACAATTTCCTTATCATTTTGTTTTGCGAAAATTTTACCGTTATCGATTTTGTAAATATGGGTGTGATCATAAAATTTAGTGTTATTTTCTTTCATCATTTTCAAAGATAATTTTTTGGAGATCATTTCCATATCTTCGCCAAAATCAGTTGTTCTTTTAACAATGGAAACTTTGTTCTTTTCTTTGATCAAGGCTGTTGCAATATCAACTCCAATCAAACCTCCACCAATAATAAGAATACTTTTGTTTTTAGGTAAATTCTCTTTTAGTAAAATTTCAGCCCATTTGAAATTGTTCAATCCCTCAATCTGCGGAATAGAAGGTTCTGAGCCGGTTGCAATTACAATTTCATCAAAATTACTTTTTATAAGTTTATCTTTAACAGCTTCTTCTTTGATCACAGGAATATTCTTTTCCTCAACCTGCTTAATATAATAATTAATTATTTTTTCTAAACTTTCTTTATGGGGAGATAAAAATGCATAATTAAATTGTCCGCCCAATTTATCTTTTTCAAAAATTGTAACTTCATTCCCTCGTTTATGCAGAGTTAAAGCAGCTTCCAAACCAGCTAAGCCACCACCAACTACTGCATAAGAACGGTGTTTTCCCGATTTATTGAATTCAATAGCTTTCATCCCTACTTCTGGATTTACTACACAAGATAAACCTTTACCGGATTTTACGCCACCCAGACATCCTTGAGCACAATCCATACAGGTAACATAGTCACTTTTTACTTCACCCAAATATTTCCCTATAAAATCAGGATCAGCAATCAAAGCACGTCCAACAGCCACATAATCAGACTTATATTCATTTTTCACTTTTTCAATATCTTCAAAGGTATTGATCCTTCCAACAGAAATAATTGGAAGAGATATCTCCTCTTTTATTTTGGAAGATAGTTCCCAGCTTTTACCTTTGGGAACAAACATATGTTGGAAATACCAGGGAGCAGTTGAGCATAAACTACCTAAAGAGCTATGTATTGCAGCAACTCCTCTCTCTTCCAGGATTTTGCTGAATTTTATCATTTCCTCTAATTTTATTCCATTTTCATTCATCTCATCGGCAGATAATCTGACAATAATAGGGATGCTAATACTTTCTCTAACAGCATCTAAAACCATTAAAGCATATTTTATCCTATTTTCAAACAAACCACCAAAAACATCATCTCTTTCATTTACTTTCGGAGAAATAAATTGTGCGACAAGATAGCCGTGACCAAATTGTAATTCTACAAAATCAAAATTAGATTCCTCAGCTCTTTTTGCTGCACTTATAAATAGATCGATACTATTCTCAATATCTTTTAGATCCATTTTCTTAGGTTTTGGACCACCGGATTCACAAGCTTTATCAGTGCTGGAAAAATATTCGTTAGTTGGGATCTTGGGATTTGCCATTCTACCCGGATGATTAAGATGAGCAATTGCTTTCGTATTTGTACTATGAATTAGCGCCGTAAGTTTTTTCAATCCCTCGATCTTATCTTCATTATCAATTCCCATCTGAGTTGGCAATTCCCTGAGATTTTTATGTATATATAACGGTTCGGGAGTTACCGCACCCAAATATTTAGCTCTTTTTTCATAAAATTTTAAGTGATTCTCATTAATTTTTCCATCTTGACTATAACCCAATTTAACGGGTGCAAAGATAAATTGATTTTTTAAGTTTAACATATTTCCTCCATTAATTTCTTTATAGTATGAGAAATTTTTCCATTTTCAAAAATAAGTTTCATACCTCTTTTTTCTAATCTTGTAATTCCTCTTTTTCCAATTTTCTGGGAAATGATAATGTTGCAATCGCTAATAATCTCATAAACATCGAGAGTTTTTAAATGTTGCAATGTATTTTCAAAGGGATTTTTTCTTTTTTCTATAAATTCGATTTTGTTATTTATAATTTCATAAACATAAAATTCTTTTGTTAAACCCAACATTTTTGGAAAAACATTCTCTCCATCATTTGTTGGAATAGCAATTTTGATTTCATTTGTGAGTTTTCTATCTTTCACTTTTTTGCCTTTAATAATCTAATGTGTTTTTTTAAAAAATATTTTTCTTCAAAATTAATAAATCCAGATCCCGACAAGATTTGTTTCCAATCTCGTTCAACATATTCAAAAGCATATTTGCACTCAATTTTTTTAAAAGGAATTCTAAAATAAAGTGGAGTCTCATCCGTAATAAATTCATTAAAATCAAGAACAATAAATTCACCGTTTTCTTTTAGAGCATTGAAAGCATTTTGAATTATTTGTTTTTGAACATCAAAAGGGAAACCGTGAAATACAAACGAGATAAAGACTTTATCATACTTTTTTTCAAGCTCAAATGGTTGATCAATTCGTTGATTAATGATATTGATATTTCGGAACTTTTCTGTTTTCTTCTTAAATTGATCTATCATTAATTCAGAGATTTCCAGTCCCAGAATTTCACCTTTCCCTGAAAGATATTTATTCATCAATAAAGCATTTCTACCCGTTCCAGCTCCGAAATCAAGAATTTTATCGTCTTGATGAATTTCCATTGATTTGATCGCTGTCTTTATAAATAGATTGTAGCCGCCAAATGTCATAACATTCATTATTTTATCATAAAATTTTGCGGTGAAACCTTGTATCTCTACACCTGAATCGGGATAAAATTTTTCCATATTTTTACTTCCTTATTGCCTGCAATTTAATTTTTTTATAAAAACAAAACTTGTAACAATAATTAATGAGACAATAATAAATGTAATATTATACCCACAAGCAGAAATTAAAATTCCGGCAATAAGCGGGAATATTGTTGGCAGGATACTTCCTGCACCAGAAATACCTGCGTAAATTGCCCTATTCTCATTATTTGATATTTCTACTAAAATACCATTTCTGGCAATTCCAAAAGCTGTAATAAAAACTCCTGAAAGGACAAAAATTAACTGATATACAAAATAATTGTTACTGAAAATCAAACTCAAAATAGGAAGAGAAGCGCCAAAAACAAAACTGAAATATAAAAGTTTTTTGTATTCAAAATGATTTGATCTTTTATAAAGAATTAAGCTGGTTATCAACATTCCAATTATTTTAAACAATAGAATATTTCCAATTAAGGCAGCACTTAATTCAAAATTCTTCTTGGCAAATAATATCATAAAGGGAATGAAACTGAAACCAAGACCTAAAAAATTTATGATAAATAGATAATTTTTAAGATTGGGATTTTGCGAGATTTCCTGCGGAATCATTTTAAAGAATTCTAAAAAACTTCTCTTCTTTTTTACTTCAATACTAATCTCTTTGATTTTCCAAAATCCTAAAGATGCTACAAATAATAATATCCCTGCAGTTAAAAGCAATATTCCATAATTATCCGGATATGAAAAACTTTTGAGTAAGCCACGCACAATGATAGCCGAGGCAAAAATTCCTATGCTGCTGATTACCTGTTTTAAAGAGAAAAATTGCTTACGTTTATTATCTAAAATTGATTTACCCATAATATCAGTGTATGAAATACTGGCATAAGAACCACTGAATGAGAAGATCGAAATTAGAATAAAAATAGAAAGAATAAACAAATTATTATTGATTGCATTCGATTTAAAAAGAAGGAGAGCTAACACTATTAGAGCGATAACTCTTAAGCTAATCGCTGCTATCAGTGGTTTTTTTTTATGCATCTTATTAGATAAGAAATTTGCGAAAATAATCTGCATCAAACCGGATCCTCCCACCATAATCGTGGTTAAAAGTCCCAGCAAAATAGCACCACCACCGGCTTTTATCAGCATTGAAGGAATTATCGTGTGCACATCCATAAAGTTGGAAGCAAGCGAAAGAAAAATTCCGTGCCAGATAAAAGCTCTGAAATTGATCTTCGATATTTTTTCCGTTAAGATATTGTTCATTTTTATCTATCTAGAAATTTGCTGAAAAAATATTTACTACATTCCTTTCCATGCACTTTGTTCCATAGCTAGAAATTTTTGCATCTCTTCCTGATTCATTACAACTTTTTCTATATTAACCTGAGCATTTATTGCTGCCAAAGGTTGTTTTATACTTTGAACAAGCATATCTATAATTGGAATATTTAAAGCTGGTAAAGCAATAATAATGTTTACATTATTATCATTTACTTCATAAGATTTTATTATTCCAAGATTATACAGAGAATGGTTAATTGCAGGGTGTTCTACACCCTCAATAATTTCGATTGCTTTTTTATTAAAATCCATATTTTTATCCTTCTTTTTTTATGCCAAAGATCCCATTGGATCCCACGGTTTTAAAACTATTGGTTCTGATTTCCAGGCTTTTTTTAAATCCTCGGAAAGATATTTTTTATTAATTACGATTTGATACGTATATTCTTCAAACCATTTATCACTCATCACAAAATAGCCTTTTTTACCATTTTTTTCACCCCAGCTATTTTCAACTTTCCATCTATTGGGAACATCATCTATAATGTTTACTCCGGTAAATACCATTGCGTGTGTCATTAAACTTTCTCCATAATCGAGTCTTCCGGCTTTATCAAGTTCAAATTTTGATTGGAGTGCATCTTCATAAGAATAGATATCTTCAGCTAAAATACCATTTTCTCGTTTCATCTTCTGTCCAACATCGCTGCCGAACCAAACAGGAAAACCATCTTTTAGTTGAGTTAAAGCTAACTTTTTAAAAGTATTCATATCCAAGTTAAGATATTTTACGTTATTCCCACCTTCCACATTACCCAGATATTGAACTGTAAAAGTTTTATTAAATGGTTTATCTTTAGTGGGAGCATTAATGACACTAATATAATCCTTCAAATCAACATCAACATATTTAGTATAAAATTCTTTAGATGTAATATTTTTATCACGATAGAATTTTTTATCTTTATCGGTATATTCAAAGGTAAAGCTTTTGGGTGGAATTCCTAAGAACATTGTCAGCAATCGGTAGAATTCCAAAACCATTTTCTTCTTTTCATATTTTAATTCTTCTAATGTTTTTCCATTTTGATGATATTCTCGTAAAAGAGAAGCATATCCCCTGAGTTTCAAAGTGAGAATATGGTTCATCCTGGCAGAATTACTGCTGGCAAAAGTTTCCGGCATTGTATCTTTTGGAACGACTCCGTATTTTTCTACAATACTAGTAAACATATCCCATTGTCCACCATCATTCAGCGGGGCACTTAACAGCCACATAATAAGTCTGGAATTTGTTTCTTCATCTAATGTTTCCAAAATATTTTCCAGAAAGTAATTGGCTTTTTCGATTTTATCAAAGAACATCTGATATGTTTGAGAAAGTTCAAAATTTTTCAGATTAAGATCTTTCATAATCTTGAATCTCATTGTGTTCAACCCTGCAAAAAGCCAACATCTTCCACTCTTATCTTGAGATGTAATTTTTCCAGTAATCAATTCCAAAGAAAATGTGTGCTGTAAATCTGTTTTAGATTGGTGATTCAGGGCAATTTCATCAAGCCCTACATTAAGAATACCGTTTCTGATAACATTGTCATCTTTTTTTTCAGAAATTATCTTTTCCATTTCAGTGTAAAATTTTTTGTCAATTATTGCTCTTTTTTGTAACATATTTTCTCCTTTATTTAATTTTATTTATAATTCTTTTCTCCTGCCTTTACTCCTACTTTCAAAATATTCTCAAATGGAATTAAGGGACAGACATAATTGTTGCTGTATGCACACCATGGATTAGTAGCAAAATTAAAATCCAAAATCCATTTACTCCCCATTTTGTCTTTCCTCTCCTCAAGGTCAATATATCTTCCAGCACCATAAGTTTCTTTATCGCTGGTTGCATCTTTAAAAGGAATGAAAAGACGTGTTTCCGTTTCATCAGATTTGTAAGCATTTAATATGCAGGTCTGACCATTGATCTCAAAAGAAAATTTTCCCCATTTCAGAAAGTCTCTCAGATTACCGCCCGTGTCTTCTATTTTTACTTTTTCTTTGTGAGCGAATTCTTCCAGTTCTAGTTCAAACCGATAATCAATATTTACTTCAAAGTAATTAAGTTTTGTGAAAACATTTCTCTCTTCTTGCGGAATTGGTGATTGAAAATGCTCTTTAAAAAAATCGTCTTTTTGTTTTCTACCCAATTCTATTTGATCATTATACTTTTTATCCAGCATTATTTTACCTCCATCTTTTTTGCTTTAATTACAATAAAACTTCCTTTTCCATATCCGTGCAATACTTTTTGTACTTCTTTTATTTCATCCAGTTTTCCAAATACTGTTTGATAAGTTTGTTCAACTTCAAATTCAGTATCTCTTAGGATTCGATATACATCTTCAGTTCCGAAAAAAATTGCATCTTGATAAAACAAACTCTCATTTTTATATTCTAAATACATTTTCCCAATAGAGCTATTTTTATCTACAAATCCAATTATGAAATGACCATCTTTTTTTAGTACACGGTTTGCTTCATGGAATGACTTTTTTATATCATCGACAAAACAAATTGTGGTGACCATCAAAATGAAATCCCATTTTTCATCAGGATAGGGTAAATCTTCAGCAACAGCATCAATAACTTCAAGATTTCTATCTCTTGCTTTTTCACGCATTTTATACGAAGGATCAATTCCTTCTTTGATGCCCAATGGATATGCAAATAAACCGCTTCCAATTCCAATTTCAAAACCGTTCTTATTTTTAGGAATTGCTTTCTTTACAGCATTTAATTCGGATTGATACACAAACTTATTGAATATGAACCAATTTTCATATTCCGATAAGTTTTTATCAAATGCTTTTATTTTTGCCAAAAATTCTCCTTAGTTGTCTATTTTCCTGAAGTTAATAACACACCCGTTTTCTATATAATTATCGTGGCTTAATTTTGAACAGATATTCTCAACATATTTAAATTCCACTGTTTCAATTTCATTAATAAGTTCATCTAAGGTTGTATCTCGCAACTCCATTAATGGGAAATTCCC
>JAOZPK010000194.1 GCA_029932755.1 Candidatus Cloacimonadota bacterium | reverse complement strand
AAAAGAATCACTTTCTTCTCTTTTGGTATATTGAATTTTTCCCTCAAATTATTTGTAGGATAATTGATGATATGATCAATTTTCGGCCAACCGGTTTCTTTTACTAAAAAGTATTTATTTTTCTTCTGTAATTTTTCATACTTTTTAGTGACAAAAGGACCTGAAGTGCAGTAAACATCAAAGAAATGGCGGATCTTATAATGAGATGCTTTCTCAACACCTAAACCGTGAAAAATTTGCACCTTGATACCTGGAATCCTAAAATCAACGAAATTTCCCGGAGCGATCACTACATCAGGGGAGAATAATTTGGTCTCTTCAATGTTTTGCAATAGTTCGTATTTATTAAGTTCAGATGTAAGTTCATTCTTAACTTTCTTTGACATAAAAAAAGCAAAAGAGTGCTCAGTTTTTTTTAAGTATTTTACTATTGGTGTAATGATTGGAATTGAGTATTTTTTTGAAACATAAAACAGTATTTTCATTATTTATATTGGATCATTAAATTGAAGATCATGTAGTGTCTTATACCTTTCACAAGTCTCTAGCAGCTCAGTATGTTTGCCCATTCCAACAATTTCTCCTTCTTCCATCACAATTATTTTATCAGAAGAAAGAATTGTTGATAGTCTATGAGCTATTACAATTACTGTTCTGTTTTTTGTAGCTTGTTCAATCGCTTTTTGTACTTTCATTTCAGCTTCGGTATCAAGAGCGCTGGTTGCTTCATCAAATATCAATATTGGTGGATCGGCTACGATAGCCCTAGCAATACAAAGACGTTGCCTCTGTCCACCGGAAAGATTGGATGCCCTAGTATGCAGGAGTGTATTGTATTTCTCAGGTAATGAATCAATAAACTCATCCGCAAAGGCAATTTGAGCAGCTCTCGTGATCTCTTCTTGAGTAGTTTTTTTAAGAGAACCATAACCAATATTGTTTGATATTGTATCTCCAAACAAGATCGATTCCTGAGTTACAGTTCCCATAAGAGTTCGCAGATCTTGTAATTTAATATCCTTAATATCATTGTCATCTATAAGAATTTCACCTGATGTAGTATCATACATTCGTTCCAGTAGATTTACCATTGTTGTTTTGCCGGAACCGCTACTACCAACCAAGGCAATTTTCTCACCCTTATTGATAGTAAGATTTATATCCTTTAGCACTTTTTCCGATTCATTGTAAGAGAAATTCACATTCTTATATTCTACTAATTTTTCAAAAGTTTTCATTTCGATCTGCGAACTACTTTCGGTAATTTCAGATTTCCTATTCAATATTTCGGAAATCCTTTCCACAGAGACCATGGCTTTTCTAATATTCGCATAAGCTTTTGTGATTGCTTTCATTGGGTGTAGCATCGAGAAGATTGCCAGCATGAAAGCGATAAAACTTCCAAATGAAAAATTCACATCAGGATCAAGAACTTGATATCCACCAATTATCAGCACAACAACACCTGTGATAACACTATTCAACTCGGAGAGTGGAACACTAAAAGCATGATAGATCCTCGATTTCATCCAGAATTTGAAATGTTTATTGTTGATCTCTTCAAATTTACTCATTTCGTATTGCTCGCGGGAAAATGCTTTAACAATGCGCATACTGTTAAGTTTCTCTTCTACGTTAGAGAACATATTGGACGATTGTTGTTGGATGCGTTTGGAGTATTTCTTAATTTTATTACCCAGAAGGTGGACAACAAAACTGAATATCGGAAGTAGAATCAAACTTATCAGGAATAATCTCGGATTCAATATTAAAGCAATCCAAGCAAAAATAATTATAAGCAGAAATTCTCTCAGTGAATTAAAAAGAGAATTTACAAAAAAATTTCCAATGATCTGAACATCAGATACCATACGAACGAGTGAGTCTCCAACTTTATTTTCATTGAAAAAAGCTAAAGATTGATAAAGATATTTTTTATAAATCAAATCTCTGATGTCTTTTATTGTGCGTCCTCGCATGTTGGCAAAAAGAACTCGTTGACCATAAAAAAAGATATTCTTCAAAATTATTATCCCGGTCATTGCGCCACAGATAATCCATAATAGCAGGTGCTGATCAGTATGCATCATAACAGAATTCAGGTTATCCAGTAAAGGCTCAAGAGCTTCTTTACTTGCAATTTGGAATAAGCTGCCATGAACAGAAATAAACTGTGCAATTTCAGTTTGCATTGCTTCAAAAAAAGATATGAAATCTTTATATAAAATCTGATCTGATGATGATTTAAATACGTTATCCATCAATGGAATTGCCAGAGTGACACTTGTACCGCTGAATAGAGCAAATCCTAACATGAAAAATAACCCTGAGACCAAATAGCCCCAATGGCTAAACATAATTCTTATGATTCTTATTATATTCTTCTTCATTACGTTCCTACATATATTAACTAATTGCTTTTTAAAATTCTTTGCAGCAGGATTATGTCAATATATTATTCATTAATGGAATATAAAATAAACAGTATGAATTTCAATTTGAAAAATAAAAAGTTAGTAACGCCGATTGGCTTTCTATAAGGGCATAAATAAAATCCTTTACAAAGAAACCTTTGATTTTTCTGTTGTTTCTGCTTATAAAAAGCAAAAACAAAAGGAGGTATTAAGTGGCATTAAATACCGAAGCCAAAATGGCTATCATGGCAGAGTTTAAACTCCATGATTCAGATACTGGATCACCTGAAGTTCAGGTTGCTTTATTAACAACTCGTATTAAAGAGATCACAGAACATTTGAAAATCCATAAAAAGGATTATCATACACGTCGTGGTCTACTCAAACTTATCGGTCAGAGAAGAAGATTACTCGACTATATCATGAAAAAAGATATTGTACGTTACCGTAAGTTGATAAAAGCACTTGAACTCAGGAAATAAT
>JAOZPK010000005.1:28322-33609 GCA_029932755.1 Candidatus Cloacimonadota bacterium | reverse complement strand
CCGACCTTTCGGTCCCGAACCGAACGCGCTGACCGAACTGCGCTACATCCCGACGTGAACATTTTTCTTATTTGATATTTGTTGTCAACCATTCCGAATAAATTCAAATTATTTAACTACTACAACTATTAACTTGACGTAATATTGGCTCAAAAATTGCATCCTTAAAGATTATAATAAATATAATAAAAGGAGTATAGAATGAGAAGAATAATTTTGATAACAATTTTGATTTTACCTGCATTAATTTCAGCAATAAATTTGAATATTGAAGAGCCGGAAATAATGGAGAATTCATTTAGAAATGAACTTCCACAAATTATGACACCGGGTCAACCGGCGATGCCTTATATCCCGGTAAAAGTTCTATTGCCAATGGGGCAGAAGATTACTTCTGTAAATGTAGAACTTACTGATCTAGCAGAAATAAGAGGTGATAAATATATTGATCATGTTAGACAAATGCAGCCGATCTCACAACCAACACCGGATAAAACACTAAAGGATCAGGCAATTTATTCTCGGAATGCTAACTTTCCCGAAATGAATTATGAATTATTAGGAACTCAAAGAGTAAAAGGATACGATCTGGTAATTATCAATGTCTATCCATATAAATTTAATCCGGTAACAAAAGTTGTTACTTGGTTCCAAAATGCAGAGATCACAATTAATTCTAACTTTGATAATGATGTTTATGATGCACAAAACAAAATGATGATCGAAGGTTACAAATCTGATCTGGAAAAAATGATCATCAATCCCGAAGCTCTTTATAATTACAATAAAACATATTCCAATTCAAGTAGAACACTAGTAGATCCGTCTGATCCTTATACAATGATCGTTATCACAGACGCAGAGAGAGAAGTATATCTGCAGGATTTTGTTGATTGGAAAAACGATCATGATGTTCTTACGGCAACATTCCTTACTTCCGATATCTATGCTGAATATACAGGTGAAAATGACCAGGAGAAGATCAAGAATTTCATTATTGATGCTTATGAGACCTATTCAGGTACTTCTAATCCACTGGAATATATTCTTCTTGGTGGTGATGATGAGATAATTCCTATTCGTACAGTTTTTATAGATACAGGTTGGGGAACTTATGATCATAATATGCCATGTGACCTTTATTATGGATGTTTGGATAATGACTGGGATGGAAATGGAAATGGTGTTTACGGTGAAGTTGCAGATAATGTTGACCTGATCCCCGAAGTTTCTGTTGGCAGGTTTTCTGCAGAAACTCAAGAAGAATTCGAGAATGTTTTTAATAAAACATCTTTCTATGTAGATAACCAAACAGTTAGTGATGATATAGTTTGCTTGATTGGAGAAAACTTAAATAATAACCCCTTAACCTGGGGTGGAGATTACAAAGATGAAGTTGCTGATATGGCTCCGAGCTTGGAAGAAGATTATCATGTAGACAGGCTTTACCAACGTGAAGGAACTTATAGTCCCGAAACAGTTCGTGATGCAATTAATGGTGGTCTTGCTGTAATTAATCATATGGGACACTCAAATGAAAACATTGTATTCGGTCAGACTTCCAGTTATGTAAACACTTATACAAATACAAATTATGGTTTTGCCTATACTCAAGGATGTTATCCTGCTGCTTTTGATGAAGCAACAAGCTCATCTCTTGAGAGTATCGGTGAGAATTTGGTGATTTCCGAGCATGGTTTATACGCTTTTATTGGGAATACAAGATACGGATGGTACAGTCCTGGCAATACCGATGGCCCTTCCCAGTATTATGATATAGCTTTCTTTGAAGCTATGTTCAATGATGATCAGCGTCAATTGGGAAAATCATTATCACAATCTCGAGCAGAACTTGTTAACATGGCTTTGGGTAGTGGAGTGATGCGCTGGGTACATTATGAACTTGTGATCTTTGGAGATCCCTCAGTTGAAGTGAAATATGCAAACGGTTCATTCCCATATATACAGCCTGTAGGAGTTCTCTATGATGACTCTTTATATGGTGATAATGACAACACTCCGAACCCGGGAGAACAGATAGAAGTGTTTATAGAATTGGAAAACTTGCCGGGTTGGGCTAATGCAGAAAATGTTACAGCTACAATTGAGTTTGAAGATAACACAATTGAAATTATCAATGGAACTGTTGACTATGGAGACATTCCGGTTGGTACTTCAGTAACAGGTTCTTCGTTTATTATACAAGCCCCACAGGATTGTAATTATGATACATATATTTATACACTACATATTTCTGCTCCTGTGAGTGGTGGCGGAGTATTTGAAAAAGATTATTTAATGGAATTTGAAGTTTCACTCTTCCAGCAGAACTGGCCTTGGTCAGCTAATGATCAGGTTTTATCTAATCCGATAATCTGTGATTTTGATGAGGATGGTGTGAAAGATATTCTTATTATTGATGTGGAATCAAATATTAATATGCTTCATTCTGATGCACAAATGGTTAGTGGTTTTCCTTGGATTGGAGAGGCAAATATCTTGAAAAGCACTGCCTATGGAGATATTAATAATGACAATATGAATGAGATAGTGATAACAGATAGAGATGGAAACATCTATGCATTGGATAATTCCGGTTCTCAAATTTTTAGTAGTTCTATTGAATATCAGAATCTGCTCACTCCGATGATCACAGATGTGGATGGAGACGGTCAGATGGATATCGTTACATTTGATCTCGATCATAAATTATCTGTGTTTGACAATAATGGAGATATACTTCCCAATTATCCGGTAGAACTTCCTATGACACTTTTCTGTGATATGGCTTCTGCAGACCTCAATGGAGATGGGAAAAGTGAAATATTGATATCTACGCTGGATGCGAACTTATATGCATTTGGTTATGATGGTGAAAATATCAACGGATTCCCTTTAGAGCTTTCTGCCGTCTCAGCTACAGCTCCAATTGTGCTTGATAATAAAAAGATCATTATCGGTACAGTTGACGATAAATTGCATATCATCAGTCCAACAGGTGAAGTTCTTGTTACTCAGGTCTTGAATTCAAAAGTTGCTTGTTCTGCCATTGCTGCAGATTTTGATAACGATGACCAATTGGATATCGCCTTTACCACAGATGATGGAGAATTCTATATTATTCATCAGAACGGAGATATTTTACCAGGTTGGCCGGTTGATATTTCAAGGTCGATCTCGAATCCACCACTAGCCGTTGATCTTGACAATGATGATAATTTAGAACTTGTTTGCTTTACTGTAGCCAATGATTTCTACGCTTTCCATAATGATGGAACAGAAGTAGAATTTGCTCCAGTTACAGTAGATATAAGTGCTTATGGACCCTCAAGCGTTGAAGATATCGATGGTGATGGTGATTTCGATTTTATTTCTGGCACTATTGCCGGTGCACTTATTATCGATTGTAAATTAGATAAGGGAACTAAAATACCATGGTCAACGTATCGTGGAAATTACAGAAGAACCGGCTATTATGGTGATAACAAAGTATTAACTGATGCTGAAGATTTAACTGTAATTCCGACAAATCCTATTCTTAATCAGAATTATCCAAATCCATTCAATCCTGTAACAAATATTTCATTTAGTCTACCGCAGGATAGTAAAGTGGATCTGAATATTTATAATATTCGTGGACAGAAGGTTTGTGTTTTGGCAAAATCAGAATCAAGAGAAGAAGGTTTGCAAAATATTCAATGGAATGGAACTGATAATAATGGGAAAAAGGTTGGCTCAGGAATTTATTTCTACAAATTGGAAGTTAATAATTCCACTGTAGATGTGAAAAAGTGTATTCTACTTAAATAAATTTTACTCAAGAAAATAATGTTGCTGTCTCTTTGAGAAACTCTCACAAAGGCATTATTGCGAAGATTCTACAGCACTCCAGATTCTTCGAGGGAAAAGCAATCAGAATTCCTCAGAAAGACGGAGTGCTTTTATAATGTTTAAAGGTCATGTTATTAAGCCTTGTCATCCTGAGTGCCCGGCAGCTGTCGGATGTATCGAAGGATAATAATGAATAATTAATGTGATCTACATTTAGATACCTCACGAAGCCTGTTCTGAACTTGACGAAGAGTTCATACTCAGTGTGACAATTGAAATTGGACAATCCGTTTTTGTTTGACAGATAAATTATAAATCCAAACTTCAAATTTATGAATATTGATAAATTATTAGAATTCCTGAAAGATAAAAATAATAGAAAATTCTTTAAAGAGCTTCAAGAATTAAAGGAGATTTCTATTAATGATATTCAGAGCTTGATTTCTAATAATCCAGAAAAACCAATTAAAGAAATGCTTAGTCAAATCAAATTGCAGAAAAGGAATTTAAACAAGTTACCAATTTCAAATGAACTTCTTTTCACAGAACAGGGAGCGCAGCAAGCCACTTCATGGAAGCTTGCAAAGTATCATGCAACAAAGTTTAAAGTATTTAATAAAGTAGCAGATCTTTGCTGTGGTATCGGTGTTGATCTAATAAACATTGCCAAAGGGAAAGAGCAGGTTTATGCAATTGATCTGGATACTGATATTCTTAAAATTGTAAAATATAATTGTAAAAACCAAAACTTGAGTAATATCAAATTTATATCAGGAAAAGCAGAAGAATTCAATCAACAGGTTGATGCAATCTTCATTGATCCTGATAGAAGACCCGGAAGTAATCGTAGAATTGCTCCTGAAGAATATTCACCACCTTTTTCTAAAATTATGGAATTGAGGGATATCTGCCAGAATATTGCTGTTAAATTATCTCCCGCTATAAATTATAAAAGATTAAATTTACCTATTGATTCTACACTCGAATTTGTTTCGGAAAATGGAGCTTTGAAAGAGATACTGCTTTGTATGGGAGATCTTGCTACCAAGAATTGTGAAAGGAAAGCAGTACTATTACCAACCAATCTTACTTTGCAAAATTCTAATGCAAAAACAAAAATCACCGATATACAGCAATATCTTTTTGAACCTGATTCTGCAATTATTAGAGCCGGATTAGTACAAGAAATGGGTAACAAAATAGGATATAAACTAATTGATTCTAAACTTGCACTACTAACAGGTTCACATATTTTACAAAGTGACTTTGGAAAAGTATTTGAAGTTGAAGAAATAATGAAATTCGACTTAAAAAAAGTCCGTAAATATGTTCGTGAAAACAAAATTGGTGAGTTGATCATTAAAACACGTGGTTTTCCTGAATCTGTAGAAAAATTTAGAAAAAAGATAAAACTTAAAGGCAATAATTCAGTTGTAATGTTCATTCTGAGAAAAGG
>JAOZPK010000005.1:0-28222 GCA_029932755.1 Candidatus Cloacimonadota bacterium | reverse complement strand
AAAAGATAAAACTTAAAGGCAATAATTCAGTTGTAATGTTCATTCTGAGAAAAGGATATGATCATATTATTGTATTCTCACAAGTTTGTTAAATAAACATAGTCATCCTGACGAGTCTTACACGTTGTTTCAAAATTCCGTCATCCTGCCTGCCTGGTCGAAGCTGAGAGTAGACTGGACGAGTCTCTCACGTTGCTCTCTTAAGGAAGGATAAATCCAAGCATTTATTTTTCTTAATTCTTCGTTAAATGTAATAGCAAGAAGATCCCATGCCTTCGGCAGCTAAACCTCAGATTTATCAGCCTATGGCTGAATGACGGAAAATAAATCTCTTGCTTATTTTAGAAGTAATTAGAAATTGTAAATAAAACAAAAAAGGAAGATAAAAATGAAGGGAACTGTAAAATGGTTTGATGAAGGAAAAGGTTACGGCTTTGTCATCACAGCAGAAGGAAAAGAATATTTCGTTCACTGGAAATCAATAGTAACAGCATCAGAATTGGGTAGAAAAATACTCATTCCGGATGAAGAAGTAGAATTTGACACAATTGAAACTGATAGAGGCGTTCAAGCAATTAATATTATCAGATTAAATCCATAATCGGATAATTGCAATTTTTTGCGACGCTGGAAGCGTCGCTTTTTTTATGAATAACTTTTTACCAACATCACAAAAAGATCTTAAAGATAGAGGTTGGAAACAACTTGATATTATTATCATTACAGGTGATGCTTATATTGATCATCCCAGTTTTGGTCCCGTGATTATTGCCAGATCTCTGGAAGCAGAAGGATACAAAGTAGGAGTAATTTCCCAACCTGACTGGCAAGGTGATGCCGATTTTAAAAAACTCGGACGCCCCAGATTATTCTTTGGAATATCTTCGGGGAATATGGATTCAATGATAAACCACTACACTGCACTTCGCAAGATACGTTCAGAAGATGCCTATTCACCCGGTGGGAAAAGTGGATTACGCCCGAACAGAGCTGCTGTTGTTTACACTCAGAAAGTACGATCTATTTACAAAGAAACACCTGTGATCTTAGGTGGTGTAGAAGCAAGTATGCGTCGGCTGCCGCATTATGATTATTGGAGTGATAAACTAAGAAATTCTATTATCTTTGATTCCAGAGCAGATATAGTTGTTTATGGAATGGGTGAGAGGACGATAAATACGGTAGCTAGAAGATTAAACAATGGTGATGACATAAAGAAAATGAACAATATCCAAGGAACTGTAGTAATGGGAAAAGAGATCGAAGGAGCAGTTGTTCTACCGGAATTTACATCCGATCTTTCTAAGGATAATTTCTTAAAAATGCATAAAATATTCTGGCATGATTTTCGTGATAAAATTCTCATCCAACAATTTGGTAAAAGTTTTCTCATTCATAATCCACCTGCAAAATCCCTTTCTACAAAAGAGCTTGATAAAATTTATGATCTAGATTTCACACGTCTACCGCATCCCGATTATAAAGGTAAGCAGATTCCGGCATTTACTCAGATCAAGGACTCTATAACTGCACATCGAGGTTGTTTTGGCGGTTGTCATTTTTGTGCGATTGGTGAGCATCAGGGTAAAACTATCAGATCTCGCAGTATCAATTCAATAATAAAAGAAATTAAGAACATTGCAATAGATCCAAATTTTAAGGGTACGATTAGTGATATAGGCGGTCCCTCAGCTAATATGTATGGAATGAGTTGTAAACTGGGGATAAGTGAAACCTGCAAAATAACTTCTTGCCTATTTCCTGATATTTGTCCTCACTTAGAAACTTCTCATGAAGCACAGAAAAAACTATTAAATGAAGTTAGGAAACTCCGGAGGGTAAAACACTCCTTTATCTCTTCCGGTATCAGGTTTGATCTGGCTTTAAAAGATATTGATTATATTAAAATAGTTGCCAAATACCATACAAGCGGACTTCTCAAACTTGCACCGGAACATATCAGCCCCGAAGTTCTGCATTATATGCACAAACCCTCTATTAAACTTTATGAACGATTCCATGATATATATAGCGATTATTGCAATGATATTGGTAAAAAACAATTTATTGTTCCATACATTATTGTTGGACATCCGGGATCCAGTTTAAAAGAGACGATCAAACTTGCAACTTATCTCAAGAAGAAGGGGATTAAATTGAAACAGATCCAGCAATTTACACCGACTCCAATGACGCAAAGTACAATGATGTATTATACTGGACTCGACCTTGATGGTAAGAAGATCAGCACTCCAAAAGGCAGGGAGATCAGGTTACAGAAAGCTCTTGTTCAATGGTTTGTACCACAGAACAAAAAGCTGATAATTGAAGCTTTGAAGAACGCCGGTAGAAGGGATCTGATAGACTTCTTTCTGGATAATGAACGAAGGATAACATCTAATAAACGTAAGAGAAGAAATTGAGATGTATGTATGTGGAGATAAGATATGAATAAACTAGTATTAATCGGAAATGGATTTGACTTAGCTCATGGGCTAAAAACAAGATATACAGATTTTCTATTATGGTATTTAAACAATACTATACAAGATTTTCATAAATTTAAAGAATATGAAGATCGGCTTGTTGTAATATCATTTAAGAGTTTTTATATTGATAATTTATCAATAGATTGTACTTCTATTAATAACTTCAAACACTCACTCGAGCTAAATAAAAACGAAATTAAATTTAATATAAAATCTGCTTTTCTAAAAAAATTGTTTAATATAACTATCGAACTTAACTGGATTGAAATAGAGTCAGTATATTATGATTTATTAAAAGAAATCTATCGTCAAAGAGAACAAACCCCCACCCAACCTACAATATATGATTTAAAAGCAAAACAATTAAATGATGATTTCGATTATCTTAAAAATGAGCTTCAAAAATATTTAAACATAGTTGAATCCTCAAAGAAAAATCAAATCCCAGATATAGTTGAGCATTTTAAAAATCATTTCTCAACTGTTCCTAATACACGAACACAAATTATGTTTTTAAATTTCAATTATACATCTACGATTGAAATTTATCTGGAATATTTACATCATAATCAATATAATGTTAATAATATCCATGGAAAATTAAAAGATGAAATAAATCCGATAATTTTTGGATATGGAGACGAAATTGATACTTATTATCAGAAAATAGAGAACATAAATAGTAATGAGTATTTAAAAAATTTTAAATCATTTGGCTATTTTAAGACAAATAACTATCAGGATTTTTCTCGATTTATTGAATCTAACCCATTTAAGGTTTATATTATGGGACATTCTTGTGGACTATCTGATAGAACCTTACTAAATAAAATAGTAGAAGATGATAATTGTATGGAGATTGAAATCTTTTACTATGCAAAAAGTGATAGTGAGAATGATTATATAGAAAAGACACAAGAACTATCTCGCCACTTTTCAGCTAAGACCAAACATTCTATGAGAATTAGAATAAAGTCATTTCTTGATTCATTACCACTTGTTAGGTGTAAAGCAGAATAATTACTAAATTTTACGGACTGAGAAGAAAAATTATACTCATACTTCCCAATACTAGAGAACTTCTATGCTATCCGAGCCTCGGATTGACTTCAGGGAGTCTCGGACTGACGGGTTTGTTGTCATTCCCGACCAGATCGGGAATCTATGAGATCCCCAGTCAAGCTGAGGATGACATTAGAATAATGCAAACATTCCGCATTAGAAAATCTTACGGTCAAGTATGTTTGCGAAAAAATCCTTGCAAAAAAAGATGCTTCTATTTAATTAGACTTCGAATAAAAAATTGATACAAATTTTGAATATTTACAATAAATTTTACGGGAGCTGCTAAACCATATTGATATCTTCATTATCTTTGCAAAAAAAAATTAATAAAGGTGGTTTTTATGGCAAAGCGTATTACAATAATCGGAATGGTAATCTTTATATTTATTGGATTGAATGCTGTAAATATGAAACAAAAACACATTGAAAGAGCTCGTGAAGGGCAACACATTATTATCGCACCTGAAGAGTTCTTAACTCAAGCAAATCAATTAGCAGATTTCTATTGGAATGAATTTCAAATAACACGTTCTGTTGTAGATCAGCAGGATATATTTGATCAAATGAGTGGAGGTGCAGAGGATCCGGAAGCGATTCGAGATTATCTTATTGAATTTTTCGATGACCCATCTATCTGGATGGATAGTTCTGTTCTTTTAATGGGAAGTGGAACTGAAGAATGGAATACTCCCAATGATAAAAACAGGATAGTTGTAATTGGATTTACCGATGATGAATTTGTCATGCTGGATACAGATAACTATCCCGATATCCCTATCGGTAGATTTCCTGCTCAGAATATAGAACAATTAGAGCTTATCATCAATAGAAATATTCAGTATATCACAAGTCCAACACTTGATTGGTGGCAAAATAAAATGCTCATTGTTGCCGATGATGAACATAAAGGAGGAATTTTAGAGGGATTAACTCCCATAAGTGGTTTAAATCACACAGCTAGAGCTCAAGAATTATCAGAGACGTTATGTGATGCAGCTTGGATAGATCGTGTATTGGGTATAGAATATGAAATGAATACAAATGGGAATAAACCAGAAGCGTCACAAGATGTTATTGATAAAGTAAATGAAGGTAGATTGATTTGGCACTATATTGGTCATGGAAACGAAGATGTACTAGGTGATGAGGACTATTTCAGGGTTTCTACCCAGCTTCAATTATTACAAAATGCCGATCATCTTCCTCTATTCACTGCAGCTTCAAGCAGTGTCGGAGATTTTAGCACTTTGGAATTTGATTGTATGGCAGAGAAATTTCTAACAAACGAGGAGGGTGGGACAATTGCTTCTATTGCTGCCAGGGCACCAACAAGTGCGAGTAGTAATTGCATTTTATTTCTTGCTTTTTTCCAGAATATTATAAATGATTATCAATATCTGGGTGCTGCTCTTCTTGATGCTAAAATAAATAGCGGAGCAAATTATTTAAATAGCAAGAGATATAATATACTAGGTGATCCATTACTTTTTGTGAATCCTCCACAACGTGATGAGAATATTACAATTACTGGTAATCCTGAAACATTGTTTTATAATGATGATATTTCAATTTTCGGACAGCTTCCCTCCACTGATTATTCGCAATGCGAATTTAAGGCATTTGAGTCAGAATATGATTGTTTTTATTCAAATTCTATTAATGGATACTATTACGAAGTAGACTATACAAAATTTGGTGAACCTTATTTTGAAGAAGAAATTGGAGTTGTTGGTGATTATTATGAAACAGCATTCACTGTTGTATCTGGTATCCAAACAGGTGAAGAAGCCAGAATGATCAGTTATGTTTATGGTGATGAAAGTGATTTTGTCCAATATTTATATCCAATTACAATCTCAGATGGAACATCATCACCAGATTTACCAGACATCCCATCCAGTTTAGTTGCTTCCAATTACCCAAATCCATTTAATCCAGAAACGACAATTTCTTATTCTCTTCCAAATGATGGTTTGATTGAACTTGATGTATACAATATCAAAGGTCAAATAGTGAAAACTTTGGTTAAGGAAGAAAAACTTGCAGGATCATATGAAACGGTTTGGAATGGCACGGATGATAACAACAAATCTGTCTCTTCAGGAATATATTTCTATCGTTTAAAAACTGAAAGTAAAACCGTAACAAGGAAGATGTTATTATTGAAGTAATGTACAATTTTGCGTCATTCTGACGAATCTTACATAATACTCTCTATAGGAAGAATAGACAACAGATAATCGGTATTTCCTAACTCTTCGTTAAGAGTAACAGCAAGAAGACTCCTCAGAGTGACGGATTTGTTTTTATTTTCAACCTGACTGGGTGTGAGTTCAAAAAAAACTTGCCTATAATATCTTTAAATTAAAGTTAACACAAAAATAAATCACTGGAGGCTTTTAAAATGAGAGTTCACAATTTTAGTGCAGGTCCGGCAGTTTTACCGGAAGAGGTATTAAAAGAGATTCAGGAGAATTTAGTAGATTATAAGGGTAATGGTCTGTCAGTTTTAGAGATGAGTCATCGTTCGAAAGAATATATGGAAATAATCGAAGGTGCAAGTGCCAGGTTATTGAAAATAATGGGATTAGGTGATGATTACGTTGCGATGTTTTTGCAAGGTGGTGCAAGCACACAATTCTATATGATCCCGCTCAATTTCTGTGCAGATGATAAAGTTGCTAACTATATTGATACAGGTACTTGGAGTACAAAAGCAATAAAAGAAGCTAAAATATTAGGCAAGAAATTATATATTGCTGCAACATCCGAAGACAAAGATTTTACCTACATTCCAAAGGAATGGAAATTATCTGAAAACGCTGCTTATCTTCACATAACAACTAATAACACAATTCGTGGAACAGAATGGAAGATAGATCCTGATGTTCCTGAAGGTATTCCATTGATTGCAGATATGTCTTCGAACTTCTTGAGTAAACCGCTTGATTTCAGTAAATATGATATGATCTATGGCGGAGCTCAGAAAAATATCGGATCAGCCGGTGCTACATTTGTCGTTCTTAAAAAATCAATGTTAGAAAAGATCAATCCGGGTCTTTCTACAATGATTGATTATAATACTCATGCCAGTAAAGGATCTATGTTTAATACACCACCTACATTTTCTATTTACGTTATTGGTGAAGTTCTAAAATGGATCGAGGGAAATGGTGGTCTGGCAGGTATGCAGAAGATCAATGAAGAAAAAGCTGCTTATATTTATGATGTTATAGATGGCTCAAATTTCTATAAAGGAACTGTAGTAAAAGAAGATCGCTCGCTCATGAATATTCCTTTCCGCCTTCCTACCGAAGAATTGGAGAAAAAATTCATCGCAGAAACTACCGCAAACAATATGATTAACCTTAAAGGACATAGAAGTGTTGGAGGCTGTCGAGCTTCAGTTTATAATTCACTTCCAATGGAATCAGCAAAAGTTTTGGCAAAATTCATGATTGATTTCGAGAAAGCAAACAAATAGTACAGAATAAAATATATTATGCGGGTTTTCCAATAATTATCGGGAATCCCGCATTTATTTATGAATGATAAAATGATTTCACAAAAACAACATAAACTAGATCTTTCTGATCTTAGATTGATCCATCTTGCATTTTTTACAGCGTTTGCTATAACGATTTATGTGGTGGAAAGTTTCATTCCCAAACCTTTCCCATTCATGAAATTAGGTTTAGCAAACATAGTTGTACTTCTACTGCTGGTTTCCGGTAATGTGCGCTATGCACTTATTGTAATAATTGGAAAAACTGTCGCAGGTGGATTCTTCAGCGGTTTATTCTTAAGCCCTACAACACTTCTTTCTATAAGTGGGAGCTTATGTTCACTTGGAATTATGACATTATTCATAAAGAGTAAAGTTCGTTTTAGCATAATTGGAATAAGTATTTTAGGTGCAGTAACACACAACTTAGCTCAAATAGTGGTTGTCCGTTTGATTTTAATAAAAGAAAATACAATATTTTATTTGACGCCGCTTCTTATTATTATGGGAATAGTTACAGGAATTATAATAGGTTATATAGCCAAATTATTTATGGATAGGATAAATGGAGATAAATAAAAAAGAAGTAATTAGAGTTTTATCAGTTTTAATAGTAATAATTGTTTTCTTCTTGGGAATGGGATTCGGTTTGTTCCGATATTATAGCAGAGAACTCCCACCACTTTCTGAGTTGCAGAGTTATGAAATGAAAGTAGGTTCCGAAGTTTATGATCGTAACGATAATTTAATCCACATTTTTTATGTGGAAAAGAGACAATTAACTCACTTGGAAGAGTTACCGGATTATCTTACAAAAGGGATAATAGCTGTTGAAGATAAGAATTTTTATAAACATTGGGGTATGGATCAGCTAGGGCTAATTCGAGCAATTCTTATTGATATTAGTAAAGGAGATTTCTCTCAGGGTGCAAGTACGATAACACAACAACTTGCCCGAAATATGTTCCTTTCACTTGATAAACAAATACCACGTAAGATCAAAGAACTCATACTTGCAATCCGCATTGAAAAGAATTTTTCTAAAGATGAAATTTTGGAAATGTATTTTAATAAATCTCCCTTTGGCCCCGGATTATATGGCATTGAAGTGGGGTCGAAGAAATATTTTGGTAAAGATGCAAAAGATCTTACGATACCGGAAGCAGCACTTCTAATTGGAATGCCTCAACTTCCCAGTGCCTACTATCCATTCCGTTATCCTGAGCGGGCACTTCGCAGAAGGAACATTGTTCTAAGACGAATGTTTGAAGAGAAGGTGATAACTGAGGAAGAATATGCAGAAGCTTGTGAAACCGAATTAGAATTATTTGAACCAACCGGAAATTTTGGGGCGAAAGATTATTTCATGGAGTTCATTCGTAGAAGGCTTGAACGTGAATTCAGTACAACTCAACTTTTTACAGGCGGGCTTAAAATTTATACAACGCTTGATATGGAACTTCAAGAATATGCAGATTCCGTATTGAATATGAACTTGAGGAAATTCGAGTATAAAAACGATTATGAATTCAAATATGATGATTTCCCTGCTGATACAATAAATATTGTTACACCTTATGTGCAGGGAAGTGTTTTCTCAATTGAACCGGAAACAGGTTATGTGAGGGTGATGATCGGCGGTAGGAATTTTAATCATAGTAAATTAAATCGAGTGATGCAGTCTATCCGCCAGCCAGGATCTTCCTTTAAGCCGATATTATATTCAACCGCACTTGTGAATGGCTATACTCCTGCTACAATAATTGAAGATGAACCTTTCTCATTTATCCAGAATGATACGCTTTTCTGGAATCCGAAAAACTACTCAAACCGTAATTTTGGGTACACACGTTTACGTACCGGACTTAAAAAATCTAGAAACGTTTATGCAGCCAAAACAATATTTGATATTGGTCCGAGAAAAGTGATGGAATATGCAGAAAGATTTGGTATTACAACACCAGTTTATCCATTCTATACTCTCTCAGTTGGTAGTATGGAAGTAAGACCATTTGAATTGATAACTGCATATACTACTTTCCCCAATGGTGGAGAACGTGTGAAACCGATCTACATCAGACGGATTGAAGATAAATATGGTAAGATCCTGAAATCAAATGAGCCGGAAAAGATCAGAGTTATAAATGAACAAGCAGCATATATTATGGCAAGTTTGATGAAGTCTGTTTGTGAAGATGGAACAGGTGTGGGAATTCGCTGGCAATCTGGTTATGAAACGCTTGGCTCGATTAGTTATAAATGGAACGCAGCCGGGAAAACAGGAACAACAGATGATTTTAGAGATGCCTGGTTCATTGGGTATAATAAGAAACTTGTTACTGGTATCTGGGTTGGATTTGATGATAATTCAAGCTTGGGTAAAGGACAATCAGGAGCTACTGCGGCACTTCCATCCTGGCCTTACATAATGAAGAAAGCAGTTTATCTGGATTCTCCAAAAAACAGTAAAGGAAATCCAATCGTAAATGGAGATGAATTGCAATTTATAAAACCTGATGGCATTATTACTGTAGAAATTTCCAAAGAAACAGGATTGCTTCCCAAAAATGATTATGAAGAAACAATGCAGGAAATTTTTATTGCCGGAACAGAACCAACTCCTCTCAGTGACAGCTTAAATTACAATTTCTATCCAACATTATATAGAGAACACAACATGGATTCTCTGGTTGTTGATTTGGGTGGAGTAGCTTATGTTTGGCCGGATTCAATCATTTTAGAACCTACTTATCCCGATACTACACGACCGTACTATATGGAAATGGCACCACGACACGAACCAGATCCAATTGATCTAAGAGGTGCACTGATCTTAAAAAATAAGAAAATTGTAGAAAGACCAGACAGCTTGTTATGGAAGGGACCCGATTGGCTGAATCCTGTACAGGATTCTCTTGACACCTTGGATGAACTTATAGAATCACTGCTAAAGGCGGATAGGTGATCTTCCAAATCATTTATGCTGTAACATTTATATTTTTATTGATATACCTGTTTTATTTGCGTTTATTTTATATTGGGTTAAAGAATAGAAATGTCAATTTTGTTAATTCTAAACCTTTTGTTTCAATAGTTATTGCTGCTAGAAACGAGGAAAAAAATATTGCACGTTTACTTACAACATTAGTAAACCAAACATACCAATCAGATCGATTTCAGATTATTATTGCCAACGATAATTCTACCGATGAGACAGCATCAATTGTAGATCGGTTCTCACAAAAATGGGATAAGATCAAATTATTGAACGTAACCGAAAGAGAAAAGGCAATTTCCCCCAAGAAAAATGCTCTTTCCCAAGCAATAGAGAT
Organism: Candidatus Cloacimonadota bacterium; assembly: GCA_029932755.1. Classification (GTDB taxonomy): domain Bacteria; phylum Cloacimonadota; class Cloacimonadia; order Cloacimonadales; family TCS61; genus Tenebribacter. The sequence goes on along the minus strand of JAOZPK010000005.1, from coordinate 17,831 downwards.
GGCGGAAGGAGAGATAATTCTTTCAACAGATGCTGACTGCCTGGTAGGACAATATTGGATAGAATCTATGATTGCCTGTTTTAATGATAACGAAATGGTTATTGGTTTTTCTCGCACGAAATTAGTAGATTGGTCAAATGCCAGCTTTATTAGGAAATTTGAACATTTTGATTTTCTAGCAATGCTTTTTGCAGCAGCAGGGGCAATATCATTAGGTAAGTATTTCTCATGTTCAGGGCAAAATATTGCCTACAAAAAAGAAGCCTTTAACAAGGTTGGTGGTTTTGAAAAGATCAAGCATATCATCTCCGGTGATGATGTAAATCTTATGCAGCTTTTTCGTAAAAGTGGGATGAAAGTTAGTTTTGCTTTTACCGATCATAGTTATGTTTATACTCAGCCAATAAAAAATATTGGAAAATTCTTAAGCCAGCGAAGTAGATGGACTTCCAACATGAAATGGCAAATAATTTTAAATCCTGAGTTCTTTGTGTACTTGTTGAGTGTGTTCTTCATTACTTTTCTGCCGATTGTGATTCTATTTGATCTATGGCAATTAGGAGTCGGAGTACTTTTATTAAGAATGATCCTTGAACTCATTTTTCTCAAATACGGATATGAAGTTTTTGGTGAAAATAAAAAGAAGTTGATATTTTATCCAGTATGGTTTTTCATACAACCGTTTTACATTATTGCAATTGCTTTAATGGGTGGATTGAATTTGTTTTCGTGGAAGAAGTAGATAAGTTTTGCAAAAATGATTGTTTTCAGCAACTAAAGTAATGGAGGTTAAAATGAAAATTATATTTATTCTCATTAGTTTAGCTTTATTTTTGAGTTTGTCTGCGACAATTATAAATATCCCTGCGGATCAACCTACAATTCAAGAAGGAATAAATGTTGCAGTTGATGGAGATACTGTTCTTGTTCAACCCGGATTATACTTAGAAAATATTCTTATTTCTAATAAAGCAATAACGGTTTCCTCATTATTCTTAACAACACAGGATACAAGCTATATTTCTCAGACCATTATTGACGGTAATCATGAAAATTATGTAATTAGATATTATAATGAGATAGATTCAACATCTGTTTTATGTGGATTTACAATTACAAATGGCAACGGATATCATGGTAGCGGAATCAATTCTTGTGGATCCAGCACACAGTTTAGGAATTTAATAATTACCCAAAATACGTCATCTGGATACGGTGGTGGAATGTTCTTAGAATATGGTAATCCTTCAATAGATAATTGTATTATTGAGAATAATTCTGCGGGATTAGATGGTGGGGCTATTTTTCTATGGAAACAATGTAATGCTGTTTTAAATAACGTAGTAATTTCTAATAATACTTCAGGTCGGAATGGTGGCGGTATTTACTGTGTCGAGTATTGCGACTTAATTATTGAAAACTCTATAATTTCTAATAACACAGCAGATGAATACGGAGGAGGAATCTGCAATGATTACCATTGCAATATGGTTTTAGGAAATGTGACAATTCGAGATAATTCTGCATCACGCGGTGGTGGTATATTCAGTAATGATTTATATTCTGAATTGAGTTTTGACCCAATTAATAGATGTAATATTTATTCAAACAGTATTAATGACAGCAGAGGTTATGGAACAGATATTTTTGCCTATGATTGTGATGTGATTGTAGATACATTTACAGTATTAAATCCAACCGATTATTATGCCTCTCCTATTGAAAATTTCACTTTCGATATTCTGCACGAAATTGGAAATTCTCAAGTCAATGCTGATCTCTATGTTTCTGTAGATGGAGATAATGCAAATAGCGGGATTACAGTTGATGAACCACTAAAATCTATAAAATTTGCATTATCAAAGATTTATTCAGACAGCCTAAATCATAATACAATTTATCTGTCACCAGGTATTTATAGCTCATCTACAAACGGAGAAAACTTCCCTATAGCTTGGAGTAATCACGTATCATTAGAAGGGAATGCGGAAGAAGACACTTTCTTAGACGCTGAAAATACAAATCAAGTTATAAGTTTTCATTACGTAACAGATGCATCATTGCGAAATATTACCATTAGAAACGGTTTTGCTGATGACGGTGGAGGAATATATTGTTATCATTCCAATCCGATTTTAGAAAATATAACGATCTCCGAAAATGTTGCAGAATCCGGTGGTGGAATTGCTTGCTTCGATTATTCAAGCCCGACTTTGTTGAATGTAAAAATAATTAATAATCAAAGTGAAAATCATGGTGGCGGAATTTCCTGTAGAGATTACTCTAACCCGATTTTAGAAAATGTTGATTTAATCAACAATTCAGCTTTTGAATGTGGTGGTGGGATTGATTGCTTCGATTATTCAAGCCCAAATCTACAAAATGTGAATATCACAGGTAACACAGCGGCATCTGACGGTGGTGGAATAAGGTGTCTTTCATACAGTAATCCTATTTTGCAAAATGTTACGATTACGAATAACACCTCTTCCGAAGAAGGCGGCGGAATTCACTGCAAAAATAATTCCGTTCCGATATTCAGTAATATCAATCGTTGTAATATCTACTTGAATTATGCAGGCACAGACGGAAATGATCTGTTCTCGACTGAGCCTTTATTCGTTATTGCAGATACTTTCACGGTAGCCCAACCGGATGATTATCATGCTTCTCCGATTGAGAACTTCACTTTCAATATTATTAATTCTGTTATCGAACAAGCTTTTCAAGATTTATATATCAGCCCCTTCGGCTCTGATGAAAACAGCGGTTTAACAGCAGATGACCCACTGCAAACAATCTCTTTTGCTTTACTGAAAATCTATGGTGACAGTTTAAACACTTATACAATACATTTATCGGAAGGAACCTTTTCTCCGACTCAAACCGGAGAGAATTTCCCGTTGAATTGCAAAGATTATACCTCGATAAGCGGAGCTGAACAAAACCTGACAATACTGGACGGAGAGGACTTGAGCACCGTCATTTCTTGTTCCGGGGACAATAACTTTTCTATAGAAAATCTGACTGTTACGAACGGTAACGGATATAACGGCGGAGGAATTAGTTTTATGAGCAATTCTGCTCCGCATCTAAAAAATTTATTAATAACAAATAATCATGGTTATGACGGTGGCGGCATATATTGTTATTCTTATTCTTCTCCTTCTATTGAAAACGTAGAAATCATAAATAACCAAGCCGATTACAGAGGTGGCGGAATTTTATGTACATACTCTTCTTCCCCGCATATTTTGAATTCTGTAATAGATAATAATATTGCTCCTTGGGGTGGCGGGATTAGATTGTATTACAATTGCAATGCAATTATCGAAAATGTTTCGATTTCCAATAATTCTGCTTCCGCAGGCGCAGGAATTTATTGCAACTCTTCCGATCCTACTTTGCAGAATGTGATTATTTCCAATAACATTGCTTCTGCAACTAACGGTGGCAATGGTGGCGGTATTGTTTGTGTTCGTTCTGAAATGACACTACTCAATACAATCATCGAGAATAATTCATCTATGAGAAATGGCGGCGGTATATATTGTATTTTGTATAGCGAACTTAACATGGAGAACGTTATCATTACTAATAATACCAGTAATGGTTCTGGCGGAGGGATATACTGCGATGATCAATATGATGTTTATGCAAAAAATATTACTTTTGCTGATAATTATGCTCATAATTCTGGTGGCGGGATTTATCTTCATAATGATTATCATACATACCTAACCTTACGTAACGCTATTTTCTGGAATAATCCACCTTATGATATTGGGGGTTCAGCCTCAGTAACCATTATTTCATATTCAAATACTAATTATGGATTTGGAGGTCCTCATAATATGTGGGAAGATCCACTTTTTATTGGAACTGGTGAATTCCCTTATGCGTTACAGGAAGATTCTCCTTGCATAGATATGGGATATCCTTCTGCAAATTATTATGATCCGGAAGATCCCGAAAATCCAGGTTATGCTTTATATCCGGCAAGAGGGACAATTACTAATGATATGGGAGCATATGGTGGTCCAAATGCATTTGCGTGGAATCCTGTTTCTGTAGAAGATGATATTATTATTGTAAATCCGGCTTTATGTCAACTAAGCCAAAATTTTCCGAATCCGTTTAATCCATCTACAACAATTAAGTTTTCAATTCCTGAAGATAGCAGAATAGAAATAAGCGTTTACAATATCAAAGGACAGAAAGTAATAACATTAGCTAACGGTGAATATGCAAAAGGATCATATTCTGTTATCTGGGATGGGATAGATGGCTCGAATAATTCAATAAGTTCTGGCGTTTATCTTTATAAATTGAATGTAAATGGCAAAACTGAAGCAGTGAAGAAATGTTTGCTTTTGAAATGATTGAAGATACTGCTAATAGGTGTGTCGTGCAATCAGCAAGAAGAATCGCGGCACATGCTAATCATTAAGAGAAAAGGAAGAACTGAAATGCAAGTTCATTCTTGTAAATTAAATCGAAATGTTTCGGATGCATCAAAATGATACATCCTGCAATTTTGTCACAATGACAGAAAGAATTTTCGCAGGACCCGGTATTGTAACAAATAGGAGGTTATTATGACTTTATTTAAAAGAGTATTATTAGTTGTTTTATGTATTTTAATTTTATCTGTTCTTTATGCGCAAGAAGATTATGAAACTTGGAAATTGCAACAGAAAACAGAAATGAAAAAATTCATAAGTGAACAGGATAAAGCGTTTGCAGATTTCCTGGAAAATAATTGGTGGGAGTTTGAAACATTCAAAGCTGATGTAAAAGACACAACACCAAAACCTGAGACAATTCCAGAAGTTAAACCAAGAAAGATAGAAGAATTTGAAGTTACTAATAAGATAAAAGAAATAAAGGTTCCGCCTATAATGCAGATCGAAGAAAAAGAACAAAAAGATAGCATGGTGAAAGTTGAAATGACAGAAGATCCAAGAATAAACATAAACTATCTTGGCTTACCTTTAGAATTAAATTACCAGCAGAATGTTGATATTCAACTACAAAGTCCGATAAATGAAAAAGGTATTGCCGATTTCTGGTATTCCATCAGCAATATTGATCACTCAACTTTCTTTGCTCAAACAAGTGATTATAGAGAGCAGCTGAGGTTAAATGATTGGGGGTATTGCTTGCTTCTAAATGAGATCACAAAAGAGGTCTCAGGTGGTTCACAGAATCTATCAAGGCTTCTATTGTGGTTCATGCTCACAAAATCTGGATATGAAGCTAAAGTTGGATTTGCTGAAGATAATGTTTATTTATTACTTCCCTGTAAGAATACAATTTATGGTGTTTCTTATGTTGTTATTGATGATAAAAGGTTTTATACATTATCCTTTGATAAAAAACAGCAGCTTAACATTTCAATAAATACTTACGACGGGAAATACCCTGATGCAGATGATCTTATTGATCTTAGTATTAAAGAAACTCCGAAAATAAAAAATACTTTAATTGAAAAAGAATTGAAATTCAAGTATGAGGATCAGGAGTATTCCATTCCTGTAACTTATAATCAAACAACAGCAGAATATTTTAAGAATTACCCGCAGACAGATCTGGAAGTTTATTTTAAGGCTCCACTTTCTGACGAAGCAACTTATTCGCTTACTGTAGGATTGAAACCCATCTTAGAAGGAAGAACTGAAGCAGATGCCGCAAATGTGCTTCTACGGTTTGTGCAAACTGCTTTCCAATATAAAACAGATGGTGACCAATTCGGCGGTGAGAAGAGCTTATTCTCAGATGAGACACTGTTCTATCCGTATTCTGATTGTGAGGATAGATCAATAATCTTTGCTTACTTGATAAGTAACATTTTAGACCTGAATGTGATTGGATTAGATTATCCGGGGCATATTTCAACTGCTGTTCATTTCCAGAATGAATTAAATGGAGATAAGGTTAATTATCATTCTACGAACTTTGTGATCTGTGATCCGACCTATATTAATGCAAATGTCGGGATGACTATGCCCAAGTTCAAAGAAGTTAAACCAAAAATAATTGATCTTCAAAAGTAAATAGGAGAAAAGATGAACTTTGTTATTTTTGATGATGAAAGGCGAAGTAATTTTTTCCCAATTACCTATACACGTTCTACAGGTGATCTAAGGATTGGGATTCTCAAATTACGACAAAGAATATCAAGTTATTTTGAGTTAACTGAAACTAATGTTATCGTGTCATCTGAACTTGAAGCTATTTACAAAGAAAGGCATGAAAATTGGAAGGTAAATGAAGTTACCGCTGAAGTGACCATCTTTATAAATAGTCGGATCAAGATTGATGAAAATTCAAAGAAAGCTATTTTAGAACTGAAACAAGGCGAATGTTTAATTAAAGATAAAACTGTTCTGGTGGCAAAGTGTACTTCTGATAAAAAGAAGATTGCATCCGAGAATATAAATAGTTTGTTTTCTGGATTGAAAAAAATTGAAAATCCGGAAATAAACTGCTGGAAATATTTATGGGAGTTAATTGCAGAAAATGCCGAATATATAAAGCGAGATTTTAACGATATCTTCTACGATAAAGATAACTATTTTGAAACAGAACTGGGAACCATCGTAATAAATCCGTATAATGTATGGATCGGTGATGGAACTATAATTAAACCGGGTGTTGTTATCGATGCGACAGATGGACCTGTTGTTATTGATGAGAATGTGAAAATATTGCCGAATGCAGTGATCATTGGACCTGTTTATATAGGAAAGGGATCAACAATAAAGGTTGGTGCAAAGATTTATAAAGGAACATCAATTGGACCTAAGTGTAAAGTTGGTGGTGAAGTAGAGGAGACGATCTTTCAGGGCTATTCTAATAAACAGCATGATGGTTTTTTAGGTCATAGTTATCTTGGTGAGTGGGTAAACATAGGAGCAGATACAAATAATAGTGATCTAAAAAATAATTACAAGACCGTTTCTGTGTTTTTCTATCCTAATAAAAAGGAGATAGATTCTAATAGTCAATTTGTTGGGACTTTTATAGGAGATCATTCTAAAACAGGCATTAATTCTACAATTAATACGGGAACAGTTATTGGAATAGGTTGTAGTTTGTTTGGAGCAGATTTGATAAAAAATCATATTCCCAGCTTCAATATTGGAACTGGAACAAGAGTGGTTGAATACTTTTTGGAAGAATTTATAGAAACAGCAAAGCTTGTAAAAAAGCGAAGAGGTTTACAGTTCTCCGATTCAGAGAAAGTGCTTTACAGCAAAATCCATAAACAGGTTTTTTGATCAAAATCGTAATAATATAGATAGATTCATAATGGAGTTATAATGCAAGAATATATAAAGGTAGTATTCCGAACAGGAAGGGAGGGATACTATATAAATAATAAAGAATACTGTATTGAACCCGATATAGATGTGATCGTCAAGGTTGAACGTGGTGAAGATATTGGACAGATTGTGAATTGTTCTGTGCTTATGGATCAAATAGAAAAAAAACCTGATGAAAAAGAAATTACTTCGATCAAGCGATTAGCAACTGAAGCTGATATTAAACAATTAGAAATAGTTAAAAAGAAAGAACTTGAAACTGAGAAGAAATTTCTGGAAATGTTAAAAAAACAACCCTTTACAATGAAACTCTTGCAAACGATTTACCAGTTAGATGGGAATAAACTCACATTTTTCTTTTCTGCAGACGGTAGAATTGATTTTCGAGATTTTGTAAGGGAACTTGCTTCAGAATTTAAAACCAGGATAGAATTACATCAAACATCCGGTAGGGAAGATGCTCGAAGATTAGGTGGACTGGGAATGTGTGGGAAAACCTATTGCTGTGTAACTTTCCTTAGGAAATTCAATCAGGTTACAATTCAAATGGCAAAGGATCAAAACTTATTAAGTAATCTTTCCAAAATATCAGGTCCTTGCGGTAGATTACTTTGTTGCCTGCATTATGAAGAGGAGTTCTATCTTAAGAAATCAGAAGATTTTCCTGAACTTGGACAAGTAGTTAGATTTAAAGATCAAAAAATGTATGTGGAAAAGAACGATTACTACAATAATCGCATAAATCTAATTGGTGATGATCATGAACGCTTCATTGTTACTTTGGAAGAGTTTAAAAAGATAGAACAACAAGATGATAATAAACGTTCTTGAACTATTACCCGAAGAATTAATTCAGCAGTTGTTAGATATCGGTGAGAAAGAATACAGAGCAAAGCAGATTCTAAATTGGGTATATACTAAACATACTACAGATTTCAATGAGATGACATCTCTCTCGGAAGAGCTCAGAACTAAACTTCAAAGCATTCTGAGTATTACAATTCCCACAATTATTACGAAATCAAGTTCTAGTGATGGAACTACAAAATATCTGCTTTCTCTACAAGATGGAAGTAAGATTGAAATGGTAATTATCCCAAACGGAAAAAAAAATACACTATGTATTTCATCTCAAGTAGGATGTGCCAGAAAATGTGAATTTTGTGCTACGGCAAAACTTGGACTTACACGTAATCTTGAAACGCATGAGATCACTTCCCAAGTATTTCAAGCAATTAAAGAATTGGGTAATGATAAACTTACAAATATTGTTTTTATGGGGATGGGTGAACCTCTCGATAATTTTGATAATGTTATTAAAGCAATACAAATAATGCAGCATGATCTTTGTTTTAATTTCAGTCCCAGAAGGATCACAGTTTCTACCTCCGGCGTAATTCCACAAATTACAAAACTTGCAGATACCGGATTAAAACTTAAGTTAGCAGTTTCCCTTAATTCAGCAATTCAAACCAAAAGGGAACAATTAATGCCGATAAGTAAAACATATCCATTATCCGAACTAAAAAAAACCTTGATTGATTTTAGAAAGAAAACACCTTATCGTATCACGTTCGAATATGTTATGATTAAAGATTATAACATTGGGCGAAAAGATGTGAAAGCGTTACTAAAATATCTGGGAGATATTTCGTGTAAGCTGAATGTGATAAAATGGAATAAAGTTGATGATCTCCCGTATGAAACACCTTCAGACAGTGAGATTGATAGATTTATAAGTTCAATGAGTGTTCTGAGTTCTGCTGTTACTTATAGAAAAAGCCGAGGAGCTGATATTGATGCTGCCTGTGGGCAATTAGCAGCAAAGAACATTTAAATAAGGAGTGATCATGAAGAATTTTGATGTCAGTAAACTTGCAAAAATGATCGATCATACTGAATTAAAGTCTAATTCAGGAGAAAAAAAGATAAAGAACCTGTGCGATGAAGCTAAGCAGTACGGATTTATCTCAGTCTGTGTGAATCCAGCAAATGTAGAATTTGTTACAAAGCAATTGGAAGGGAGCGATGTATTAGTTTGCAGTGTTATCGGCTTTCCTCTGGGAATGAATACAACTGAGATAAAAGCATTGGAAGCTAAAAAAGCAGTTGAGCAGGGAGCAACAGAAATAGATATGGTCATCAATGTTGGTGCAATGCGAGATGGTAAATACGATTTTATCAAAGAGGATATTAAACAGGTTGTTCAGGCTAGTGCACCTGCACATGTGAAAGTAATTTTAGAAACATGCTATCTAACTGATGAAGAAATTGTGAAAGCATGTGAATTAGCTGTTGAAGCAGGTGCTCATTTTGTAAAAACTTCTACAGGTTTTGGTGCTTTTGGTTCATTTGAACATCATGTTCGGCTGATGCGTGAAACAGTTGGTCCAGATATTGGAGTAAAGGCGTCGGGTGGAGTTTCTAATTTTAAAGATGCAATGAGAATGGTAAATGCTGGAGCAACCAGATTGGGAACAAGTGCAGGAATTGTGATCATGGAAGGAGCTAAGTTATTTAAATATGCTCCCGAAGCTTGGCTTGAACCAGAAATTCCGTGTCATACCTGTCCTGCCAGAAGTGCAAGCATGGCAAAATTACCAAAAGCATTATATCAGTATTATACAAATATGTGTTTGAAATGTGATCACCGCGAAAAATATAATAAGTTCTACGAATAGGAGGTCGGGAAAAATGAATGGATGGATGAATAAAATAGTAAAAGTAGACCTCAGCTCTGGGAAACAGACAATTATAAACATAGATGAAGATATAAGAAGAAAATTTATTGGTGGAAGAGGTTTAGGGCTAAAATTATATACCGATATGTGCTCTGCTAATATTGATGCATTTGATAAGAAAAATGCACTGATATTCTTAACTGGACCACTAACGGGAATAATTCAAACTGCTGGGCGCTATCAAGTTACAACTCGTTCTCCACTTACCGGTGCAATTTTAGATTCAAGTTCGGGTGGTTTCTTTGGGGCAAACCTGAAAAAAGCGGGATTTGATGGATTGGTGATAACCGGAAAAGCAGATAAACCTGTTTACCTTGAAGTTACAGAAGATGGCATTGAAATCAAAAATGCAGAGCATATCTGGGGGAAAGATACTCATGAAACAATGAAGATCCTCAAAGATGAATTATCTTCGAATATTTCTGTTGCCTGCATCGGTCCAGCCGGTGAAAATCTTGTGCCATATGCTTCAATTATGAATGATAAAGACAGAGCTGCCGGGCGTGGTGGAGTTGGTACTGTTATGGGATCCAAGAATCTAAAAGCAATCACTGCTTCCGGAAACAAACAGATTCCGGTCAGTGATCCTGAAGGTTTGAAAAAAATGCTCTCAACAATAAATACACTAATTGATAAAAACCCTGTTACTGGGAAATCTTTACAATTATTAGGAACATCAGTTTTAGTTAATGTTATCAACGCTCACGGAATGTATCCAACTGAGAATTTCCAGCGTGGAGTTTTTAATGATGCTGAAGGGACAAGTGGAGAGAAAATAGCAGAAACTATTCTTCAAGGTAGAAGTGCCTGTTTTAAATGTCCTATTGCTTGCGGAAGAAAAACTAAAACCAGTAAGCGGGAAGGCGAGGGTCCTGAATATGAAACTGTATGGGCATTTGGAGCACAATTAGGTATCAGTGATCTGGAAGCTATCACAGAAGCAAATTATACTTGTAATGAACTAGGGTTAGATACGATAACAGCAGGAAGCACTATCGGATGTGCAATGGAGCTTTACGAAAAGGGAGTTTTCCCAGAGAAACTTGTATGGGGAGATTCTTCCAACTTGGTAAAATTAGTGGAAGATATTGCCTACAAAAGAGGTATTGGGAAAGATCTGGCTCTTGGTTCTAAAAAATTAGCTGAAAAGTATGGAAGACCAGAATTGGCAATGCAGGTTAAAGGTATGGAAATTCCAGCATACGATCCGCGGGGAGCGCAGGGACAAGCACTGTCTTATGCTACTTCAAACAGGGGCGGATGTCATATGCAAGGTTATCTTATTTCACCGGAAGTACTTGGCTCACCCGTTTTTATGGATAGATATTCAATTGAGGGAAAGGCTGAGATCGTTGTTCTCTTTCAGGATATTTCTGCTGCTGTAGATACACTTGTGCTTTGCAGGTTTTTGCAGTTTGCTATCAGTATTGATACTTTCAAGGATATTTTGAATATCGTTACAGGATTGAACTACACAGAAGATGAATTGCTCAAAGTTGGGACAAGGATTTATAATTTGGAAAGAAAATTCAATTCGGAAGCAGGTTTTACTCGTAAAGATGATATGTTACCAGCTAGATTCTTGGAAGAGAAATTAACTGAAGGTGCTTCCAGAAACAGAGTTGTGCAACTTGATGAAATGCTGAATAGATATTATAAACTTCGCGGTTGGGATACGAATGGAATTCCCAGCGAAGAAATAAAAAAAGAATTAGGAATTTAAGAAATAATGAAAGTAACATTAGCCGGATTCAATATTGATAAGAATTTGATTGATGAATTACCGAAAGGTACCATCGCAACCCCTGAGACAATATCTGCAGCTTATGCGCGAATAAGCCGCGATCCTCGAGATGTTCCTGAACTTAGAACAGAAGCACGTGAACAGGTGAAGAAAGCACGCAGATCGAACAAAGCAATTGTATTTGGCATGAGTCATCATTCAGTAGCGGAGCATGCCTATTTTAATTTTGATATTCTACAGATATCACGACTGGCATTGGAGGAATTAGAAGCACGCCGGATTGGAGCAGCTTATACAGAAAAATCTCAGAGATACATTACTTTGCAAGGTGATTTCGTGAGTCCAAAAGAATTCGATAAAGAAGATGCAAAGCGATTCCAGGAACTTGTGAAATTTCAAAATGATTTTTATTTGAATAATTTACAAAAACTTACTGATCATCAGTTCGTTTCTAATCCTCATTTAGCAACAAGTTCATATAAGGCAGCTAGAAAAGGTACTTCAGAAAAGATGAATCGAGCTAAAAATACTTTAGAAGGATGGGCCAAAGAAGATGCCAGATATGCTCTCAGTTTGGCAACTCAGGCTCAACTCGGTTTATCGTTCAATGCTCGGACTTTAGAACATGCAATTCGTACAATGCGGTATTCGAATCTAGCTGAATGCAGGGAATTATCTCAAAAACTTTTTGATGTGACAAAAGATGTTGCTCCATCCCTGATAATACTTACCGATCCTGATGAATTTCAAAAAGCATTTAAAATTGAATTACAAGATGATAACTTCAAGTTTACTCGCAACAATCTTAAAAGATATATTGGTTCAATTATTAACAAATACTATGGGAAATTGAGTGAAGATCTACCGGAAATTTTAGAAGAAGAATATGAAAAATTAATACTTTCTAATAATATCGATCTAAATATTGCTGCCGCAATAATACATAATAATTCCAAACTTCCGGTTGAGGATGCTTTTAGGCTGGCAACAAGTATTCTTTCGGATGAAAATAGTGATAAAGAGTTCTTTAAGGAAGCTTTGAAATATATTTCAGCCTTCGATTCAATCTCGCGGGAATTTGAACTTACTGGAGATCTAAAATTTGAACTGGTGGTTAGTGCCAGTAATTTTGCTCAGCTTAAACGACATCGTTTGATGACGCTTCTGGCTCAGGATTATGATCCAACTTTGGGAATTACAATACCTGCTTCTATTAAAGTAATTGGAGCAGAAAATGAGTTGAATGAAGTGTGTCGTAGAAGTGAAAAACTTTATTATGAGTTTTTGCCTAAGTATGGAAAAGCTGCTGAGTATTGTCTAACCAATGCTCATAGACGTAGAGTCCTTATAGCTGCAAATCCTCGTGAACTCTATCATTTCTCTCGTCTGAGGGAAGATGAACATGCACAATGGGACATTAAAGAAACAGCCGGTAGAATGATGAAGTTAGCGAAAAAAGTTGCGCCACTTTCGTTTATGTTATCAGGTGGAAAAGATAAGTTTGAAAAGATGAAGAAAGAGAAATATAGAAGCAAAGAATAAGAAATAAACTCAACACAGAAACACGGGAAAGGTGTGACGCCATTCTCACAGCAGCGGGATTTTTTTTATTTCTTTAAATTAATCTTGAAAACTGAAAAATCAGATAATTCTACAATCAGCAATTTATTAAGCAGTAGGGGTTTGTCAAACAGATTATTGATAATTTCATGTGTAATTAATGAACCGATCGTGATTACAGTTTGTGGAATAATGCCGGGTTCAACTTCATCGTTCTGTTCTCCAAATATTTGCTTTAAGTCTTGCGTTACTTCATTTTTGATAGTAGTGATCTGACCAAAATCATTTTTTACTCCGCCATGAACAAGGAACTGGTTATCTTTTAGAGCATCATTCAATATGAACCTGCTTTCATAATTATCCAGGCAATCTGCAATTCCTTCAAAATGGGGAAGATGTAAATTTGTTAATTCAGAAACATCTTTCTTAAATACTTCTACTTTCAATTCAGGATTGATTGCTTTAAGTTTATACTTTGCAACATCTACTTTAGGTTTTCCAATATCATTTTGATCAAATAGTATCTGACGATTTAAATTTGAAATTTCAATAATATCATTATCAATTAGGATCAACTTACCAATTCCAGCTCTAACTAGAATTTCTGCAACTGCACATCCCAACCCTCCAACTCCTGCTATTAATATGGAAGAGTTAGCTAATATTTTCTGCTTCTCATCACCCCAGAATTTTGTGTTTCTTGAAAATATGTCCATTATCCACCTCCTCCGGGTGGGAAGATGTCGATCTTATCACCATTTTTAACTATTGTATCCATTTTTTCTAAATGGTGAATATTTCTGCCATTTAAAAGAATGATCGTTCCAGGAATCAGAATTCCATTATTAGCTATTGCATCTAAAAGGTTTTTATTGGTTTTCTCTGATATATTTTGTAAAAGGTTCAGCACAGAAATATTATTAGCATCAATATCAACTTCTTTTTGTTCTAAGAATAATCTGAGCAAACTATAAAATTTAATTTTAATCATATAGATGAGGGAATTTAATAGAATAATTATGTCAAATATTAACGCCCCGTTACCGGGGCGTTAATGTATGTTTCTTGATTACTTGATCAACAACATCTTTTTAGAAACTTCAGAAGAAACTGTCTTCATTTTCACAAAGTACATTCCGCTGGATGTTGAATTGCCATTGTTGTCTTTTCCATTCCAAACAAAGTTTGTAGTTTGTACAATTTCATTATTAACAAGTGTTTTAACAAGCTGACCTTTTACATTAAATATCTCAACTGATACAGGCTGCTGAATATCATTCTCATTTATTGAAAGAGCAATATTCGCTGTTGGATTAAATGGATTTGGATAAACAGAGATAGAGTTAACGGCAACCACATTAATTGTGTTGTCATCAGAATCTGTTGGTCCCATACTATTAGGACCTCCATAAGCACCCATATCGTTTCTTGATCCATCAGGATCGTTGTACATTGCATCAGGATTACCGGCATTTATGCAAGGTGAACCAGTTTGTAAGCTCCAATCAGCAGCAAGTCCGTCATATCCGTTTCCATCACCTGCTGTTGGTGCAGCAAAGAGTGGATCTTCATCAATATTTCCTTCTCCTGCAAATCCACCTGTTACACAACTATATGTGATTATCGGTGTGCTTTGTACAAAATGGATTTCACCATTATCTATGATGATCGAGTTGGTAATAACAGGAACTGAATTCATCAGGAAGAATAAATATGGAGTTATATTAGTCGATTCATTATTAGCAATGGTATTATTAGTTATTATCGCATTAGAATTATTCGATAAGTTGAATGCGCCCCATTGTCCTGTATTATTCACGATCACGTTATTTGTGATCTCTATAGAAGATGCATTACAGATTATACCACCTGTATTGGTTAAATGTGTATTATTAGTAATAATGTTTTGTGAGATCAGAACATTATCAGATCCAATAACCTCAATTGCAGAACTATTATTATCGAATATCTTACAACCGATAATATCTACTTTTGAGTCACCCTCAACCTTGATCGCAGAAATAGTAGCACCAGATATCTCACAGTTAATAAGAAGGTTATCTTCTTGAGTATTAAAGAATCTTATACCATTCCATGAAGTATCTGAACTGAAAACAATTGGTTCACTTCTTGCCGAAGAAGCATCGGCTACCAGAGTCCCATTGACCATAAATTGCACATCATCTGAGAATTGTAATTCAACACCAGGATTTATTATTAGTTCATCACCTTCGGCAATACTAACATCACCTGTTATATTATAGGTATTTTCCGCATGCCAAATGCCGGAAAGATTTCCGTAAATATCAGATCCGTCATTAACCATAATATAATCTTCAAGAGTTTTTGTATCACTTTCTCCATCTAAATAAACTGTAAGTGAAACATCATAGGTTCCTTGCTCAGTATATAGATAATAAGGATCTTCTTCTGTGCTGTCAATCTCACCATCACCATCGAGATCCCATTCCCATGCATCAATTACACCTGTGGGTGTAGTTGATGTACTTGTAAACTGTACACCCAAGTTTAATGGGCCATTTTGTACATTAGAATAAAAATTTGCACCAAGCCCGAAATTTGCAATGGCATTATCAAGCGGACCAGCAATTCCATACACGCTATTGTTACCATAATAAAGTTCGTTGAGTGGTCCTACCACTGCAAAAAATGGGACAGATCCATTTCCCCAGTCCCAATATATTGCTCCAAGACCAGACCAATCTGGATGTGTATGTGTTGCTCCCCAATCAGTTTCCGATAAGAAATATGCATGTCCATCTGTTTCATATTGTTCCCATAAAGCTTGAAAAGTCGGCGCCGCCGATACACAGCCGCCTCAACCAGGACCTCCCCAAAAGAATACAACCGCTTTTCCAGAAGAAGTTAATTCATAAATTGAATGAGCTTCACCATTACTATCTGTCCAACTTACATCATTTACAATGTCTCCAACCTGATATTGTGCAAACACGCTAACAGAAAGGATCATTAAAAAAAACACTACTAAGATCTTTTTCATTTTTCTCTCCTTTTAAAAATCGGCTTGCTTTAGCAAACGATTTCCTTTTTTATTTAATTAAGACCTGTCCCATGAAATGCATAAGCTTATTTCATTAGGATCATTTTTCTTATTATCGAAGTTTTTATGCAATTTAATTTGTAAAAATAAACACCTGAGTTAACGATATTATCATTATTATCTTTTCCATCCCAAACAATATTTCCACTTGTATTTAGGTTTTTAAAAGTTCTAACTAATTGCCCTCTCATATTGTAAATTGCTATGCTGGCACTTGCCAGTTCTTGCTGTGATAGTTCATAAGAGATTGTTGTACTTGGATTAAATGGGTTTGGATAGTTTTGAGAGAGTTTTGGGAGTAAAACTAATTCATCATCCGCACTTACATTGTCAGCAGTATTAAAAGTGAAATCCAGACTTATCGGTTCAGTTAGGTCACCTTCATCTAGAATGATACTAAATGCAAATCCACCTGTACTTGCGACAGTAATGCTAATATGTATCTCTAAAATATCACCTGATTCTAAAGGAATTGATGCTGGATTATTTGCCATGAAACACATACCGTCTGAGTTACATACACTTAAACCCCAATCAGTAGGTGCATTCTCATCGGAATAGAATAGAGTATATGTTTCGTCTGTTGAGCCAATATTTGTTATCGTAATCCAATCTGATTCGTAAACATAGGCTCCAACTACTGAAAAATCATCACCGATCATATCCATATCAAATGGAATATCAACTTCTAACTCTGCAAAAACAAAACTCAAACTCATAATCAAAATTGCGAATAAAATCATCTTTTTCATTTTTTATCTCCTTTTTATATTTATTCATGTGAGTCTTTCTGAGAAAATCTTTCTTCTCTTCTACCGAAGAATCTCGAACAAATAAAGATCAGACTCTTCGTCGAATGCCTTTGCATGTTCATCCTCAGAGAGACATTAATTTCACTTCTATTTCCAAACATTCGCAAGGTTTGTAATCCTTGCGAATGTTTTATTAAAACGTCGTTGTCACGGTCAGGCGAACTCCATCAAATTCTGCCTGATTTTTGCAAACACCATTACGGCAGACTATACCGCCTTTTTCTTTACCATAGAATAACCGTACGTCTGTATTATTGAATATTGTTGTGGCAATTTCTCCACCTATCCAGAATTCACCATCATCTCCGTCTTCCGCTGATTCTGATTCGCCCATCTGATTTTCTATTGCAACAGATAAGGAATAGTTTCCAATTCCGATATCTGTTTGCAAACGTGGTTCAAAATGTGAATGATCACCTGTTACTTTATCCTCTTCCTTATATTGATATTCAGCTTTAACCAAAATCGGACTATCTTTAAGTAGAAAATCGAAAGTAAGTGTAGGGGTGATCTCTTTATACCAGTGATTGGAAATTTTATTGAGTTGTTCAAGGCTTTCAAATT
>JAOZPK010000078.1 GCA_029932755.1 Candidatus Cloacimonadota bacterium | reverse complement strand
CCTGTGATGCGACTAATTATGATGCTGTGGAGTTACTTCGAAAAAGAAAGAACCGACCTCACAAACCTTTTGCAGTGATGTGCAATGAAACAAATGTTAGTGAAATTATAGAGATCAATGATAACCAACTTAAACTACTCAAATCACCTGCTGCACCAATTGTTATATTACCTAAAAAAAATAATGCAATGCTTGCTAAGAATGTTTCACCACAAAATCCTAATATTGGAGTTTTTCTACCTTATGCTCCTCATCATTATCAATTTGTAACAGAAGAACTCCCATTTGTAATAATGACTTCAGGAAACAACAGCAATGAACCGATTGCAAAAACAGAGAGTGAGTTGCAAAATTTATGTGATTGTTTCCTAACACATAACAGACCCATTTTAAATCGGTCAGACGATTCAATTATCCTTCCAGCAAAAAGGCAAAATATTCTTGTTCGTCGTTCACGTGGGTTTGTTCCTTCCCCAATAAAATTACCTTTTAAAACAGTTCCAACTCTTGGTTGTGGTGCAGAATTAAAACTTACATTTTCCTTATCTAGAAAGAATGATTTATTTCTTTCACCTTATATTGGAAATTCCGGTAGTAAGGAAACAATGGATTTCTATCTTGAAACTTATGAAAAATACAACAGATGGTTCAAATTAAAGCCGGAACTTATAGCATGTGATTTGCAGCCGGATTTCGCAACGACCCGATTTGCCGAAAGCACAAAGATTTCATTAGTAAGAGTTCAGCATCATCATGCTCATATCTCTGCAATTATGGCAGAACACCAATTAGATGAAAAAGTAATTGGAATTTCGTATGATGGAACAGGCTATGGAACAGATGGAGCAATCTGGGGTGGGGAAATTTTCATTGCAGATCATACTAATTTTAACCGAGTTTTTCATTTGAATTATATGCCGCTTCCAGGAGGAGATGCAGCAATAAAACATCCGATTCGTATCGCTTATGCCTATTCTTTTGCAGCCGGAGCAAATACAAAACAATTAAAAGGAATTTCAGAATTAGAAAAAAATGTGATCCAAAAACAATTGCAGAACAATTTTAATGTTTTCCAAACTTCCAGTATGGGTAGACTTTTTGATTGCGTAGCTGCAATGTTAGGACTTTTCCCCACTATCACTTTTGAAGCACAAAGTGCAATGGCACTAGAATTTTTGTGCAGAAGCGAATCCGTTTCAGATGCCGAACCTTATCAATTTGGAATTAACAAAGACATAATAGATGTTAGACCTATTATTATCGAAGTTTCAAAAGACATTCAAAAAGGTGTAAATCATGAAGTTATTTCACAAAGATTTCATAAAACTATAATCAATTTTACGTTGATTTCTGTTCAAAAAGTTTCTGTTGTATCAGGACTTAACAAAGTCGTCCTTTCTGGTGGTGTGATGCAGAATAGAATATTACTAGATGGTCTTATAGAAGCACTTACCAGAAAAAACTTTACAGTTTATTCACCCAGAAATTTATCGCCAAATGATGGTTCAATATCTGTCGGTCAAATAATGATCGCTAACCGGATAATGGGATCATAGTTAAGAATAATATTTTGATTCTAATTAAACTTTGATTCAAAAATATAAGGAGAAATAATGTGTTTAGCAATTCCAGCTAAAATTGTTGAGAAAGATGGTGAAAAAGGTCTTGTAAACTTGGGTGGTGTGAATAAAGAAATCATGTTCACATTTACTCCAGAAGCCAAAATAGGAGATTGGGTAATAATGCATACTGGATTTGCTCTGAATATCATCTCTGAAAAAGATGCAAATGAAACACTAAAATTATTTGAAGAAATGGCACTGCTTGAAGATGATTGATCTATCAAAATATCGCGATCCAAAATTAATACAAAGAATTGTAGAAGATCTGCAGAATTGGAATAAACCAATTAAAATAATGGAAGTATGCGGTTCTCACACAATGGCAATTGGTCATTGGGGAATAAGAAAACTACTTCCAAAAAATATTTCTCTCATCTCCGGTCCGGGCTGTCCGGTTTGTGTTACACCATCTTCATTAATTGATGAACTAATTAAAATGAAAAATATAACGATCGCCACTTTTGGTGATGTTATTCGCGTTCCGGGAAAAGATGAAACGCTGGAACATGCACGTGCCAGAGGATTGGATGTAAGAATTGTTTACTCTCCTTTGGAAGCATTAGAAATGGCAAAAGAAAAGGAAACAATCTTTGTAGGTATCGGATTTGAAACTACCATCCCTGGAATTGCACAAACCATCCTAATGGCAAAGCAGCAGAAACTGCATAATTTTTCTGTTTTCCCTGCTTTCAAACTTGTTCCACCTGCCTTAGAAGCACTTCTTTCTGCTGATGATATTAAATTAGATGGATTTCTCCTGCCGGGTCATGTTAGTGTTATTATCGGTTCTGAATCATATGTGCTCCTGCCTGAAAAATATAACATCGGTGGTGTTGTTACAGGATTTGAACCTTTGGATATTTTAACTGCAATAAAGATCATTATCGAGCAAGTTAAACATAACAAACCTGCTATTGTGAATGAATATAACAGAGTCGTAAATATCGTGGGAAATAAAAGTGCACAGAAAGTTATTGACACAGTCCTAACAACAGAAAATGCTCTTTGGCGTGGAATCGGTTGGATCCATAAATCCGGTTTGGGAATTCGAGATAAATTTAGGGAATTTGATGCTTCTAAAAAGTATAATATTACACTAAGGGAAGAAGAAGGAAACACTGGCTGCAGATGTGCAGATGTACTTAAGGGAATAATAATTCCACCAGAGTGCCCATTATTTGAAAAAACCTGTAATCCAGCAAATCCAATCGGACCTTGTATGGTTTCATCGGAAGGAAGCTGTGCAGCATATTATAAATATGAAAGATAAAAACTTTGCCACTAAGAACACGAAGAAAGCGCTAATAAAATTATATTCTAATTATCTGCGTTTATCCGTGTTTATCTGCGGTAGAATATTAGGATAATAAATAATGAAAGATGACATAATAACTCTCGGTCATGGTAGTGGCGGTGGATTAACCAGAAGATTAATTAATGATATTTTCGATAAAAACTTCAAACTTCCGACATTGGATGATGCAGTTGAGATCGAGAATAGAACCGTGGTAACAACAGATGCACATGTAATAAAACCAATTTTCTTTCCAGGTGGAGATATCGGCAAACTTTCTGTTACAGGAACTGTAAACGATGTATCTATGAAAGGTGCTGTTCCAAAATATCTCTTGATAACCTACATCATTGAAGAAGGTTTCAAGATAGACGATTTGAAAACGATAACCGAATCTGTTCAAAAAGCTGCCGAAGATGCTAATGTGAAAATAATTGCCGGTGATACAAAAGTTGTAGAAAGAGGCAAAGCTGATGGGATGTATATTACAACAACCGGAATTGGTTTTCTTCCCGAAGGTGTAAACCTTATTTCTAAAAACATTAAGAACGGTGATAAAATAATTGTTAATGGCAATATCGGTGATCACACAGTAGCAATAATTAATGCTCGTGAAAAACTTAATCTTACGCCAACTCCACAAAGCGACTGTGCATCTTTAAATGGGCTTGTTCAATTAATGCTGAAAAGTGGAAATGTGAAATTCTTACGTGATGCTACTCGTGGTGGTGTTGCCACAATTTTGAATGAAGTCGTCGAAGATACTGGTTTGGGTATCATAATAAATGAAGAAGATGTTCCAATAAATGATGCAGTAAATGCAATTTGCGGATTACTCGGATTAGATGCACTTTATATGGCAAATGAAGGTAAACTAGTATCATTTGTTTCTGGTGAAACTTCCAAACTTATAAATGAAATGAAGAAACATAAATATGGAAAAGAAAGTAAAATTATTGGAGAAGTAACAACAGAAGTTAAAGGTGTTTATTTAAGAACTTCTATTGGTGGATTGCGTCCGCTATTGATGTTAGAATCTGATCCGCTTCCAAGGATTTGCTAAAACCTTGCGAATGATGCATCGGCTTGAGAAACAAACGATGCTATAATTCTCTTGCTTGTCTAATGGCTGAGGAACGAAATATTTACAATGGTTAGAAACTTTATGCTTGTTGTTAACTCTATTAGTTTTTTGTTCGTTTTGTTTGTTTATATTAGTATTTTTTGCACGAAGTTGTCGTTTTGCTTCGCAAAGCCAGCAATATTTGTTCGTTGCTAAATAAAAGGAAATAATTATGCACGAAGGCGCAATAATTCACTCATTATTAGAAATTGCTAAAGACATAAGAATTAAAGAAGAACTCAAAGAAATATTAGAAGTTAAAATAGTTGTTGGCAAATTCCATCAGATCGTCGAAGAAGTAATGATAACTAACTTCGATTTCATGAAAACCGAATATGAAGGATTTGAGAAAGCCGTACTTCTAATGACTGAAAAAGATGTAAGTGTTAAATGCGAAGACTGCAAACACGAATTTACAATTGATGAGCCGATCTTTATGTGTCCAAAATGCCACTCGTTTAACACTGAATTAATTTCCGGAAAAGAATTATATATTGAAACAATGGAAGGAATGAAAGAATAATAAAATCTAATTTAAATTGGAGGAATAATGAAAAAAATGTTATTGTTTTTTGCACTAATTTTTGTGAGCATGCAATTATTTGCAATTCAGCAGCCTGAAGAACTTATAAATGACATCAACGATGCGGAACGGATAATGACAAGATTGGAACAATTAAAGGCATTAACTTCTAATAGTGAGCAGGGTCTTTTGAATTCGTTAATCACCAATACTGATGAAGATTCACTGGAGTTGTGGGTTTATAATTTCCTAAACAATACGCATTCATTGATTTCCGTAACAAGACAAATAAACTCAACTTTGTGTAATATCTATGTAGCTGATGATATTTGGAATGTTACAATAGATCCCGTCGATGTGGAACATTTGAGAAATGCATTTGAAGATTCAACAGCAGCAGATCCCACCAAAGGTGTTTATGAACTCGATACTGTAATGTTCGGCATAACTTCTGATATTGATAATAATGGTAAAACTAATATTCTGATATATGATATTGATGATACGAATATTAATGGTTATTTCTCTCCATCAGACATTTTGGGAGGACCATACAGTAACAACATGGAGCTTCTCTATATTGATGATAATCCACACAATGCAGGGATTCACAGCAGTTATTGTTATGCTACCCTGGCTCATGAATTTCAACACCTTATACATTGTAACCACGATAGTAACGAAACAACTTGGGTAAATGAAGGGTTATCCAGTTTTGCTCAGTGGGTGAATGGTTGGATCAGTCCGTATTGGATGATGCTATTTACCCAAAATCCTGATAATAACCTAGTGCAATGGAGCGCAGGTGCCGATTATCCTCAAAGCTATTTATTTATGCATTATCTTTATGAACATTATGTAATAGGAGATGAGAATATAATCTATAATCTGGTTCACATAACTCAGAACAGTATGGATGGATTGGATACTGCACTATTGGAAACTGGCTGGGGAACGGATATCACATCCATAGATGTATTTAATAATTGGGTAATTGCAAATCATATAAATGATCCAGTGTTTATGGATGGATTGTACAGCTATTCTGATAATCCAATCGGAACAGGACAATTTGTTCTAACTAACACCGCTGAATATTCAAGTTATCCAGTTACTTCCGATAATGTCTCAATGAATCATTGGAGCGTAAATTACATTTTATTTGAAAATGTCAGTTTAGACCTATCAGTTTATTTTGATGGAGATGAAACAAGTTCCGATTTTCATGTTCAGTTTGTTAAATTCTTAAGTAACGAACCAGTTGAAGTTGTAGAAATGGAATTAGATGCGGAAATGAATGGTAATATTGTATTGCCTAATTCGGGAATTCTATATGATGAAGTTCTTATGGTTGTTACAGATACATATACTTCGTATTCTCAGATAACCTATAGTTATGAAGCAACAAATACTGTGAGTGCTGAAGAAGAGGAAATTAGCATACAATCACAATATTCTGTAACGAATTATCCCAATCCGTTTAGTTTAAGTTCCTCACGTAATCCTGGGATAACTATCTCATATAACATCCCTATAAGTGGAAACGTGGAAATAGATATTTATAATATCAAGGGGCAGAAAGTTACTTCTCTATATAGTGAATACAATAATGTTGGAAAAAACTCTGTACTTTGGGATGGTAAAGACGATTCTAATTCTATCGTCTCAAGTGGTATTTATTACTATAAAATTACTTCAGGTGAATTTATAAAAACTAGAAAAATAATCTTGTTGAAATAAGCATTGAATCAATTTATTAAGTATTAGATTAAGGGGATGAAAGACTAAAATAATTATTGATAGGAGAGAATATATATCTAATTTTTCATTAACCTTTAACCTTTTTATCTTGACAGTATATATATGGATTTATAGTTTTTTAGAGTGTGTCTTTTGGGATATTGATCTTTTTTTTAATACTCATTAACATAATAAAAATAAGAAGACAATCCTGCCAAACGGTGGGAAAAATAAAAAAAGGAGTTATTAATGAAAAAGATTGTTTTTGGTTTAGTAATTGTCATACTTCTATCAGGTTGTACAACACGGTTCATAGATTTCACAATCATATCATCAAAGAATATTGATATGAGCCGCGGAGCAGAATTCTATAGAGATCGTAATCGAGTGATTGGTGAAGATTCAGCAAGCATTATTATCTTTATTCCAACCGGTACACCAAATGCAAAAGAAGCTCTGGATAGAGCTATTGAAAGCGTTCAAGGTGCAGTTGCACTTCTAGATGGCGTAATATCTCAGAAGTTTTTCTATATTCCTTATATTTATGGTGAAAGTACCATTATTGTTGAAGGTACTGCTCTCATTGATCCCAAATTACTCTCAAATATAGAAGAAGAAACCACAGGAAAACACTATGTTATCGTCATGAACAAATCAGGTGAAATTGAGAAATCTACTGAAGTTTCTGAAGAAGACTATAAAATGATATCGATGAAAAAGTAAAAATCAATTATAATTAAGCGGTGTGCTATTTTATTTTTTTTGTAAAATCTAAGCAGCCGCTTTTTTTAAAATTTAACCTAATAATCCAAACAAAGGACTGCTCATCTGAGATATTGGATTAATATAAAATTATTTTCGAATGAGTTCAAGAATATACTTCCTGGTAATTTTACAATTATTTAAACTGGATTCTTTAGTATGAAAAAATTATAAAACTTTTTTATTTTTTTTGTTACATGAACCAGTAAGAGGAGATGTTTTGAAAAATGGAATAGTCATTGCATTTTTGCTAATAATAACAATAACGTTAAAAGGACAGGATATGATAAAATTTAATGAACTTACATCAGAAGAAGAACGAGTTATAGTTAACAAAGGAACAGAAGCACCGTTTACGGGTGAGTTTTACAAGCATCAAGAGACAGGAACTTATCTGTGTAAGCGATGTGACGCACCTTTGTTTAAATCGGAAGATAAATTCGATTCCAATTGCGGATGGCCCAGTTTTGATGATGAAATAGAAGGTGCTGTTAAACGCATTCCAGACGCCGATGGAATTCGAACTGAAATAACCTGTGCAAATTGTGGAGCTCATTTAGGGCACATTTTTCAAGGTGAAAATTATACTGAAAAAAATATACGTCATTGTGTTAATTCCATCTCTTTGAATTTTATTCCGGAAAAATCAAAATTGGAGAAAGCGATATTTGCCGGCGGCTGTTTTTGGGGTGTTGAATATCAGTTCCAAAAGATTGATGGAGCTACTGATATTTCTGTAGGCTATATTGGAGGAACCAAAGCAAAACCCTCATACAAGGAAATATGTACTGGAACAACAGGTCATGCAGAAGCAATTCAAATTACTTTTGATCCGGAACTTGTATCTTATGAAAAACTCGTTAAACTCTTTTTTGAGATCCATGATTTTACTCAAGTAAACAGACAGGGGCCCGATATTGGTGAGCAATACCGCTCTGTAATTTTCTATACGAATGAAGACCAAAAAGAAATTGCTAAGAGAGTTATCAAAATATTAATAGATAAGGGTTACAAAGTAGCAACAGCCTTAGAAAAAGCTACACAATTCTGGGATGCAGAAAAGTACCATCAGGATTATTATAACAAGACCGGTGGTGATCCATATTGTCATATCTATAAGAAGATATTTTAATTTAATTTTCATTTGACACAATTTTCAGTGTTACATTTTTGTCTTTTCGTAACACGGAGGATTTATGTCTGATCTTATCAGGTTCGGAGTTTCGATTGCTAAGGAGCTCCTGGAAAAGTATGATGCAAAAATAAAGATAGAGAATTATACAAATCGTTCCAATGCTATTGCAGATCTTATTCGCGAAGAATTGATCAAGCAGGAATGGCAGGACGATAAAATAATAACCGGTGTTATCACAATTGTATTTGATCATCACAAACGAGACCTCGTAAATACTCTTACCAATATTCAACATGATCATCATGATCTAATTATTTCATCTCAACACATACATTTAGATCACGATTATTGTTTTGAGATCATCATTGTTAAGGGTAAACCAAAAAAACTAAAGAACCTGTGTACTAAATTGAAAGCTGCTAAAGGTGTGAAACACGCAAACCTGAATTTAGCAACAACCGGAGAAATATAAATATGAATAATGAAATTACTCTTTTAGCGATTACAGCCGCAACAATAGGATTTTTTCATACTCTATTTGGTCCTGATCACTACCTGCCTTTTATCATGATGTCTAAAGCTCGAAATTGGAAAATGCGAAAAACAATGTTAATAACTTTTCTATGTGGATTAGGACATGTAGGAAGTTCAATTGTTCTAGGAATTATTGGGATTTCAGTTGGAATAGCAATTTCCAAAATAGAAATGTTTGAATCATTTCGGGGTAATCTGGCTGCTTGGGTATTTATTGTTTTTGGTTTTGTATATCTTGTTTGGGGAATTCGGCAAGCGATAAGAAACAAACCGCATACACATTTGCATATTCATGAAGACGGCTCAAAACATGAACATATCCATTCCCATATCCAAGAGCATTCACACGTTCATGGAAAAAAGAATATAACACCCTGGGTTCTATTCACTATTTTTGTGCTTGGTCCTTGTGAGCCTTTGATCCCGATTTTGATGTATCCCAGCGCAAAGAACAGCATTCCAGGTTTGGTATTTATAACTTTGATCTTTGCAGTTGTAACTATTGCTACAATGATGACCGTGGTTTACATTGCATCTTTAGGCTATAAGTTTGTTCCAATGAAAAAAATGGAAAGATTCTCTCATGCAATTGCAGGATTCATAATTATGTTCAGTGGTTTGGGCATTCAATTTTTGGGACTTTAATTCAAAGCTTCCGCTTTGAGAATGTGAAATGTGAGATTATAAATTTAAAATTAGGAGAAATTGATGGATAAAACAGAAATTAAGGTGATGAAGAAGATTTTAAGTGCTAATGATAAGATCGCAGAAGAGTTACGTAATAATCTGGAAGATAAGGGAATTACTTTTATTAATCTTATGAGTTCACCAGGATCGGGGAAAACTACATTAATGGAGCGAACAGCAAAAGAACTTGGCAATAAGGTATGTGTAATAGAAGGTGATATTCAAACTACTCTCGATGCTGAGAGAATTGCCAATGCAGGAATTCAAGCATACCAGATAAACACCGGTGCATTTGGAGGTGATTGTCATTTGGAATCTGCTTGGATACGTTCTGCTATTGATGAAATGGATTTGACAGGCATTAAAACACTTTTCGTAGAAAATATTGGGAATCTGGTTTGTCCTGCAGAATTTGATGTTGGAGCTCATACGAACACAGTTGTACTCAGCGTTACCGAAGGCGAAGATAAACCCCTCAAATACCCTCTTGCCTTTCAGACTTCATCTTTATGCATTATTTCTAAGATCGATCTTCTGCCCTATCTTGAGATTAAAATCGATGATATTAAAGAGAATATTAAAAAGGTTAATCCTAAAATGAAAGTGATCGAATTATCTGCTAAAACAGGTGAAGGATTTAAGAATTGGATAGATTTTCTAAAATAATTCAACGCAGATTTACGCAGAAGTATCAATCTCATTTCTTCCTGAAGCAATTAAAATTTTGGGAACATTATAGGTTGAGATTACATAGACAAATTTTGTTAATAGAGGGTTAAGAACCTGCAATTGCAGGTTCTTTTTTAGTTCATAATCAAATTCATGCTTTCAGCAATATATTTTATTTCTTTTTCCTTAATGCTCAGAACATCAAAAAGAAGATTACCTTCTCGCAAAATTCCTAAAATTGGTTTATCCAATTCAAGTAAGTTCTGATATAATTTTTTTGCATAATTTCTATTTCCATTGTGAACTATCTTTATAGCCAAACTATCTATCCTTAGCTGAGGAAGAGTTCCACCACCGCATTGTGCTTTGCTCTTAATTATTTCTGATCTGATACCAAATATATCAAGTTCGTTTACAAGTTTGTCAGCAAGATTTTTTAGATCACCCTTTTTACGATTTAACATTTCAAATATTGGAACTTTAGTTAAAAGATCCTCATCTTTCATATAAAAACGCATAACAGCAGAAAGAGCTGCTATTGTCATTTTACCTACTCGCAGAGCTCGCATCATGGGATCTTTTGCAATTTTTTGTATAAGATCAGATTTCCCTGCAATAATACCAGCTTGCGGACCACCAAGTAATTTGTCTCCACTAAAAGAGACTATATCACAACCAGCTTTTATACTACTTCTCACATCGGGTTCATCTTCTAATGGAAGTCCTTCCGGTTTTCTAAGCAATCCGGAACCAAGATCATAAACGAATAAAAGCTCGTGTTCCCTTGCCAGATCGGACAGTTCAGATAATTCAACTTCTTCAGTGAAACCATTAATATAATAGTTCGATTTATGAGCCTTGAAGATCAAAGCTGTATCTTTAGTAATTGCATTTTCATAATCGGAAAGTTTAGTTCGGTTGGTTGCCCCCACTTCGATCATTTTACAACCACTGGCTTTCATTATTTCCGGAATGCGAAATGATCCACCGATCTCGATCAGCTCACCTCTGGAAATTATAACTTCTTTTCCTTCTGCAAAAGTTTTCAAGATCAGCATCACAGCAGCAGCATTATTGTTAACGACAACTGCATCTTCTGCTTGTGTAACAAATTTCATCAATTCGGAAATATGAGAATTACGTTGACCTCTTCGTCC
>JAOZPK010000193.1 GCA_029932755.1 Candidatus Cloacimonadota bacterium | reverse complement strand
TTTCAGTCCATTACCTGCAATCTATGGAAATATTATAGAAACTTGGTATCACGATGGTCCAACTTATTGGGTGAGATCTCTTCCTTTTGAACCAACAGGTAACGCAAGTGACAAATCATCACATTATCATACAATTGGCGGAAAAACAATTGAACATTCAGCAATGATTACTTCCATACTTGCTTCAAGCATATTCTATTTACATTATAAATCTCATAGTAACTGTAGAGATTTTAATTCATCAAGTATTAATAATTTTAAGACTCCTAATAATATTGAAAAAGAATTTAGGGCTTTGATAAATCAATATTCCAAACTTCTGACCCTAACTGCTGAGAAAAAATCAAGAAAATACAAAAGTGGTTATATTGAGTATGATGAATATTATCCAGCAAAAGCAAAATTTGTCATCGACGAAATCGACACCGTTTTAGCTCAGCATTACGGTTTTACTGAAGAGGAGTTGGATTTCATCATCAATTACGACATCAAATACAGAATGGGCAAAGAACTGGAGAATTATGTTAAGGGGAAATTGTGAGAATTGAGTTAGCAATTAGGAGTTTAAAGTTGGGAGTAATGTGTGAGGGTTTCTAAATTAAACAAAAGATGGGATAAAGCAAGTATTCGTTCAACTCACGAATTCAAAGATGAATTTGGTAACGTAATTGAGAAAAGAATGTACAATAAATTTTCAGAACTAAAAAGTATGTATAAATACGAGTACGATAAAAAGAATTTATTGATAAAAGAAACCAGATATACTGGAGAGGAAGAAGTTCGCTATCTCATCAATTATAAATATGATGAAGACGGTAATTTAATTGAGTATTTTGCTTTCGATTCCAAAGGCAAACCTTCTTATAAACGAGTTTATGAATATGAGAATAATGTTCTGGTTCAGCAGAAAGGCTATAAATATGGAGTTGAGCTCAGGTATAAAACTCTTTATTTTTATGATTTCGATGGATACAAAATTATCGAACAGCATTTTAATGCAGAGAATAAACTGAATTGCGTTGATGTTTTCGAAAGGAATGGTGATCTGTTTGAAATAATATCTCCTAAGAGAGAGAGTGAAATAAAAATCTCTGATCAAAACAAAGAAAGGACTGCATCCAACCCTTATCCTTATATGAAATCTGTAACATATAAAACTTGTGAAGGTTTGGATGATGTAGAAGATCAATATAAGTTTGAGTATTTTGATGAAGAGGAATAAAAAGTTATATCAATAACGTAATTATAACGGAGTTAATACGAAATTAACATAGGGTTATGTAGGAATTAAGTTGGGAGCAATTAATGGAGACTAAACTAGCTATTTTTAAAGGCAAAGAGATTAGAAAAATATTAGAAAATAATGAGTGGTTATTCTCTGTGGTAGATATAATCGAAGTGCTAACTGATAGTGGCAAGCCTCGAGATTACTGGTATAGGCTAAAAAAACGTGAAAAGGAAAGTTCGGGAGTTGAGTTGTCGACATTTTGTCGACAACTGAAATTAGAGTCGGCTGATGGCAAAAAATATAATACTGAAGTTGTAAACACTGAGAATGCTTTTCGCATCATTCAATCGATTCCTTCTCCCAAAGCAGAGCCTTTCAAACGCTGGCTGGCAAAAGTTGGTTACGAACGGGTGCAGGAGATCGAAGACCCTGAACTTGCTACAAAGCGAACCAGGGCAATCTACAAAGCAAAAGGTTATTCCGATGATTGGATTGAAAAAAGAATGCGTGGAATTGCAATCAGGGAAGAATTAACGGATGAATGGAAAAATCGTGGAGCAAAAGAACCAAGAGATTACTCCATCTTAACAGCAGAAATTTCCAAAGCAACCTTTGGATTAACTCCATCGCAATATAAAGAGTTAAAAGGTTTGAATAGAGAAAATCTGCGTGATCATATGACTGACCTGGAATTGATCTTTAATATGTTGGGAGAAGCATCCACAAAAGAGATTACCAGAAACAAAGATGCACAAGGATTTCCAAACTTGAAAAAGGCAGCAAAAGAGGGTGGTTCTGTTGCCGGTAATGCTAGGAAAGAATTAGAACAAAAGAGCAATCGGAAAGTAGTTAGTAAACAAAATTATCTAAAAAATAACCCCAATCAGTTAGAGACTGAAAGTGAATATTGATTTATCCTATCTTGGCAATAAGGATATTCTTCAACAACATAAAGTTGCTTTTTTCTGCTCGCAGAAATGTCCGTCTCATTTGATCTTAAAATCCTATGATTGGGCAATTGAGCAGCGTGATAAAGGAGTTTGCATCATTTCCGGTTTCCATTCTAAAATAGAAAAAGATATTCTGGATTTTCTATTGAAAGGTACTCAACCAATAATTATGGTTTTAGCAAGAAATATGAAGAAACGTTTTCCTGCTGAACAGCGTAAAGCCATTGCAGAAAATCGTTTGCTGGTAATTTCTCCGTTCAATGATAAAGTTACTCAGAATACTAAAGAATCTTGTTATAAAAGAAATGAAGTAATTCTTGAAATTGCTGATGATATTGTTGTAGCTTTTGCCAGTAAAAATGGGAAGCTTGAGAAACTGTTCCAGAAATTGAAATTCAATAGAAGAAGACACCGCAGGAGTAACAAAACCATATGAAAGAAGTAATTAATCAATTTACTAAAGAGATAAAATAAATGCAACACCACGGAATTTATTATTCAGAGCCGGTTTACCGGCCACCCAGTGAAGCCGGCAGTCTGCTGATCCAGGTAACGGAGGGCTGCACCTACCGCTGCAGTTTCTGTTTTGCCAATATAAAGAAGTTCAAAGTACGGGAGCTGGCAGAAATAAAAAAAGACATGGATATAGCTCGAGAAGTTTACGGAGCGGATGTACGTAAAATGTTCTTCCTGGACGGTAACGCCATGGTGATACCGTATAAAAAACTGCGGGAGCTCTGCGAGTATGCCACGAATT
>JAOZPK010000077.1:7209-11311 GCA_029932755.1 Candidatus Cloacimonadota bacterium | reverse complement strand
TTCTGGAAACTTCTGTAGAAAATTATGGTGATGGCAATGCTCTGCTGCGTGAATACGCTAAATGGATGGATGTTCCCATTATCAATATGGCAGACGACAAATATCATCCATGCCAGGGACTTTCCGATGTTATGGGAATGCAAGAGCATAAAGGTGACTTAAAAGGAAAAACTATTCTTATGACTTGGGCTCATGGAGATCTAGCACGTTCGTACTGTTCGGTTCATGAGAATCTGCTTATTACTTCTCGTCTGGGTATGAACGTAAAGTTGGCTTATCCAAAAGGTTATGATCTTCCGGAAGAAGAGATAGCAAAAGTTAGAGCAAATTGTGAAGCAAACGGCACTAAATTTGAGATCGTTAATGATCCTGATGCAGGTTATACAGATGATGTGGAATTCGTATATTCACGAAACTGGTTTGGTCCCGATTTTTATGAAATTGGTAAAGAAGCTGAGATTGCCAGAGCAAGCAAAATGACAGACTGGATCTGCAATCAAGAGAGAATGGATAGGACAAAAGACGCACTCTACATTCATCCAATGCCGGTAGATCGCGGCAAAGAAGTTACCGATGAAGTTGCCAGCGGACCAAATTCCATTATCACAGATATTGCAGAGAACAGATTGCACACGCAGAAAGCAATTATGGCAATGACCATTGCCGGTATGAAAGTAGATATTTAATTAGATTTGGAGAATCAAAATGAATAATGAAGATAAAAAATTAGTAGTAATTGCACTTGGCGGGAATGCTATCAAACAAGCTCATGAAAAAGGAACCGCCGAAGAGCAATTTAAAAATGTAGAAATAACCTGTGAGCAACTTGTGAAAATGAATGCTCTGGGATATAAATTAATTATCACACATGGCAACGGACCTCAAGCTGGTACTCTTCTTATTCAACAGGAAGAAGGCAAAAAACTTGTTCCTCCTATGCCAATGGATATTGTAGGCGCAATGACACAAGGTCAGATCGGTTATATGTTCCAGAACACTCTGCAAAATTACTTCATGCAGAAGGGAAAAACCATTCCAATAACTACCATTGTAACACAAGTTCTAGTTAAAGAAGATGATCCCGATTTTAATGATCCGAGTAAGCCTGTTGGTCCATTCTACACAGAAGAAGAAGCAATGAAACTCAAAGAAGAAAAAGGCTATATTGTGAAACTGGTTAAACCGAATGTAGATAAACCATGGAGAAGAGTTGTCCCATCTCCAGAACCTATCAAAATAGTGGAATCTAATTGTGTTCAGGCTCTCGTCGATGCCCATGCAATTGTGATTGCATCAGGTGGCGGTGGTATCCCTGTAATGAAAAAATCCGATGGAACCTTAGCCGGACTGGAAGCAGTAATCGATAAAGATAAAGCGGGAAATATTCTTGCTCAAGAAGTAAATGCAGATATATATCTTATCCTTACTGATGTGGAAAATGCTAAGATCAATTTTGGTAAACCGGAAGAAAAACCACTTGGGAAAATTACAGTTGCTGAAGCTGAGAAGTATCTGGCTGAAGGACATTTTCTGGCTGGAAGTATGGGACCAAAAGTTACAGCTGCCATCAGATTTGTGAAAGCCGGTGGTGAAAAATCGATAATTACCTCCCTATCAAATGCCGTTGACGCTTTAGACGGCAAATCAGGAACGATAATAGTAAAATAGTACCTAAGTACCTAAGATATGGAGAATGTGAATGAATCCTAATTGGATTTATGAAAAGCTTGAAAAGATGAAAGTACTTATTAACTTAGGCACTCATTATTCAGGCACTATAAAAAAATGGAGAAAAAATGGCTAAAAATAAAGAACAGGTATTAAAAAATACCATACAAAGATGTAAGGAAAGAAACATTTTTCTTCCTACATATGAACAGATGAGAAATCCGGAATTGATACCGGAAAAGGTTAAAAAAGAACTTGAAAATGTAGGAATGTGGGATCTTAATTCACTAAATCTTTTTCGTTTAACTTGGAAAAATGAACCAAGATTAGATGGCGGTGGTTTTGGAAAAGTTAACTTTATCGAATTACCAAAAGAACTTACAGGTGTTGATGCAAGAATCATGGTATTAATTGGAAAATATTTCCCCACAGGAGCTCATAAAGTTGGTGCTACGTTTGGTCCATTAGTAGAAAAATTGGTTCACGGCGAATTTGATCCAACAACTCAAAAAGCTCTCTGGCCTTCAACCGGTAATTACTGTCGTGGTGGAGCTTATGATTCTTATCTTCTGGGATGTGAGTCTATCGCTGTGCTTCCTGAAGAGATGAGCCAAGAGAGATTCGACTGGCTTCATGAAGTAGGAGCCGAAGTTTTTGCGACTCCCGGAAGTGAAAGTAATGTAAAAGAAATTTATGATAAAGCAAAAGAACTTCTTCATGAACGTGGTGATGCCATTGTAAATCTGAACCAGTTTAGTGAAATTGGAAACGCTGTTTGGCACTATGCGGTTACAGGTCCGGCAATGGAAGAAGTATTCAATCAGGAGAAAAATGAGAATGATACTTTTGCCGGTTTATTCTTAACTCAAGGTTCTGCAGGAACACTTGGTTGTGCAGATTATCTTCGTGAAGTGTATCCATCTTACAAAGTATGTGCCGGTGAAGCTCTTCAATGCCCAACATTACTTCGTAATGGTTATGGAGCTCATAGAATTGAAGGTATCGGAGATAAACATGTTCCTTGGATACACAATATCAAAAACATGGATATGGTTGCAGCTATTGATGATCAACCAAATATTGACATTATGAGGTTGTTCAACTCTGAAACCGGGCATAAATATCTCTTAGAAAAAGGTGTTTCTCAAGAAATTGTTGATAAATTAGATTTATTAGGAATATCTTCAATCGCTAACATTATGGGATGCATCAAAATGGCGAAATACTATGAAATGACAGGTGATAAAGTACTATTTACTGTAGCAACAGATTCTATGGAAATGTATAAATCCAGAGTAAAAGAAGAACTTGAAAATCGAGGAGAATTTACTCATGAAGATGCTGCTGTTGTATATTATCGTGACCTTATGGACATCGGAATAGATAATATGATCGAGATGAATTATTATGAAAAAAAGCGTATGCATAACCTGAAATACTTCACTTGGATCGAACAACAAGGTAAAACTGTGGAAGAACTTAATGCACAATGGTATGATGACAATTATTGGAAAGATCAGTTTGGAAAAGTTAATGAATGGGATGAGAAGATTACCGAATTCAATAAGAAAACAGGACTTCTTAAAAAATACGAATAAATTATTGTTAACCATCAATTCTAATGAATTGGTGGTTTTTTCTGTTTGTGTGAGATATTGCTACAAGGAGGTCTTATGAGGTTTGAAAAATTTGTACAGCCCGATAATTTACAAACAGCATTGGAAATACTAAAAACAGATCCGGATTCAGTGATTCTTGGTGGCACTACATTTTTGAGGTTATCTAATAAAAAATATTCAATCGGAATTGATCTTTCAAAACTTAATCTTGATTATATTAAAGAAAATAACGATCAAATTGAGATCGGAGCCTACACCTCGCTCAGAACCATCGAAACTGATTCTGTCATCAATAAATATTTTGGAAATCTACTGCCAAAGTCACTTGAAAATCTCATTGGAATTCAATTCAGGAATAACGCCACGATTGGTGGTGCTATTTTTAGTCGTTTAGGATTTACCGAGATCAACACAGCTTTGCTTGTTTTAGATTGCGAACTTGAATTTGAAAAAAATGGTATTGTGGCTTTTAGTAAATTTATTTCAAATTTTAATATCAAAAGAGACATCCTTAATAAAATAATCATCAAGAAAAATAAAGGTAAAAGCTCATATAAAATGATACGAAATTCTGATGCGGATTTTGCAATTTTATCTGTAGCAGTTTCCAATTTTGACAAAATAAAAATTGCAGTTGGAACCCGACCATCAATTGCTAAATTATCTGAAAAAGCTTCCCAAATCATAAATTCCGATAATAATAAAATTGAAGAAGCTGCCAGCTTGATCGCAGATGAATTTAAGTTTGGTGATGATTTGCGAGCTAGTGGAAAATATCGGAAAATGATCGCACCAATTCTTGTATCTCGTGCTCT
>JAOZPK010000077.1:0-7109 GCA_029932755.1 Candidatus Cloacimonadota bacterium | reverse complement strand
GAGCTAGTGGAAAATATCGGAAAATGATCGCACCAATTCTTGTATCTCGTGCTCTGTTGGAGGTTCTAAAATGAAACTTAAATTAAATATTAACAATAAATTTTATAACACCAATATTGACGGTGATGAATCTCTTCTCGATATACTTAGAAAGATCGGATTCAAGAGTGTAAAAAAAGGATGTGATACTGGAGTTTGTGGTGTTTGCTCAGTTCTTATCAATGGCAAACCAACTCTCTCGTGTCAGTTTTTAGCAGCAAGAGCGCAAGGAGCTAAGATCACAACTGTTGAAGGTCTGGGCAAAAAGGCTGACAAAATAGTTGATCTAATTGTTAGTGAGGGTGCAGATCAATGTGGATATTGTGGACCATCTCTGGTTCTCACAACCTATGCAATGAAAAAAGAATTAAAAGACCCAACAGTTGAGAAGATCAATCACTATCTTACAGGAAACCTTTGCAGATGCAGTGGCTATGAGGGACAACTCCGTGGCATTAAAAAATATATGGGGGTGAAATGATGAAATTCAAAGAAGTGAACCATTCAATCCCAAAAGTTGACGGAAGAGGTTTATTAAAAGGCGCATCAGCATATACTGATGATCTTGCAGTTGATAGTGCACTAATAGTTAAATTACTTAGAAGTCCATACGCATTTGCTAAGATCAAATCCATAGATATAAAAAAAGCCCTAAAGACAGAAGGAATTGAGTGTATTCTAACTTACAAAGATGTTCCACGTATTCCCATTACTAGAGCTGGTCAGAGTTACCCCGAACCATCTCCAAAAGATAAGTTCATTTTGGATAATTATGTACGTTATGTTGGTGACGAGGTTGCAATTATAGCAGGAACTACAGAAAAAGTAGTTGATGATGCGATGAAACTCATTGGAGTCGATTATGAAATTTTTGAACCTGTTTTAGATTTTGAAAAAGCTATAGGTCACAAATCTATTATCCATCCGGAAAAAGAAATTTATACAATGTTCCCGATGGGACTTGATGCAAAAAACAATATTGCTTGCAGTTACATGGACACAATGATCGTTGGCGATGTCGATAAACAAATGAAAGAATCGGAGGTTACTGTAGAACAGCGTTATTTCACAAATGCTCAGCAACAAGTTCCTTTAGAGCCTCATACATCCACAGCTTTTATCGATGTTCAGGGAAGATTGAACATTATCACTTCTACCCAAAATCCTTACCATACTCGTCGTATTATTGGTGAAGCATTGGGAAAACCTCAGCGAGATATTAGAGTTTATAAGCCAAGAATCGGTGGTGGATTTGGTGCTAAACAGCAAGTTCATAATGACCTTTTTACAGCAATTGTAACTTTAAAAACAGGTAAGCCATCTAAATGTTTTTATACAAGACAGGAAGTTCAGGAAAACACATTTACACGTCACGAAATGAGATTTGATATTCGTTTGGGTGCTGATAAAAAAGGTAATCTTGAAGTTTTCGATATGCAGCTTTTATCTAATACTGGCGCTTATGGAGAACATGCCCTTACCACATTTATGGTAGCCGGTTCTAAACTGCTTCCAATGTATAATAAGGCAAAACATCTGCGGTTTGAAGGTAAGGTAGTTTACACAAATAGATGTCCAGCAGGAGCTTATCGCGGTTATGGTGCACTTCAAGCAAATTTTGCTGTAGAGTCTGCCATGCGAGAATTAGCAGAAAAGCTCAACATGGATCCAACTGAACTTCGCTTGAAAAATTGTATTAAGGAAGGTGAGACTTCTCCGGTTTTCAGCGTTATGGGTGAAGGTGGTGAAGGTATTGCTCAGGTAATGGAAAGCTGTAAACTAGATTACTGCATAAAGCGTGGAAGGGAATTAATAGGTTGGAAGAAGAAATATCCTTCCAAACAAATTGCTCCTAACAAAATAAGAAGTGTAGGAACTGCAATAGCAATGCAAGGTTCAGGAATTCCACTTCTCGATATGGGTGCAGCAGTTCTTAAACTGAACGATGGTGGATTTTTCAATTTATTGATGGGCGCAACAGATCTGGGAACAGGAAGTGATACCGTGCTCAGTCAAATAGCAGCAGAGGCAATTGGGGTTCCTGTTAATAGGATCGTGATCACTTCTTCCGATACAGACACTACACCTTTCGACGTAGGTGCTTACGCTTCCAGTACAACTTTTGTTTCCGGTAATGCTGCCAGAAAAGCTGGATTGAATATGAGAGCATTACTTATAGAAGAAGCTGCCAAAGCTTTGAAAGCAGTTCATAAAGATGATATAATCTTTGAAGATTGTACTTTCAAATCGAAATTCGGTGGTGAATCGATTACCTTGGAAGAACTTTCCCAAGGACTCTATCACACATTCGGTACAGATATGAAACAGCTTATTGCTTCCGGATCAAACACAAGTCCAAAATCACCACCTCCGTTTATGTCTGCTTTTGTAGAGATAGAGATCGATACGGAAACGGGACAGATAAATATTTTGGAATATGTTGCAGTAGTAGATTGTGGAACTACAATCAATCCAAATCTGGCAAGAATACAAGTAGAGGGTGGAATTTTGCAAGGTATTGGAATGGCAATGTGGGAAGATGTTCGTTACTCTAAAGATGGAAAAATGCTTTCTAACAACCTTATGAATTACAAAATTCCAAATAGAAAAGATGTGAAGAAAATTACAGTTGAATTTGCAGAAAGTTATGATCCGGCAGGACCGTACGGCGCAAAATCTGTTGGTGAAATTGGAATTGATACTCCCCTTGCCGCAATTGCAAATGCTATTTATAATGCTGTGGGAGTAAGAATTCGTTCGGTTCCGTTAACACCGGAAAAAATTCTAACTGGGATTTTGGAAAAAGATTCTACAAAATAAAAGATGTTGTCTTTCTGACGTTTCTTGCACGTTGTTCTTAGGAAGAATCTCGTTTCTAATAAATGGAAGTAAAGCAAAAAGAAATTCATAAGATTCTTCGAGGGTAAAGCTATAAGATTCCTCAGAAAGACGTTAAATTTAGTATTAAATAATTAAGTAATAATAGGAAAAACATGAAAGAAAATAAATATTATTTTGAATGCACAACCTGCGGTGCAAAATATGAGCAGGATGAAGTAACGTACCTCTGCCCTGTTTGTGAAAAGGAAAACACACCAGATGTCCCACCAAAAGGGATTTTGAAAACTTTATATCATTATGGAAAGATCAAGAATTTGGCCAAATGGCATAAACTTTTCGATAAACTAAAGGCAAAAGAATATCGAGAATTATTGCCAATTAATTCCGAACGTAGCCTATCCTGGCTTAAAGTTGGGAAAACACCGCTTTATGAGTTAACCTCTAATGGATTTAACAACTTAGCCGGAAACTTTAAAATCTTCTTAAAAGATGACTCACAAAATCCCACCTTCTCTTTTAAAGATCGTGCTTCTGATCTGGTTTGTGCTTTTGCAAAAGAACAAGGGATTGAAACAATTGTTGCTGCTTCAACCGGAAATGCAGGATCATCTCTGGCAGGAATATGTGCTTCACAAAAGCAGAAAGCAATCATCTTCGCTCCTGCTTCTGCACCCAAAGCCAAACTTACACAAATATTAATGTATGGAGCTCAGCTTATTCCGGTTGACGGAACTTATGATGATGCTTTTGACTTGAGTATTGAAGCAACAAAAAAGTTTGGTTGGTATAATCGCAACACAGCATATAATCCATTTACAATTGAGGGAAAGAAAATTGTTTCATTCGAGATATTCCAGCAAATGAGACAGAAAATCCCTGATAGGGTTTTTGTTCCGGTTGGAGACGGCTGTATAATTTCTGGTGTATTCAAAGGATTTGAAGATCTGCTAAAATTGGGTCTTATTAAAAAATTTCCGACAATTGTTGCTGTTCAATCTGAAAAAAGTGATAACATTATTCATAATCTAGTGAATGATAAATTTGTTATCAAACCAAGTACAACAATTGCAGATTCTATCGCAGTTGATATTCCAAGAAATTATTGGATGACCAAGAAATTTATGGAACAATACAATGGTGAATCGATAATTGTTAGTGATGAAGAGATAATAACTGCTTCAAAAGTGTTGAGCGAAAATACAGGGATTTTCTCTGAACCGGCGGCAGCAACAGCCTTTGCAGGAATTCTTAAGTATGCAGAAAAAGGATTAATTGACGAAAATTCAAAGAATGTAATTTTGCTTACAGGTAGCGGATTAAAAGATTTAAATTCGGTTCAGGGAATTATTGATATTCCTAAACCGATCAAGAAACTGGATGAAATTCAAATTTAATCTTGACGTTATAACGCTATAGCGTTAATTATCCTTTTGGAATAAACAGGAGGTTAATATGGCAACATACACAAAGAGAGCAACGGTTTATTTCGATCCTGAAATTCATCGAATTCTCAAGCTTAAGGCTTT
Organism: Candidatus Cloacimonadota bacterium; assembly: GCA_029932755.1. GTDB lineage: Bacteria > Cloacimonadota > Cloacimonadia > Cloacimonadales > TCS61 > Tenebribacter. The sequence goes on along the minus strand of JAOZPK010000077.1, from coordinate 2,703 downwards.
GGATACAAACAGATCTATTTCTGATATTGTTGATGAGGCAATTAGGCTTGAACTGGCTGAAGATGCAGATGATCTGCAAGCTATCAAAGAAAGAGAAAATGAACCAACAATTTCATACGAAGAACTAATTGCAGATTTAAAGGCTCATGGCAAAATATAAACTGAAATTTGCAAAATCTGTCAAAAAAGATCTCCGAAAAATCCCTAACAATCATGTCTCAGAAATTCTAAAACTGATCAATTCCTTATTAGATAATCCTTTTCCAAAAAAAGTAAAAAAACTATCTCATCAAAATAAATTTAGAATTCGTTACCGAAATTATAGAATTTTATATAAAATTATCAATAATGAATTAATAATATATGTACTTAAGATTTCGCACAGAAAAGATGTGTATAAATAACATTAATCCTCTTATATGGAGAAGCTTATGAAATGTGTTACAAAATTTGATGCCAGACCAAAATTAGATGGATCTTGGAAATTTATTGATGATTATACTTATGATGATATTTTACACGGACAATTGCTTTATTCCACCTGCCATCATGGTTACATCAAGAAAATAAATTTCCCAAAGAACTATAACCTTTCTGAATTTACAATGGTTTCTCCCAAAGATATTCCAGGACATAATATTGTTCCTGAACCTGTTTGTGATCAGCCTTTTATGGCAGATAAAGAGGTCATGCACTACGGTCAGGTAATCATGGGCATTGCGCATCCAGACCGAAAAGTACTCCTCAAATTTATTAAAGAAACAGAAATAGAATATGAAGAACTTCCTGCCATTACAGGAATGAAAGAGTGCTTAGATAACGAAGAAAATCATTTTGGAAAAGAGACAACAATAGATCATACTACTGATAAAGAACCGGATGCAAATTGGTTATACAATCACAATGTTTATTACACACCGCATCAGGAACAGGCTTACTTAGAACCTCAAGGTGTAATTTCTGTTTATGATAGTAAAGCAAATAACATGTTCGTCCGGATAACTGCTCAATGTCCGTTTTTTGTTAAACATGGTGTGGAAGCAATGATGGGAAATGCAGTGGATGAAGTAATTGTTGAGTCTCCACAAGGTATTGGCGGAGCATTTGGTGGAAAAGAAGATTTCCCAAGTCTATTTGCCGGTATCTGTTCTTTGCTCTCTTATAAAAGCAGGAAACCTGTAAAAATGATTTTAGAGCGAACTGACGATATTCAGATAACTACTAAACGTCATCCTTCAAGAGTGGAATTGGAAACATGGACTGATCCAACAACGAAAAAAATAAAACGCTGCAGAATAGATTACAGAATTGATGCAGGAGCGTATCAAACTTTATCACCTGTTGTTCTGGCTCGCGGTGTACTGCATTCAATAAGTGGATATTCTGTTCCTGATACCTTTATCCGCGGTCGTATGTTCAGAAGCAATACACCTTCTAATGGAGCTTTTAGAGGTTTTGGTGCTCCACAGGCATTTGCAGCAATGGAAGCTCATGTAGATAGAATTGCAGCTGAACTGAATGTTGATCCTTACGAATTCAGAAAGATCAATCTCTTCAGGATAGGTGATGAATTCCCCACTACTCAAAAAGTTGTGGAAGAAAATCTCTCTGACTGCCTGGAACGGGTTATTCAAAATTCGGATTATCATAAAAAAGTAAAAGAGTTTGCTAAATGGAATGAAACACATAAAGATAAAAAAGGCATTGGAATTTCGATTGGTTATCACGGTGGTGGTTACACAGGAAATGGTGAAAAAGTACTTGATTCAGAAGTGAAAGTAACCATTGATAAGGATGCAATAGTCAAAATATTCGTAGCAAATACCGATATGGGACAAGGTGCACATACAACTTTAGCTCAAATGTTCTTCGAAGCTATCGGGCATCCCCGAAAAAAATGTTGGGTACAGCTCCCAAATACAAGTAAAACACCCGATAGCGGACCTACAGTAGCTTCCCGGACAATTTATATTATTGGAAATCTATTAAGAAAATTTGCCTTCCAGATAAAGGATGAACTTGGCTTTGAAAATCTGGAAGATTATGTAAATACACATAAAGAAGAATTTCCTCAGGAATTTCGCAAAAATTTTGTTCCTGACGCATCTGTTATTTTTGATGAAGATACAAATGTGGGGATTGCCTACAAAGATTACTCATGGGCAGCTTGTGCGACTGAGATATTGTTCCATGCAGAAACATATAGGATAGAATTGAAGAAAAGCTGGAATGTGTTGGATGTTGGAAAAGTTGTAAATTACAAGATCGCAATGGGACAAGCTGAAGGTGGAATATTGCAGGGATTAGCTTATGGAACAAGTGAATTCTTCTATAAACCAGGATTTGGTAGAATGCATGGTTTTACAGATTATGCACTTCCAACAACTTTAGATCTTCCTGAAATGGATATTGAATTCATCCATACTAACAGCGAAATAGCTAAAGGATTAGGTGAAATACCAATGGACTTCCCAGCTCCTTCTGTGAGAAATGCATTTCATAATGCTACTGGAATTTTTATTGATGAATACCCGCTGATACCGGAAAGACTACTTAAAGCTTTGGAAAAATAGTCACAAAGACTCAAAGACACAAAGAAAAAAGGGAAAAAAGGGAAAAAATGAAAAGCATCAGTTCTATAATAGATAAGGTAGCTTATCCCGGAAAGATTACTCAGTGCTATGAAGAAGTAGCCACAGAGAC
>JAOZPK010000076.1:7577-11317 GCA_029932755.1 Candidatus Cloacimonadota bacterium | reverse complement strand
TATCATTTGCGGAATTATACCCCAGATAAACATAACTGCGTTTTTTAAATTGCCAACGTAGATTAGAAAAAAGACCAATATGTTGAGATTGGTCATAATATTCATAATTATTGAAACGAATTCCACTTGTTAGATCAAGATTATTAGAAAAACTGAAGGATATGTCCATATTTGCCAGCCAGTAATTATTATCAACATTATCAACTGTAGGAATATTAAAATAATTCATATTATCAACTGAAATAGAGTATGAAGCATATTTATAAATAATACCTCTTAACCCCATTTGGAGATAACGACCTTGATAATCATTATTTAAAGCATAAATTATATAATTTACATAATTAATTCCGACAAATGCATTAAATAATTTTGGTTTGCTCCAGGTTGTCTGAAAACTAATTTGATATTTATCGAAATATTTCTCAGAATAAAATTCTTTTACTGATGTGCAATCAAGTTCAAAATCAAGATGATAACTGGAGTTCAAACATAGATCAAAGTGTGCATATCGCTCCAGTAATTCACTGGTCTTATTATCAATTTCTTCACTGGCATCGATATTTGATTTTATAGAACGAAGAAGTTTATTTTTGAATTCTCTATTTAAAGTTGAATTAAAATTCCAACCATAATAATCATCTTCATAGATCTTTCCCATATCAACAGCATAATCCTTGCTCATTTGTGTTGCACTCATTGTAAAATAATAATCATTATTCCTGTAATCATATCCTGCAATGCCAAAATATCCATTGCTTGTATCATTTTCAAGTGTATTTTTGGTTGAGAGGTTGAAATCGAGCCATATATATTGATTTTTTCTAAATTCCCAACTTGGTTTTAAATGAAGAACTTCATTATGATAATCTTTATTCATTCTATTAAGAAGTGTAAATTGGAAATTGAAGTTATCAGTTGAAGGTTTAATTGCTATAATATTATATAAATCATTAGAATCAACAATAATATTATCTAAAGTAACCTGTTTTACTTTGGAAGAGAGTACTCCATATGTAAGATTGTCAGTTCTTCCAGTAAATTTTACTGCATAATCCGGTTGCACGATCTGCCTTGAATAGAATAACTTCGAATTCACGCCAAGGGCGTTAAGATCTTCAATGAAAAAATATCTATTTTCTGAGTAAAATGAAGCATATTTAGAATTAAAATTGTTTGTTTCATCATCAATTGGTACATCAGAGAAATCAGGATTATAAGTAAATTTCAGTTTTGAAGATGAGGTGGGTTTAACTGAAAGATCAAGACCAAAACTTTCATAATTAAATTTTGTATCATTATTGATCAGATCAGATTTTACAATAGAAAATGGTCGTAAATAAAAATTTCTATCCCTACGGATTTCTTTGTTAATCGTAATGTCTATTGCGTTTCTAAAATAATCCTTTCCCATCTGAGTTGTTAGGAGTGGGGCAGTATAGTATTTATCATCATTTTTTAAAAAACGAGATAGAATTATTTTCCAGTTATAAGGTGGTTCCCCATTAAATCGCAGATCTTTAAAAGGGATTTTCATTACAACAATCCATTCAGAATTCAGATTAGTTGATGAATATTCGTAGTTGCTGTTCCAATCATAATCCAAAAAGTGTAAAGTAGAACGTACAAAATCCGATTTATTTTCTAAAGGATTTGCGATAAATCCATAAGAATAATAATTAATTTGATCTGTGATTATTTGAATGCAAAGTTGATCTGCCTGAGCGGAGACATCATTAGGAGAATATTTTCCAATCATGAAATTTTCGTCTGTTTCAGCTTCCCATGAGAAATATAGATTTTTATTATCATGCCAGATCCAACAGTTTGTTTCGAGTAAAATGCTAGATGAATCGGGTGGAACGCTGCAGAGGAAATTACTAATTTGATTTTGCTTTGAATACACTGGATTATCAGAATAAGGAACATTGAGTGCATTACAGAATGCACTTATTATTATTAACAAAATTATAAATACTATTATCCTATTTATCAAAAAAAGGTCCTTTATTATTCAGAAAATTGGAAGCCATTGCTAAAAATATTAACACATGCATCAACGACATTAGAATCGAAAAATTTACCTTTATTAGTGGTGATTTCTTCCATGGCTTTATCAATTCCTAAAGCAGCTCGATAAGGTCTATGTGCCGTCATTGCTTCCACTGTATCTGCAACTGAAATAATTTTTGCTTCAATAAGAATATCATCATCTTTGAGACCATTCGGATATCCGCTTCCATTCAATTTTTCATGATGCTGGTGAACAATATCTGCAATTGGCCATGGAAAATCGATTTTAGCAAGAAGTTCATATCCTGTTTGGCTGTGTCCTTTTACAACTTCAAATTCAGTTTCTCCTATCTTTCCAGGTTTAGATAAGATATCTGAGGGAACAGATATCTTACCTATATCATGGATCATTGCAGCAAATTTTACTCCCTGTAATTGTTCTTCTGTGATATTCATCTCTTTACCGATAGCTACAGCCAGTTTACATACTTTTTTTTGATGACCGGCAGTGTATGGGTCTCTGATCTCGGATGTATATGACATTGCTTGAATAATGTCTTCAGTAGCTTTTTGCAGCATTACAAAACTATGTCTAAGTTTTTCTTCCGCAAGGATACTTTCAGTATTGTCATTTAGAAGAAGTACTGCTCCAGAGTAAATCCCTTCTTCAAAAATAGGAACTCCTTTGATCTTGACGATAGCCTTATTAGATTGTTTAGAAAATGTCTCTTCACCTTCAATTTCATTACCTTTTTTTAATTGGGTAAAAAGACTTGCCCAGCCCGCTCGATTAAATTGCGGAATTTTTGATATTAATTGCCCAAGAAAATTATTTGTATCATTATCATGTGATAATAACAACAAACTTTCCTGATTTAAAAAATCAATTTCGTGTTTACGATTCAATTTAATGATGCCGGCAGGTGAGTTTTCCAGAACTTCTTTATTAAGTTCGTATAGATTACGGAATTTTTTTTCTGATAATTGCAATTTTTCAGTTTTTTCCGCAACCATATATTGAAGTGTTTCATTAAAATTCTTTAGTTTTTCCTCTGATCTTTTAAGTAGAATATCATTAAGCTTTAATCGAATAATTAGATAAACTCCAATTAAAATAAATAGAGCTAAGGCAATAGAAGAGATTAGAACAAATGCTTGGATTTGATTTTCCATATAAAAAATACGCTCCCTATCCAATAGATTAAACTGATCAATGTTGCATATTGTGCGAAGAACCAATAGTACCGGAAATTTATTGAGACAGTATTACTCGCAAGAATATGTAACCCAAAGTATAAAGCAAATCCAGTATAAATAAAGAAAGACTCTATACTATCTACAAAAAACTTGTTAGATAATATATTTTTTAATATAAGAACAGTTCCAAATAATAACAAGATCATATTATAAAAATCAGTTGTGTTTATTGGGTTATAAGTTTTTTTTGTGTGAGATAATATTGCTGCTAATATCACTGGAACAGATAAAATTAATAAAATAATTATTAACATTTTATTTTGACTTTTTTTAATATTTAAAGAAATAAAAAGTGCTTTTACAATAATGAAAAATTCGCAAATAGTAGCTATTGCCCAGAAGAAAAGATATATATATCTCGCAAAATTTATATTTTCTGAAAACAGAATTGCAAACAAATTCCAGATGATAAATATCAGAAGAAATATCATAAACATTCTAAAACTAAAATTGGTTAATTGAGATTCTCC
>JAOZPK010000076.1:0-7477 GCA_029932755.1 Candidatus Cloacimonadota bacterium | reverse complement strand
CTAATACGATTAAACTAAGATTCTTTTTCATTTTAATACTCCTTTATTATTTTTTATTAACTTCCGCTTGGTACATATTCTTCTTCATCATCCCATGGTGGAGGTCTAACATCACCTTGAGCGCTGCAGATCAAATCACTTTTCTCGATTGACAGTTCTTCTACGATCACCTCTTCGAATGGAGCCGGCATGAAATCACCCTGTGCTGTGCAAATATTACTTTTTGCAAATGCTTGAATGGATGTGTCATTACTGCTATTGATAATAGCAAAAACATTGATCACTGAAACTACTAAAGCCACTAATACGATTAAACTAAGATTCTTTTTCATTTTAATACTCCTTTATTATTTTTTTAATTTAATTGTGTTTTTTTTGGATAGATTTGTAGTGTACCGTCGCTCTGAGTATTTTGAATTAAGTCATTATTCCCAATTGATATTTTTTCTCTAATCATCTTGTGAAAAGAAGTTGAAATAGAAATGTTATATATTTTTAAATGTAATGAAGTAATAATTCCATTATTTAATTTATTTATTATTTTATACATTTTTAATACGTAAATACGAAACTACTGCCGGAATAGCAGAGATGAATACTTTTTCCATTTTTCCTCCTTATTTTTAATATTTTTTATCTAAAACAAAAACATTGTAATTAGTAACTAATTGACAAGGTTTTTTATTTTATATTTTTAAAAAATAATATTATTTTTGAAATTAATATTATCTTAATTAACTTAATATATGCATTATTTAGTCCAATAATTGTTAATTTTGAATGATAAAGTCTGATATTACATAAAATCATAAACTAAAGTGATTTACGTTGTTATTTTGATTTAATTTGGAATAAGATAAAATAAATAGAAATATCCAACATGACATTTTTGGCGCAAAAATGACAAATATGTCTTTGAGCTATTAATAAATAAAATCACTTGATATCACGCTTGTTGCCAATTTAATTTCTTAAATGTTTTCAGGTGATAATTTATGGATATCATAAAATTATGGTTAATACAGATTACTTTGCCAGAATGTTATATTTTATACGAGAATAAAAAACTTGACTCGACAACAAATGAAAAATTCGTTGTATCTTGTTAATAAAAAAGAAGCTACCCGCTTCTACCTTACGGTTCTTAATTTAGTTAGGATACTTGTTAAGGTCATGATTAAAAAAGTGCTAAATTATATAAATGTGTAATGGCGGGTGGATTTATTCCACCCTTTTTTTTATTTAAAGAAAGAACAAGGAGGTTCTTATTTCTATTCGCATTAGAAGAGGAAAGGCTAAAACAAAGCCTACGGCACCTAAAGAGAGAATTAATGGTCAAATCAGAGTATCGTCAGTAAGACTGATCTCTGAAACGGGAAAGCAAGTTGGAGTTGTTCCAATTTCAAAAGCATTACAGGAAGCTGAAAGAGCAGGACTTGATCTTGTAGAAATATCACCAAATGCAAAACCACCGGTATGTAAAATTCTGGATTTTGGAACATATTACTACAAGAAGGAACGAAAGTTACGTGAAGCAAGAAAAAATCAGCATATTGTGCAAACTAAGGAAGTGAAATTCGGTCCGAATACGGAAGATCATGACTATAATTTTAAGAAAGTACATGCTCTTAAATTTCTAAGTCAACATAATAAGGTAAAATTAACAGTACGTTTTCGAGGAAGACAGCTTGCACACCGTGACATTGGATTTAAGTTATTAGAGCGTATATTAGAAGAACTTAAACCCTTGGTTGATGTTGAAGTAAAACCAAAGAATGAAGGTAGAACAGTTTTTACAATAATTGCACCAAAGAAAGATATTGATAGTTTATTAGAAGAATATGAAAATATTGAAGAATAACTTCAGGAGGAAAAATGCCTAAACTCAAAACACGTAGAGCGGTTGCTAAAAGATTTAAAGTTACCGGTAAAGGAAAACTCAAAAGATCTCATGCTTATGCGGGTCATATCCTTACAAAAAAATCATCTAAAAGAAAAAGAAACTTAAGGCAATCAGGTCTTGTAAATTCAAACGATACAGCACGAATGAAAAAAATGCTGGGTATCTAAAAAAGGAAGGAGAATAAAATGCCACGTTCAACAAATAATGTAGCTGCTAAAAATAGAAGAAAAAAATATTTGAAAGCCGCCAAAGGTTACGTCGGTGGTCGAAGTAAGTTGTATAGAACGGCTCGCCAGGCAGTAGAGAAAGGTTGGTTATATGCCTACAGAGATAGAAAAACTAAAAAGCGTGTGTTTAGACAACTTTGGATTACACGTATTAATGCAGCAGCCAGAATTAATGAATTAACTTATAGTAAATTAATAAACGGATTAAAGAAAGCTGAAGTAGAGATCGATAGAAAAGTACTTGCACATCTTGCTTATAATGATATGGAAGCATTTGCAAAACTTTGCCAGATCGCAAAGGATCAAATTAAATAAGGTCTCATGAGGTGAAAGAAGAATTAAATAAAGTAGTAATTTCTGCAAAAACAGAAATTAATAAAGTAACCTCAATGCATGATTTAATGCAATTGAAATCTAAATATATTGGGAAAAAGAGTATTCTAAATAGTTTTATGCAGAAGATAGGTTCTTTATCTAAAGAAGAACGACCTGCTTTTGGGCAGACTCTTAATATTTCCAAGAACCAAATCACTCAAATGATTGCTGATCAGGAAGTAAAAATCAAAGAATTTGATTATAATAAAACATTAAAATCGGAATCTATAGATCTTACAATGCCGGGACGCAAGAGAACTAAAGGAAGTTTGCATCCTATCACAAAAGTATGGCGCGAGATCGAAGACATATTTATGGCAATGGGTTTTGAAGTTGCTGAAGGACCTGATGTTGAAGATGAATTTCACAATTTTGATGCTTTAAATACGCCGAAGGATCATCCTGCAAGAGAACTTTCTGATACTTTTTATTTAGATGATGATGTTCTTCTTAGAACTCAAACTTCCACAGTTCAAATTAGAACTATGGAAAACCATCCACTTCCCATTAAATTTATTTCTCCGGGAAGTTGTTATAGGAATGAAAATGATGCTTCTCATTCTCCAATGTTCCATCAAGTGGAAGCATTTCATGTGGGAGAGGGAATCTCCTTTGCCGATCTCAAAGATATGTTGAATATTTTCGTAAAAGAGATGTTTGGAGATAAAATCGAATACAGGATCCGTCCTCACTTTTTTCCTTTTACTGAACCAAGTGCAGAAATTGATATTATGTGCGTGAAATGTTACGGAGAAGGCTGCAACCTTTGTAAAGGCAGCGGTTGGTTAGAAATGGGTGGAGCTGGCATGGTAGATCCTAATGTTTTAGAAAAACTGGGAATCGATTCAGAGAAATACACAGGATATGCATTTGGTTTGGGAATGGATCGTATTGCGATGTTAAAATATAAAATTCCAGATATGAGATTGCTTTTTGAAAATGATATTCGTTTTCTTAAACAATTTAGCTGATTCGTATAAATTATTAGGTCATAAAAAATGAAAATAAGTTATAATTGGTTAAAAAGATATATTGATCTTAAACTTTCTCCGGAAGAATTAAAGGATAAAATGACCTTTGCCGGAATCGAGGTCGAGGCTATAGAAGAACTCGGGAGAGATCTACGACAGATCAAAATAGCACAAGTTGTTAAATTTGAGCAACATCCGAATGCTGAAAAACTTTCTGTGTGTCAGGTAGATGATGGAGCACAAACTTTGCAAGTTATTTGTGGAGCTCCTAATTGTAAAAATGATATAAAAGTAGCTTTTGCAGGAATTGGAACACAAATCCAGGATTTCAAGATCAAGAAAGCCAAGCTCCGTGGTGAAGTCTCTTTTGGAATGCTTTGCTCAGAAGATGAGCTTGGAATTTCTAATGACCATGATGGGATTATGATCCTTCCAGAAGACGCTCCAATTGGAACTGATTTAGCTTCATATCTTGGAATTGAAGATACTTGTTACGATGTGGAAATTACTCCAAATCGTCCTGATCTGCTTGGAATTATAGGTGTTGCCAGAGATCTTTCTGCTTTGCTGAAACTTCCTCTTAATCTACCCGAAAGCAAATTAAACGAAAGCAATGAACCAATAGAAAAACATCTTTCTTTAGAAAATGAAGTTCCTGAACTTTGTACAAGATATACAGCCAGAATTATAAAAAATGTTGAGATTAAAGACTCACCGGATTGGCTTAAAAAAGCGTTGATCTCAGTTGGTTTGCGACCAATTAATAATGTTGTAGATATTACAAATTTTGTAATGATGGAATTTGGTCATCCACTTCACGCATTTGACTATTCTCTTATTAATGGAAAGAAAATAATTGTACGTAAAGCTAAAGAAAATGAAGAATTTCCAGCTTTGGATGAAGTAACTTATAAACTTAAAAAGAATGATATTGTAATAGCAGATGAAAAACGTGCAATTGCGCTTGCCGGTGTTATTGGTGGTGAAAATTCTCATATTACTTCCACAACTAAAGATATTGTTATTGAAGCAGCAAATTTCTTATATTCTTCTATTCGTAAAACGGCTGGTCGGATGAAGATATCAACTGATTCTTCTTACCGTTTTGAACGGGATATTACAGATGAAGTTGCTGAGCTGGCAAGCATTAGAGCTTGTGAATTTATACTAGATATTGCTGGTGGTAAACTTTTAAAAGGAAAATTGGATTCATTTCCTTCCCCAAAAGAATTAAGAAAAGTTTCTATTCGGCCTTCAAGAGTAAAAAAGGTTCTTTCGATTGAAATTACTTCAAAGCAGATTAAAGAATATCTTACAGCTCTTGGACTGAATTTTAAGAAAGAAGTAGAAGATAGTTTAGAATTTGAGATTCCATATTATAGAAAAGACCTTACACGCGAAATTGATCTGATCGAAGAAGTAATCCGACTTAATGGTTATAATAATGTTCCGACATTTTTAAAATCTCAAAATATAATGAATAAACCAGTTTTCTATGCACGTAGGAAAGTGGAAGATACACTTGTGAATTATGGATTCTCAGAGGTTATCAATTGGAATTTTGGTGATCCAAATGATCTAGATAAATTTAATATTAACAAAGAAGATATACGTAGAAACTTTGCAAAATTAAAAAATCCATTGGGAGATAGTTTTTCCATTATGCGCTCCATGCTTTTGCCAAGTCTTCTTAAAAATGCACTTCATAATATAAATCACGGGCAAAAAAATATTAGAATTTTCGAATTGAAAAAAGTTTTTACTAGGAAAGATGAGAAACTAGCAACTGAGAGATTGCACTTATCCGGAATCCTTTCAGGAGAACTTGATCCTGTTTATTGGAAAGATAGTTCTGAACAGATAGATTTCTTTGATGTGAAAGGAATAACAGAAAGTATTTTTGCTGAATTGAAGGTAGAAAATCGTGAATGTAAAATGTCAGATGAACCTTACTATCAACCAGGGATAGGGGCTTCAATAACAACAGGCGGAAAGATCATTGCCAGTTTGGGTAAGATAGATCCTAAAATTGCCGTTAAATATGATATTGATATTCCCATATTTGCTTTTGATATCGATCTTGATGCCATTTTTGCAATGGATATTTTTAGCGATTCGGTTTTTGAGAATATTCCAAAATTTCCACCCGTTCTCAGAGATATTTCATTTGTGATCTCAAAAGAACATAAATATGTAGATATAATCGAAACCATAAGAAAAGTGGGGGAAAATAGTATTTCTAAAATTGTGCTTTTTGATGAATTTGTAGGAAAAAATATCAAAGAAGGATTTCACAGTCTTACTTTCAGTCTTGTGTTCAGTTCAGATACAAAAACCTTGACGGATGAATACATTAATAATATTCTAAATAAAATTATTAGTGTTTTAAAAAATTCATACAATGCTGAGATGAGGTAAACATGGAAGAGAGACCGGTACTTAGTCTGGATGAAAAAATTCAAAAATTAATAAATAGTTATACTGAAATAAAAAGCAAATATGCTGATGCGATTGTTGCTAAAACAGAACTCGAAAAGCAAAATGCTATTCTTAGTGAATTCAAAAATGAAAATGAAGAAAAGTTATTACGATTAGTAGAATCTGATAGCAAACAAAAGGAAGAAGTTGAATTCTTGAAAAATGAAAACAGAAATCTTCGCGATCAGTTAGATGACTATAACAATAAAATGAAAGAGGCATCAACTAAAATTGACAGTATTTTCAATCAATTGAATGATTTATAAAGATCAATGAAATCTATTGAAATTAAGATCTTAGGTAGAACATATTATTTTAGAAGTGACGAACCAGAAAAATTGATAGAAACAGCTGAATATGTAGAGAACCAATTGGAGAAGTTGAACGAAAGATTCAATACGGTAGATCAAAATAAATTATTAGTTCTTTATGCTTTATCAATGACGGAGAAATATCTTTCTGAAATTGATGATTATAAGAATTTATCAGAAAAGTTTGAACAGATCAATGATCTGTTGGATAATATAGAAATTAGTGAAAAATAATTGCCTGCGGTATTCGTGATATTATCGATATTCAGAACCAATTATGAATAGGAAGTCAGGCCCTTTGTGGCGCATGAACCTGACATGATCTGGAGATGCAAAGCAAAAAACGGTAGACGTCCACCTTGTTCCAAGGTTCCAGAAGTACATGGTACACGGTATCGCGGGTAAAATAATAGATTGAAGTGAGGTAAGTAATGGAAAATATAAATTTGATTTACATTGGGAGTGCATTTCTGATTGGGCTTTTTATTTCTATGATCATAAATTTCGTAAAGAAATCTTCTGCTGATAAAAAAATTCTTTCTTCAAATGAATTTGCTAAGAAGATAATTGATGATGCAAAACACGAAACAGAAAATCTAAAGAAAGCTGCTATTTTAGAAGCTAAAGAGGAATGGTATAAAGTTCAAAAAGAATATGAAGAAGAAATTAACACACGTAAACGTGAGATTTATACGTTGGAAAAAGAATATAACGAACGTGTTATTAAACTTGATAACAGATTAGAAAATCTTGATAAAAAAGAAAACAAACTTCAAGAATTTGAGAAAGAAAACAAAACTAAAGAGGTAGAGATAGCTTCAAAAAAAGAAGAACTTGATGAATTGATCGAACAACAGAATACAAAATTATCCGAAATTGCCAGACTATCTCGTGATGAAGCAATTCAAATACTGAAAAATAACCTGAAAAATAAAGCTCGTAATGAAGCTGCAATTGAGATCCGCAGGATAGCTGATAATACTAAAGCAGAAGCAGATCAACTTGTTGCTGGAATCCTTTCTACCGCTATTCAAAGAGTTGCTGTAGATTACGTTTCTGAATCAACTGTTTCTGTTGTTTCACTTCCAGATGATGAAATGAAAGGAAGAATAATCGGTAGAGAAGGTAGGAATATTAGAGCTTTTGAGCAAGCATCCGGGATTGATTTGATCATAGATGACACTCCTGAAGCTGTAGTTCTTTCAGGCTTTG
>JAOZPK010000004.1 GCA_029932755.1 Candidatus Cloacimonadota bacterium | reverse complement strand
GAATGGTGAAGTAATTGAACAATCAGATTCATTTTCAATAGGAAATTATAATTCTTCTAAATTCATAAATAATTCGTTCTTTGTTTTCTATCTTAATCCAGATACACACGATTTAGAAATGCATAATTTTGATTTAGAAGGAAATTCAATTTTACCTGAAGACCCAAAAATTATTTGCAATACTTATAATTGGAAAGCAGATGATTTTACATTATCCGAAAATTATTTTTATGCAATTGTTTCAGACGCAAATGATTATCTTGTTTTTCATAAATGCAATTTCGAGGGTGAAATATTGAATACTTTTACGCATAATAATGAGATTTCTTTTTATGGACTTCAGGCTTATGATCAAGAAGTTGATTTTGTTTCTTGTTATACTTATAATCCTTCTTTTGATGCATATCTTCTTAAATTAAATGAGAATAGTATAAGTGAGCCAATTCATTACTTACCTGAAAACAGCTTAAATTATTGGGGTGAGAAGTATTATCTAGATGATAATTTTAGCTTTGCAGGATATAATAACATTGGTGATAAAGAGATTTATACAATGCGCAAGACAGAAGATACTACTATTGTTAACACAATTCGAGATATTGAATATGAAATTATCAATCCAAAATTATCAATGAAAAATTCAAACTTAGCATCTTTTTGGTATTCTTCAGAACATCATTCTTTAATGATCCAAGAATATGATGAAAATGGTAATCCTCAATATCCAGCAAATGGCACTGAACTGATTGAAGGTATTAGAAACTTCAGAATAATTGAGGATAAGATTTATGATGTTGTTGTTTCATCTGAAAATTCAACTGCTACTATTGATTGTTACGATTTGAATAGTGAGCATCTTTGGAGTGAACAATTTACAGTTTCGGATGGACCTCTTTACGAGCAATGTATCTACCCTTTTTATGATGGATATTTGTTCTTATTGACTACTATTACTCTTGATCCTTCAAGTCACATTCTGGAATATATTGCATTTGATGAAAATGGTTTGCTTTGGTCTGAAACAGAGACTATTGAAGTTGCTGATGTGGTTTATTTCACTGACACAAATGTGAAAGGAAATAATTTATTTTTCAAATATAATAATGTCGTTTATGATATTAAAATAAATCCTAACGGTACTTATTCTGAACCAATCATATTAACTAACGATAGTGATATGATATACACAAATGGCAATGAAAATAAATTCTTTGCTATTACAAGAGATGGTACTTCGGGAACACGTGATTTACATTATTTTGAAGATGGTATTTTGATGTGGGATGAAGCTTGGACTGTATCTATTGGCGATTATGGAGATTTACATACAATTTTTGAAGATGCTGGATTTTATCTAATAGGTTTTAATTATCCCGATTCTGTTAATATAGATAAATTTGATTATGAACATAATCTTATTGTAGAAAGCAGTTTTGATTATACATCTCAAAATCCGATTATTGGTGGTTTAGATGTCTATAAACAAAGTGAAAAGTTTATTTTTGTATTTAATTCAATGCTATCAAATTATGATCATCAGTTTTCATATATGATTACAGATAACATTGGTAATATATTAGTTCCTGAATTTTCTGAGACGATAATGGAGCGAGAGATGATGGAATTTTCAAATAATACTATCTTTGCTGACAACTGTGTATTTATGCCAATCGCTTGTGGTTACAAGCCGCTTGAAGGTGAATATCAAAGAAATTATTATGTCCAAAAAATTGATCTTTCTGATTATGTTCATTCAGTAGAAGACGAAATTATTTCTTCAGAAAATTCACTTTATTGTTACCCCAATCCATTCAATCCTTCTACAACAATCAATTTCTCTATTCCAATTGAAAGTAATGTTGAATTATCTATCTTTAACATTAAAGGTCAAAAAGTTAAAACACTTGTTAATGATAATCTTGCAAAAGGCAATCATTCAGTTGTCTGGTTAGGTAAAGATGAAGCTGATAAATCTGTAAGCTCAGGAGTTTATTTCTACAAAATGCGATTGGATGAGAAAAACGAATCAGTTAAAAAATGTTTGCTTTTGAAATAGAGAAGATGCTTGTAACAAAAGCCTCCACATTTAAATTGAGAGAAGAGCGAGAAGAACATGGCAGGCTCTAAACAACAATAGGCAAAATTCGCTTCGCTCTTTTGCCTATTGGGACGAGCGTGTAACCCGCACGCTAGGCTCAGCGAACTTCGCCTATCATACGTGTTTGCGTCAGTTAAATAAGATAAATCTTCTTTCACACGCAACACACGCTCGTCCCATTAATCAAAACTTGTACGCCTTGGAGTATTCCGCTTCGCTCCATGTTGGTGTAGTTGCCCTTTTTTAACATTTGACAAAAAATCCATTTTATCAATTTTCCAGTCGAAGGAGTTGAATTAGCATGAAATTTATAAAATTAATTTGTATATTGTTTCTTATTTCTGTCCCTTTATTTTCTGAGGAATTTGAAGGATATAAACTTGGTGAGAAACAGCAATTTGAGGGTAATAAAATATTTGATGAAATGGTGAAAAGTATTGGCAATGTAGATCAAATAAAAACCATACGCACGATAGGCACAGCCAGGCAGCCAATGGAATTAGGTACAATCTCATTTCCCGTATTAGTAGAAGTAAAATTCCCGGGTAAACTACGGATCAAGTTCGAAGATAAGGAATTCATAATAGATAATGATAGTGGTTGGCTTAAATATCCAAAAGGATATTATGAAAATTTGCCGGAGAAATATATTAATACAATTAGTGGGAATTTAAATAGGAACTTGATTCAGATTGCACAGAGTAAAACAGATTTCGAGATCAAGCTTCTGGGTGAAAAAACTGTTTTGGAAAGAGAGTGCTATGAACTTGAATTAATGAGAGATGATTCTGTATTTAATTTATTTGTTGATATTAAAAAGAAACTACCTGTTCAAATGACCTATTTAATAGACACGAAACAAATTATAAGAACATACCTCGAATATAAAGTAGTGAATGGAATCAGTTATCCAATACATACGATCTCAACCGATATTGATGACAACTTAATAAGTGAAATAGTGATCGAGACGGTTGAGTTTAATATTAAGATCGAAGGATTTTGATAACTGTCACAATAAATGTCATACTGAGTAGTTCCGAAAGCTTTCGGGACGTATCGAAGTGTAACAAATTAGTTATACTTCATACTCCTTCGATACATCCGGCATTAGCCGGACACTCAGGATGACAACAGCTCAGGATAGTCTTGACAATCGTAATTTTGTTTTAAATTTAAATGAACCCCTCTTTTTCTCCCCTTCTAAGGAGAGCTAAGCGGATGAAATAAATTTCAGTGTTTGTACAACTTTGTCGCGGCAAGCATTTATTTAAAAACGTCATCCTGACGAGTCTCTCACGTTGTTCTTTTAAGGAAGGATAGACAGACATATTTATTTACTTTTTTCCCTAACTCTTCGTTAAGAGTAATAGCAAGAAGATTCCTAAGAGAGACGATATCTTGATTTCTAAATTATTTGCTAACAGCCAATCCCTAATCCCTAATTCCTAATCCCTAAAGTGCTTCTTGTATTCTTCTTACAATTGAATCTACATCTAATTTACAATGTTTAAATACATCATCACTATTACCGGAAAGTGCATAATCTTCTACACCGAATTTTATGAATTTGCAGTTTAATCCCATCTGCATCATTTTGTCTGCGATGCTGTTCCCAATACCGGTATTCACATTATGATCTTCATAAGTAAAAACTGTTCCGGTTTCTGCAGCTTTTTTCAAAGCGTCTTCATCCAGATCATTCGGACAGGAAACATTCCAAACCTGAAGTGATATTCCTTGCTCTTTTAATTTCTCTGCAACTATCAGTGCTCTTCCCGTGAGGGTTCCCATCACAAAAAGCGCAGCAGAATTTCCATCTCTTAGCAGATCAGCCTTTCCATATTCAAATTTGTAATCTTTTCCAAAGAATATTTCATTATTTTCATTCTTTACAAGTTCCAGTTTAGAACGTCCCATTGGAATGAGGAAGTTCCCGTATTTTCCTGTAATGTAGCGGATTATCCTGTCTGTTTGATTTGGATCAGCAGGAATAATTGTTTTAAAATTATAGAGATTTTTTATTACTCCATAGTAATCGATGCATTGGTGTGTTTTACCATCTTCACCAACATCTAATCCAACATGTGTAGTTATTATTTTCAAGTTGGTTTTATTGATATCGCTTAATCTATGTTGATTATAAGTCTCATCAACGCCGAAAACACCGAAATCAGGGAAGAAAACCTGTAATCTCTCTTTAGACATAGCTGCGGCAACAACGGCCGTGTTATGCTCCATTATCCCACTCTGAATGAAATTCTCCGGTAAAGCAGCCTCAAACTCTTTGGTTTTCACACTTCCCTGCAGATCGCAATCGAAAACAACAATTGGGGCCTTCTTATATTTGGAAGCGATATCGGCAATTGCATTTCCCCAGGCAGAGCGGTTATCGGTTTTATCTTTGTATATTATTGGTTCTCTAAGATCAATATCAAAATCTAAATTGGAAGTGTTGTTGTCATGATTGGAATTGGAAGTGTTGAATTCGCTTCTGAGTTTTTTGTATTTTTCAATATCATTTTCCAATCCAATTTCTTTCAACGCTTTGCTGAGTTGTTCTTCTGAGAGGGGAGAGCCGTGGTATTTTTCTTTATTTTCCATAAATGAAACACCTTTTCCCATTATGGTGTGACCAATTATCACAGTTGGTTTTTCATTTTGCACAGCATCCAAAATTGCATCTCTAATCTCTATCAGGTTATGACCATCAATTTCAATTATATCCCAGCCATCAGAAAGATAATTCTCCAATATATATTGAGGCATTACCTTACTGATATCTCCACTGATCTGCAATTGGTTATAATCAATAAATCCTGTGATATTCAGATTATATTTTACAGCAAATCTGCGTGCCTCGCCTAATTGTCCTTTTTGCTGTTCACCATCACCCATCAGTACAAAAGTGTGACTATCAATATTTTTTAGCTTATTTGCCAAAGCAAAACCACAACCTGCGGAAAGCCCTTGACCCAGGTTCCCGCTTGCCCATTCAATTCCAGAAACGCCCGGTTCCACGTGACCTTCATAAATGCTTCCAGCTAACCTGAATTGAGAAATTGCATCATCAATATTGAAGAACCCGCAGGAGGCAAGAGTAGAATATGCTGCTGGAGAAATATGACCGTGACTTATTACAACTCGATCTCGTGTTTCCATATTAGGATTTTGCGGATCTATGTTTATCATGTTGTACAAAGTTAACATAAAATCAATAGTAGACATTGAGCCACCGGGATGTCCCGACTTTGCTAATGATGTCATTTTAATAATAGACCCTCGTGCTTCATTTGCCTGCTTTTGGATCTCTTTCAATTGTTTAATTGAGAGTTGGGCTTTTTCTATATTCATACTTCCTCCAATTAAAATATGTCGTAACTTTTTTTCATTTTATATAAACGTAAAGAAATAAATAAATAAATAAATAATATCTGAATTTTTGTAAAAACTTTATATTATAAACATTGAAAAAAAACTAATGCCAATAGGTTTTAAACCTTAATTAATTTGACAAGCAAACGTTGAAAAAAAGGATTGTTCAAATTTCAGATTAGGGAAATTAATAATGTTAAATAAAATAACACAGATGATATTTGGAGATCGGAATAAGCGTGAAGCTAACAAAATGCAACCCCGGATCTCAGAGATAAACATCATCTATGATACTTTGGTAAGCAAATCTGATGAAGAGATCAAAGATCGGATTCAGGTAATAAAGCAAGATATTCAGGATCTTCTAAATCCACTTGAAAGTGAACTTGAAGAGTTAAGTGGAAATTATCAGATCGAGCCTGATGAAAATAAGAAAATTGGTTTGGGAAATAATATAGACCGTCTTACAAAAAATCTAAAAGAAGAAACTCAATCTGTCCTCGATGATTATTTGCCGGAAGTTTTCGCAATTATTAAGGATACATGTCGTCGTTTGGTAGGATATGAGTATGAAGTTCGTGGAGATAAAGAAACTTGGTTCATGATTCCATTTGATGTACAGCTTATCGGAGCCATCGTTCTTCATGAAGGTAAGATAACTGAAATGGCAACTGGAGAAGGTAAAACACTTGTTGCTACAATGCCGCTGTTTCTAAATGCCTTGCTTGGCAGAGGTGTCCATCTTATCACAGTTAATGACTACCTGGCTCAGCGTGATGCTGAGTGGATGAGTCCAATTTTTGAATTTCACGGGCTAGTAGTTGGATGTAACATAGGTGGAATGAACAGCGAGGAAAAAAGGGAAGCATACAATTGTGATATAACTTATGGAACGAACAGCGAGTTCGGTTTCGATTATCTGCGTGATAATATGGCAGTTTCCGAAAATCGTCTTGTTCAAAGGAAATTACAGTATTCCATTGTCGATGAAGTTGATAGTGTTCTTATAGATGAGGCAAGAACTCCGCTTATTATTAGCGGCCCAGTTCAGGAAAGTAAGAACTTCTTTAAGGAATTAAGACCTGTAATTCTGCAATTATTCAATGCTCAGTCTGTGTTGGTAAATCGTTATATTTCAGAGATAAAGAATGAATTGAAACATGAAGATTATGATGCGGATATAGTTGGCAAATTACTGCTTCTTGTACAAAGAGCGGCTCCTAAAAATAAATCGTTCATTAAAATGATGAAAGAAGGTGAACTCAAAAAATTAGTTACGGATTTCGAGGGTTATTATCTTCGTGATAAGAAAATGCATGTAATAGATGAAGAGCTTTTCTTTGTTGTAGATGAGAAGCAAAATAGTGTTGAGCTGAGTGAAAAGGGAAATGTCTTGGTTTCACAAAAAGAAACAGATCTTTTCATAATGCGTACTTTAGATGAAATAATCGATGAGATCGATGCTGATGAAAGCCTTTCCTTCCAAAAGAAAACTAAGAAGAAGGAAGAAGAGACATTTAAGTTTATGGATAAAAGTGAAAAACTGCATAATATTAAACAGTTACTCAAGGCTTACGTACTTTTTGAAAAAGAAGTTGATTATGTAGTTGTTGATAATAAAGTTATGATCGTTGATAAATTTACAGGAAGAATGATGCAGGGTAGAAGATTCAGCGATGGACTTCATCAAGCACTAGAAGCAAAGGAAAATGTGAAAATAGAAGAAGCAACTCAAACCTTTGCAACTATCACTCTACAGAATTATTTTCGTATGTATGATAAACTTGCCGGAATGACGGGAACTGCGATTACAGAAGAAGCTGAATTCATGGAAATTTATAAACTTCCGGTAAGCGTTATACCTACAAATCTTCCAATCTCAAGAATTGATCATAACGATGTAATATATATTACAAAAAATGAAAAATATCAGGCAATTCTCGATGAGATCGAATACTGGCACGAGAATAAAAAACCGGTTTTGGTAGGAACTGTTTCAGTTGAGGTTTCGGAAACTTTAGCCAGACTTCTTAGAAGACGCGGGATCAAGCATAATGTACTCAATGCAAAATATCATGAGCAGGAAGCCGATATAATCAAATCTGCAGGAGAGCCAGGTGCAGTGACCATTGCCACAAATATGGCAGGTAGAGGAACAGATATTAAACTTGGAGTATCAGTAGTAACTGAAGAAAAAAGCAGTTACTTGGGCTTATCAAATAAAACATCTGAAGAAAATCCATATGGTTTACCTTTAGACGGACTGCATGTTATCGGAACAGAACGCCATGAAAGTAGAAGGATCGACAGACAGCTTCGTGGTCGTAGCGGAAGACAGGGTGATCCAGGGACATCCCGTTTCTATCTCTCTTTAGAAGATGATCTAATGCGTCTTTTCGGTTCAGAAAAAATTGGTCCAATGATGGTTAGAATGGGACTACAAAAGGGTGAAGCTATTGTTCATCCTTGGATGACAAAAGCAGTTGGTAAAGCTCAAAAGAGAGTAGAATCTTATAATTTCGAGAGTAGAAAGCAGTTAATAAAGTATGATGAAGTTATGAATCAACAGCGTAATGTGATCTATAATTATCGACGTAATGTGCTCAAAGGATATGATCTTAAATTTGAAGTCATTGAAATGATAAAAGATACGATCGCTGATATGGTTGATAGTATTATTGCTGATGAGAATTATGCAGAGAATTGGAACATAACTGAGATATTAAATTGGATTAGAGCAAACTTGAATGTCGTTTTATATGAGCAGAATATAGTCTCAGAAGGGATGAGATATGAAACTCTTCTAGATAATTTGTACGAAAGTGTTCTCAAAGCATATCAGAAAAGAGAAAATGATCTTAGTTCTGAGCAGTTACGTGAGATAGAGAGACGTGTTATGTTAAGCGTGGTAGATGAACTTTGGCGTGACCATCTGCATGAAATGGATCTTTTAAAAGAAGGTATAGGTCTGAGGGCTTACGGTCAGAAGGATCCATTAATTGAATATAAGAAGGAATCATTCAATTTATTCCAGACATTAGTTTCAAATATAAATATGAGTGTTACAAAAAAAGTCTTTACAACTTATATTATTGCTCCAGAAAAGATACAAGATTTCTTGGAAATGGCAAAACAGCGTCATGAATCAAGCTCTGCATTTGATGTTCCGCAGTCAACGAAACCAAATGTGACTACAAATGCACCTAAAAAACAAAAGCTTCAACCTCGTTCTGTTGGAGAAAAAATAGGAAGAAATGATCCATGCCCTTGCGGTAGTGGAAAAAAATATAAAAAATGTTGTGGTAAAATAACTTAATAGCACAATATTAGATAAATAGGGAAGGAAAATGTCGAGAATAGGAACTAAAGAGTTTGTAAAAACGATAATGGCAGATAAACCAGCTCGTAAAAAACTCAAAAAGCTTGGGCTAACTGAAAAAGAATTGGATGAACTGATGGAATCTGTAATAACACGCCAGAAACCTAAGAATTATAATAGAATCTTAGGTGAAGAAGAACGTAGAGTTATAACAACTGATGCTTTTGGATATCTGATCCATCTCCTTAAATTAGGATCTGTAAACAAAGAAATATTCGAAAAAGTAATTGTACTCTCTATCCAATTGAATGGATTTCTAAAAAAGAAAATTACTAGAGATATGATTGATAATATTGTTAACTACATCATTTTTTCTGGGATTGAAGATGTCTCCGTTAGAGATTTATTAGATTTATTCTTCATCCAGGAAAATGAAATAAATTTTGATGAAGAGATAAATTGATATGGGAAAAAATCTAATAATTGTCGAGTCACCCGCTAAAGCAAAAACAATTGGTAAATTTTTGCAGAATAAATTCATAATTAAAGCATCAAATGGTCATATTCGAGATCTTCCTAAAAGAAGTTTCGGCGTAGACCCAAATGATAATTTTAAAGCCAAATATGTTGTTGATCCTTCTAAAAAGAAATTAATTAAAGAACTAAAGATAGCTGCACAAGATGCAGATAGTATCTATCTAGCTTCAGATCATGACCGCGAAGGAGAAGCAATTGCCTGGCATCTAACCCAGGTTCTAAAGAAAGAGATCAAAGGTAAAAAGGTTCACAGGATTATCTTTAATGAAATTACCAAAGATGCCATAAGAAAAGCTATGGATAATCCCGGCGAGCTCGATCAGGAGAAGGTGAATTCACAACAGGCAAGAAGGATCCTTGATAGAATTGTTGGATATAATGTCAGTCCTGTTTTATGGAAAATAGTTACTAAAAACCTCAGTGCAGGAAGAGTACAATCAGTTGCACTTAGAATAATATGTGAACGTGAAGACGCTATTAATAAATTCGAGCCTATAGAATCTTGGAACGTGTATGCAATATTATATAAAGGTGGCTTGCCGGAATTCAAAACAACTTTGAAAAAATGGATGGGGAAGAAACCAGATTTCAAAACTGAAGCAGAAGCAAAAGTTCTTCTGGATGCAATAAAGCAAAATGAGTATCATATAGAATCTATTAAGGAATCTGTACGATCGATCAACCCTGGGCCTCCGTACATCACAAGCACATTGCAACAGGATGCAGCAAGAATATTAAATTTTTCTGCGAAGAAAACAATGATGGTGGCACAACAGCTTTATGAAGGCATAGAACTTGGCAAAGGTTCTGTTGGTCTGATCACATACATGCGTACAGATTCACTCAGAGTTTCTAAGGAAGCTGTGAATAATTCACGAAAATTAATTTCAGAACGATTTGGCGAGAAAAGTTTAAATCCAAAACAGCGATATTTTAAAAACAAAAATTCTGCTCAAGATGCTCACGAGGCAATTAGGACAACTAATTGTTTCAATACGCCGGAAAGTATAAGCCAATATCTTACAAAAGATCAAATTAATTTATACACGATGATCTGGCAAAAATTTATTGCGACGCAAATGGTTCCGGTTAAAATGAATAATAAAGAACTTGTAATCAAGATTGGTAATGCGATCTTCAGTGCAAATGGAAGTTCCATTGAGAATAAAGGATTCTTGGTTGTATTTCCACATACTAAAGTTATTTTGGGTGAGAAAATTGATAACGGTTATGCAAAAGATGATATTCTGAAATCGAAGGAAACGTCTTCAAAACAAAGTTTTACAAAACCACCAGCACGATATACAGAAGCTCTTCTTATAAAAGAATTGGAGTCAAAAGGAATCGGACGTCCATCTACTTATGCAGCTATAACCAATACAATAAGATTGAGAAAATACGTATTCCTTCAAGCAAAAAGATTTCATCCTACAGAATTGGGATTAACTGTTAATAAACTTTTAGTATCTAATTTCAATGAGTTCTTTAATGTGGAATTTACTGCTGCAATGGAAGACAGCCTCGATAGAGTTATGTATGGGGAAGTTGAATGGCATAATCTTCTTAAACAATACTACGAATCGCTCAATGTTTTAATTTCTGAAGTGGATTATAAAGAAGCAAAAAAGAGTGCGGTGGAAGAAACAGATCTTAAGTGTGATAAATGTGGAAATCCAATGGTTTTAAAATGGGGAAGAAATGGTCAGTTCTTGGCTTGTTCAAATTTTCCTGAATGTAAAAATATCAAGAATTTCACAAGAAGCGAAGATGGCAAGATTGAAATTTTAAAGCCAAAAACTCTTGATAAAAAGTGCCCCAAATGTGGTTCTGATCTTCTTTTGAAAGAGGGGAGATTCGGTAAATTTATAGCATGTTCCAATTTTCCCAAATGTAAATATACAGAACCTTACACTATTGGCATTAAATGCCCGGAATGTAAAGATGGACAGATCACCGAGAAAAAGAATAAAAAAGGTAAATTCTTCTATTCTTGCTCAAATTACCCGGAGTGTAAATTTATAACTAATAATAAACCGGTTGCAATTTCCTGTCCTAAATGTGGGAATTACTACTTAGAAGAGAAAAAGAGTAAAGACAAAGGTGAATTCAAAGAATGTCCCAAATGTAAGAATATAGTTTATTAAGGCGAGATAAAATGCATTTTTCTGAAAGTTTAGGTAGTAGTGTCCAGAACATATTTACACATAAATTGAGATCACTCCTTACTTTGCTTGGAATTATCATTGGTGTGTTTGCCGTTGTGACCATGTTTTCCACAGTATATGGTATGAAGATACTGATAAATGAACGTATGAAGGAAATGGGTTGGAATAATTCTTTGATCATCTATCCCTCATCTGGTGAGGAAAACATTTCCAGTAGTATGAGGCATCGGTTCAGAAGTATTCAACGTGAAGCGAAGCCATTAACCTTTGAAGATTATCTCCTCATCAAAAAAAATGTGAATTCAAAATATATTTATGGTCAGATCGAAAGCTGGCAGAAGTATCTTTATAATGAAAAAGAAGAAAACTTAAACCTTAAAGCTACCAATAATGAATTTTTTTTAAGTAAAACATATGTGATAAAAACCGGAAGATACTTCAATTCATTTGAGAGCCTTAACTCATTGAAGGTTTGTATTATTGGTTATCATTTTGCAGAAGAATATTTTAAAAATAAAAATCCATTAGGTAAAAAAATTAATGTGGGGAATCATCGCTATAAGATCATTGGTATTCTTGATAACGACAAACTTAATAGCAGTGGAATGAATTTTAATACCTGGCAAAGAAAGCGTGAACTTGAAGCTGTTTATATCCCGCTTTCAACTGGGGCAAAATACCTAAAAACCAATAACGCAATAGATTACATTTATCTTCAGGCAAATTCTGAGAGTGAATTTTCTGATATGAAAAATTCTGTTCGTCAGAATCTATTGGCAAATCATAATATGGGACACGATTTTTCTTTTAATGACATTGGTGCATTAATGCTAAATATTACAAAAGAGATAAATGAGATGATGAAAAAGTGGAATATCACTCTATCAGCTATAGCATCAATTTCTCTAATCGTTGGCGGGATTGGATTATTTAGTACACTGCTTATTTCGATAAACGAGAGGATGAAAGAGATCGGTATTAGAAAGAGTATTGGTGCAACAGATCGTGATATCTTTCTTCTTTTTATTCTGGAAGCGATCACGCTTTCTCTTATGGGTGCGCTGGTTGGAATTCTACTATCAACATTGCTGGTTAAAGTAATTACTGTAGCCCTAAAATTTAGTTTTCCTGTGCCAATGGAGGGTATCCTACTTGGAATCGCTTTTTCGTTATTTATTGGATTTGCCTCTGGAATATATCCTGCTTACAAAGCTTCAAAAATAGATCCGATCAAAGCTATTTATTATTTTGAGTAAATCTATTGCTAAGATTTCATTTGACAAATTACTAACAAACAACAAAAATTTATCATATTCAATTAAAGGGAGGAGAAATGAGAAAATTTACAATTCTATTCTTAATTTTTGCATTTAGTATGATGAGTTTTATCACTGGTTGTAGTGATGATGAAAACGGAGGAACAACAGATCCATCAATTGATCCAGAGGATTACGATTATTATATGTTGGTTTCAGCAACGGGTAACCAAAGAAGTGATTATATAATTACAATAACTCCAATGGGCAATAATATAATAACATCAGTTGAAATCTCTGTAAACGGAATTGATGTAGTAATGTCAAACTACATGGATATGTGGTCAGGATATACTAATATGGATGAAGGACAAACATATCAAGTTGAAGCGGTGATCAATGGGACTGATCATTCTCTTACTATTAATACACCATATATTCCTATAGTTGGCTGGCCAACTAATTGGAATATTACAGAACCAACAACCATATCATGGACTTTAGCTTCCAATGCAGAATACCAAGAATTTTATGCCACGGCAACAGATTATACTACATGGGATGATAACTATGCCGATCTAAGTCCTTCCGATCGTACTTTCACTATTCCTGGAAGTTGGGTAGACCCTCTTCTTACGGATTATTATCTAATGTTAATTGAAATGAATTTTTCATTTGAAGATAATTTGATAGTATCGTGTATGTCTGCTGATGAAGCTGGATATGGTATATTGAGGGAAATGAGTGTTAACGATAAAATCAAAATTTCTCAAAATATTTATAAAAGGTTTTTTAAATAATAGAAAAAGTATTTCTACAATTTATGTACTTAAGGCTGCAATTAGCAGCCTTTTGTTTTTATCCGATCAAAATATCTTCAGGATTAAATATTTCAACTCTGTTCTTACCCTTACCTTTGCCTTTATAAAGCGCCGAATCAGCCTCTTTAATACAACTATCGATGTCTTTACCGCTAGAATATTCACTTACACCAAAAGTAATACTAATTGGTATTACTTTATTATTATAAATGAATTTGTTTTGATAAATTATTTTTCTTATCTTTTCTGCAGCGATTTCTCCACCAGCTAAATTGGTTTCAGGTAATAAAAGAATGAATTCTTCACCGCCCCATCTTCCTACGATGTCTTGTTTTCGTAAACCTGAAATAATTGTATTAACAAGTGCCTTTAGAATGTAATCACCACACTCATGACCGTGATTATCATTAACAGATTTAAAGTTGTCAATATCACCCATAACAAGACTGAATTCTTTCTTATTTCTTTCAAACCGTAATGTTTCATAGTTTATTTTTTCAAGAATATCACGACGATTTGAAATAGATGTTAGGGGATCTTTTCGTGAAAGTTCTTCAAGTTGTTTATTAGCTTTAATAAGTTTAATATGATCAATAGTTTTAGTACGATAACGGTAATAAACAATAAAAGCAATGTTAAGAATAACAAGAAATCCTATTATGAACGAATTTCTTATTAACACCTGTTTTGATTCTTGCATTTTTTTGCTTTCTATTTCTAATCGTGTTACTTTTTTATAAAATTCGATGTATTCTTCTATTGAAGAAGAATATTTTTTAATATCATTAGATTCTTTATAAATCTTAGATTCTAATACTAAAATATCAGAAAGTAATTCATAATTATTTAAATCCGAAACAATACTTTTTGCTTGAGCGCAGTATTCAATTTTCTCTGTTGCTTCTAAAGAATCTGTATATGATGCAAGTCTATAAAGTATTTTAGCTTTTTCAAGTCCCTCTATTTTTGACAAAGAAGACTTTAATTGTCCAACGTTATCTATTGCAGAAAGATTAAGAAGAAAACAAAACATATACAAAGCGAAAATAAATTTTCTCATAGTATATTTCTCCAATGTCAATTAAGCAGATTCAATTGATCTATCAATACCGGTAATAATTGGTTTGTCTTTGGGTTTTGTTTTAATTACACAGTTTTTGCCTTGCTTTTTCCCTATATATAAAGCCTCATCAGCCATCTTAATGCAATAATCAATGTCCATTGGTCTATCATAAACGCTTACGCCAAAAGTCATGGTTAATTTTAATTTAATGTTGTTGAAAACATAAGAAGTCCCTTCAATATCTTTACGGATCTTATCAGCCAAAGCAAAACCGCCATCAATATCAGTTTCTGGAAGCAGCATAAGAAATTCTTCACCACCCCAACGTCCTGTAAAATCCTGCTTACGAACAGTAGTTCTCATCTGTTTTGCAAGTGATTCAAGAATAAAGTCTCCACAGTCATGACCATTATCATCGTTGATTTTTTTGAAGTCATCTATATCAGACATAAGAAGAACAAATGATTTTCCATTTCTTCCAAAACGTTTCTGCTCATGCTCCATTTTTTCAATCATGTCTCTACGGTTTGAAAGGTCTGTTAAGGGATCTGTTTTAGCAATTTGCTTAAGTTTTGCATTAGCTATGTTCAAAGCTTTGTTCATTGAGCTATTTGTAAATGCGAGATAGAATCCAAATATTGTAAATATCGAGATAATTATGATTGCAGATAACAAAACCTTTTGTGTAAAATTTTGTGATCTTATTTGTATTGCTTTTTTTTCAAGTTCAAGTTCACGAATCTCTTTATCTTTCTGATATGAGTCAATTTTTTTCTGGATACTCTTCTTTTCATATTCTGCAACTTTTAATTGTGTGATTTTTAATTCTTTTTCCCTATTTAAAGATTCAATTTGTTGTTTTCTTTGTTTTTCATCGAATTCCTTTTCTTGCTTGAGAATTAATTGTTGTAATTCAAGCTCGCGAATTTCATTCTCTTTTTGTAGAAGTTCAATTCTTCGCTGTCTTTGTTCATCTTCATAATGAGCTTGCATATCACTGATTTTATAAGAACTTTCTATACTGGCAATTGTATCTTTCATTGTAGTAAAAAGTTTGTAATACTCCAGAGCTTTCTCGTCTTCACCCCTGGATGTGTAAAACTCGGAGATCTGCTTATATTCATCGCGAATAAGAACGCGTTCATTTTTTTCTTCAAATCGTAAAGCTCTAATAAAAAACTCAGAAGCTTTCTTGTATTGACCAGCTTTCTTATATTCTAATCCAATACGATTCAAAGCAAGAGCAACTTCACCCCGATTATTCATTATCTCGTTTATTTTTAAAGCCTTATTATAATATTCTATTGATTTTGTATGGTTTTTGCTAGTACTATATACATCAGCAATTTTATAAATATCTTTAAGGATCACTTCAGCGTCACCAATTATTTCACTTTTATTCAGAGCTTTCTCGAGATAGAGGATAGTCTCTTCATAATCTTTTAGTAGTGCAAATGAATTGGCTATATTGTTATATGCCTCATGTTCATTCATATCATCATGAAATTGTATTGCAACTTCTGCAGCCCGTATACCATAGATAATTGATTGCTCGGGAGAAAGAAATAGATACTCTTTAGCAAGTGAATTTAGAACTTTGATTTTTTCTTCTGCAACAACCACCCTTAATTTACTTTCAAGGTTTTCTATTTTAGTTTTTGCACAAAGAGAGGAGGTAATAAGGACAATTAACAATAGTATAATGAAAATATACCTCATATAGCCCCCTCCTTATTATTTAACAAACGATAAAACAATTTATTAAATAACCTTATAATATTTTTTTTATAATATGTATGCCTTTGGCAAGCTTTTTTTTATCAGTAGCATAATTTAATCTGATCCAATGTTTTCCATTTGAACCAAATATTCTTCCTGGCATTACTATTAATCCATTCTTTATCAGCTCATTTACAAGCATTATCTCATCAATATTTATATTGATAAATAAATATGGAGAAGATGTATTATTTAGTATGGGAAGACTTGGTAGAAGCTGTTCAAATTGTTTAAGCACAAATTTTTTGTTAGATTCAAGTTCTAAACGTATTTTGTTTTGAACTTTCATACCTTCTGAGGATAAAGCTGTGATTGCAACTTCTTGAGATATATATGGAGCACAGGTACAAATATATTGGTGTGAAATAATGATAGGTTTAATAAGATCAGGATCATTTGATACGGTCCATCCCACTCGCCATCCGCTCATACAATGAGATTTAGAGAGACCTGATATCACAATTATTTTTCCAGTTTTATCCAAGAAAGTTATTGGTTTTTTATCAGTATATAATTCACGATAAATCTCATCTACAATAATTAATATATCATTTTCATTACATTTAGAAACCATAAAATCCATCTCATTTTCTGAGAAACATTTTCCAGTTGGATTCGAAGGATTATTTATAAGTAACACTTTTGTTTTAGAAGTAATTCTATTTGTGAAGTCGTTTCGATCCAATTT
Organism: Candidatus Cloacimonadota bacterium; assembly: GCA_029932755.1. GTDB lineage: Bacteria > Cloacimonadota > Cloacimonadia > Cloacimonadales > TCS61 > Tenebribacter. The sequence goes on along the minus strand of JAOZPK010000004.1, from coordinate 16,787 downwards.
GAAATTAGATTTTGAATCAAGATCAAATTCTACTACTACTCCACCAAGCATTTTAATAATTGTTTTATATGCAATATAAGTTGGATTCGCGATCAGTACTTCGTCACCTGAATTTATAAAGCTGAAAAGTGAAACAAAAATGGCTTCTTCCGCTCCTGTTGTAACGCAAACATTCTTATTTAATTTGATATTATAGTAATTTGTTATTGCTTTCTGTAATTCCGGTAATCCTGCATTTGGAGTATATCGAATGTTTCTTTGCCTGATAATATCAATTGCGCGTTCCGTAATTATTTTAGGTGTAGGGAATTGGATTTCTCCTAAACCAAGATTAATTGAATCAGGTGGAGCTTTATCAAATAATTGCCGCAATTCAGATTTTTCTATACCTGTTATCCGATCTGCGTATTTTATTGGTTTCATCTTAGAGCATCTTCTAATGTTACCGATCTATCGCTCTTTTCATCTCTATATTTAATAATAATTGGACAGTAAATTGAAAACTCGTCATTGCTCTTCATCCGGCGCGTACCAGGAATTACAACTGCTCCTTGAGGAATATGCAGAGAACCATTCTTATCTTTTGTAAGAAATTGATTATTCAAAGAATCGAAAATTGGAGTTCCGGCTGTTATTATGACCCCTGCTGCAATAATCGCATTCTGCTCAACAATCACACCTTCATAAATCCCGCAATTCCCACCAATAAACACATTATCTTCAATGATCACGGGGTTTGCACTGATAGGTTCTAATACTCCACCAAGTTGTGAAGCAGCACTGAGGTGAACATTTTTACCAACCTGAGCACACGCACCGACAAGAGCATGAGAATCTATCATTGTCCCATCATCTACATAAGCACCAACGTTGATGTACATTGGCGGCATCAATACTACATTTTCTCCAATATAAGCACCTTCTCGGATAGAAGACCCACCGGGAACAAATCTGACATTTTTCCTATTGGTGATATCTTGAATGGGATAAGTATCTTTATCCATGAAATTACCTTGTTGAACAACAATTCCCATCTTGAAACCGGCAAGAATTCCTTTCTTCACCCAATCATTAGTGATCCATTTTCCATCGATTTTATCAGCAGCACGAATTTCTCCGGAATTGAGTCCATTTCTGAATTTGAAGAATAAATTTTTATCATCTTCTGTAAATTTGGTTTTATTATATAATTCAAGGATTTCGGATTTTAAACTCATAATTTACTCCTATAATATCTCTTTCTTGAAAGAGATTCCCTTATAATATTTCTTTCAAAAATCTTCCAGTAAAAGATTTCTTGATCTTTGCAATCTCTTCTGGAGTGCCGGTTGCAACAACCTTTCCACCTTCATCTCCACCTTCAGGACCCAGATCAATAATATGATCTGCACATTTTATAACATCCAGGTTGTGCTCGATTACAATCACAGTATTTCCCATTGAAACTAATCTGTGAAGTACTTTCAATAATTTTTTTATATCATCGAAGTGCAATCCGGTTGTCGGCTCATCCAAAATGTAAAGTGTTTTGCCTGTACTTGTTTTACTCAGTTCACGTGAAAGCTTGATTCTTTGAGCTTCTCCACCGGATAGTGTTGTGGATGCTTGTCCAAGTTTAATATATTCCATTCCAACTTCTTTTAATGTTTGAAGAACCTTATATATTTTAGGAATTTTTTCAAATATCTTAATCGCTTCCTGAACATCCATTTTAAGTACATCTGAAATGCTGTAACCTTTATATTTTACTGCTAAAGTTTCTCTATTATAACGTGTTCCATTGCAGATTTCACATTTCACATAAATATCTGGCAGGAAGTGCATTTCGATCTGTTTTATACCAGCACCACTACAGGATTCACATCTTCCGCCTTTTACGTTAAAAGAAAATCTTCCCGGTTTATAACCTCGTAACTTTGCGGCAGGAGTTTGGGAAAATAAATTCCTGATCGGATCGAATAATTTAGTATAAGTTGCAGGATTTGAACGAGGAGTTCTTCCAATTGGCTGTTGATCTATGTTTATAACTTTATCAAAATATTCATAACCCTTAATATTATCAAAACTACCTTGTTTTCTGCTGGATTTATTTAGCTCTTTTGCCATAGCCGGATATAATATCTGATTGATCAATGAACTTTTACCCGATCCTGAAACACCGGTAACACATGTGAAAGAACCAATTGGAATATTCACATTGATCTTTTTTAGATTATTCTGAAAGGCACCATTGATCTGCAGAATGCGTTTATCCGGCTTCAATCTTTCTTTCGGTATCTCAATACTTAGTTTCCCAGATAGATATCTTCCTGTCATAGATTTTCTTGATCTTAGTAATTGTTCAATATTACCTTGAAAAATTATCTTTCCACCGTAGATTCCGGCCTGAGGGCCAATATCAATTATTTGATCCGCTGTTCTAATCATTTGTTCGTCATGCTCAACAACAATAACAGTATTTCCAATGTCACGTAGATGGAGCAGCATATTAATTAATCGCGTATTATCTCGCTGATGTAATCCGATAGTTGGTTCATCCAATATATACATAACACCAACAAGACTGCTCCCGATTTGGCTTGCTAGTCTTATTCTTTGCGATTCTCCACCGGATAATGTTGGAGCTTTTCTATCTAATGTAAGGTAATGCAATCCAACATTCACGAGGAAGTTAAGACGATTATTTATCTCTTTAAGAACTTCTTCCGCAATTAATTTATCGTTTCCTGTGAGTTCAAGATTTTCAAAAAACTTAATTGCATTACTAATTGACATTGTAGTTATTTCATTGATTGATAAATCAGCAATTTTAACTGCCAGACTTTCTTTACGAAGTTTCTTACCCTTACAATCCGGGCACTCTTTATTGCCAATATACTTTAAATAGTATTTTCGCATATATTCAGATTTTGTTTCATTCATCCTGCGTGAAAGTGTGGGAATTATACCTTCGAACGCAGACATAAACGAACCTGATCCGCTTTTAGAACTCCACTCAAATCTAATTTTCTGCCCTCTTGATCCGAATAAAAGGAGATCTTTTGCTGTTAAAGAAAGTCCTTCCCATGGTTCATTTAAAGAAAATCCATATTCTCTAGAAATCGCCCTGAGTTTTTTTAACTGCCAACTGCTTTTTTTCTTATTTAATGTTCCCCAATAAATTACTGCTCCTTCCATTATTGAAAGTGACTTATCTGGAATTATCAAATCGGGATCAAATTCCATTTTGGTACCGAGTCCATTACAGGATTTGCACATTCCAATTGGGCTGTTAAACGAGAAATGCTGAGGAGTAAGTTCAGGATAACCGATTCCGCAACTCGGACAGGAATTTGCTTCGGATAGATTTTCAATACGATCTTCATCAAGATATTCTATCTTTATAAAACCATTAGTTAGTTTTAAAGCAGTTTCAACCGAGTCAATTAATCTTGAGCGAATATTATCTTTTAAAACAAGTCGATCAACAACAATATCGATATTATGTTTACTTTTTTTATCGAGTGTGATCTTTTCACTAAGCTGACGCATGATTCCATTAATTTTAACACGAACAAAACCTTCATTCCGAGCTTCTTCCAGTTCTTCTTTATGTTCACCTTTGCGGTTTTGAACAATTGGTGCAAGAATTTGTAATCTTGTTTTATCAGGATTTACTAAAATGTGATCTACCAATTGATCAACAGTTTGAGATCCGACAGGATTACCACAATTATAACAGTATTGCTTTCCAATACGAGCATAGAGAATTCTTAAATAGTCATAGATCTCTGTTACAGTTCCAACTGTTGAACGAGGATTTTTGCTTGTTGCTTTCTGTTCAATGGAAATAGCAGGAGACAATCCTTCGATATAATCTACTTTAGGTTTTTCCATTTGTCCTAAGAATTGACGGGCATAAGCAGATAGTGATTCTACATATCGGCGCTGTCCTTCAGCATAAAGTGTATCAAAAGCGAGTGATGATTTGCCTGAACCGGAAACACCGGTAACGATGACCAGTTTGTTTCTTGGAATTTTTATATCAATGTTCTTGAGATTATGTTCCCGTGCACCTTTGATGTAAATTTCTGTTTTCATTTATCTCTCATACAGTGCATCGTATTATTGAAGCTCCTTTAATTGAGTGATATAAAAATCTATCTCAACAGAATCCTGATATCCGCGGATCTTTTCAAACAACTGGATACCTCTAGCGATTTCATTAGTGTATACTGCAGATTGATAGATGAGTTGAATCATATTTTTATCTGTCCTATTATAATAAATGGCTTTTTCTAAATATGAGAATCCCTTATCAATTTCGTCAGAATCAAAATAATTAAATGATGCTTCTGCATAAAGCTGAGCAAGTCCTTTGTAGAATCTGCTTTTATTATCAATAAAATCTATTGCTTTTTCCATATATTTAATTGCATTTTCATAATCATTTTTTGAATGAGCAAATCTGGAAGTACGCATAAAAGCTGCGCCGTAATTGTTCAATAACCTTTTCATATTTGTATCTTTATAGATCGAATTGTCCATAATTCCACGGTAGGAATAAACTGAATCAATATTTGTCATCAATCTTTCCATATCGAACTGGTCTTTACCTTTTATTGGAACCAGTCTACTCACCATCCCTTCATTCCTTAGATAGTCATTAAAGCCTATGGGATCGGGAGTTGTTACTGCAAAGTAAATTGGACGCTTACCATAATTATCTTTAATGATCTGAATTACTGCTAGATCTTTCACATATAAGATTTCATCTTTTTTAAAGGTAACAATGAATTCATCTTCAGGTACTGAACCGGATATTTTCAAGTGAGTATCTTTATATATTCTCCTGGGATAAAGTGCGGATCTTGGGTCATCCTGACAAAGATCAATATGATTTTCTGGAATGTTGAATTCTACTCCTTCATGATCTCTCAATTGTTTGATGTACCATGGGGTATTTAACAAACTCAAGTTTGCAATTGTCACATCTTTTCTAATGCCATTGCATTGTTCATTTTTATATTCCATTGCATCTGCTATTAGAACTTCAGTTATTTCTGTAGGGATGGAAGTTTGTTGATACATCTTTCCAAAAATATCTTTGTTATTAATTTTTGTTGGAGGGATATACTCTTTTGCTGCGGGATCAAAAACAGCTTGTGCATACCAAACAGGGAATGTGTCATTATCACCGTTAGTGAAAATAATCGCATTTTCTTCTACACTATTAAGAATGTTCTGTCCATAATCTAGAGCAATATATTCTCGGGAACGATCGTGAATAAAATACTGGGAAGCAAGATTAATACAGGGAAGAGCCAGAACAATCAGAATAAGTAATCCTGTTAGTATTTTTCCTTTTTTTCTGACCAGATCGATCAAGGCAATTGAACCGATTGCCATCCATACAGTCCAAAAATTATAGGCTGTTGTAAAAAAATAGTCACGATCTCTCACTTCGGCATTAGAAAGATTAATTACAAAAACCATTGCAATAGAAACCATGAACATGAATGAAAAGAAATAAGCAAAAGAGTGTTTGTTCTTCTTAAAATGATAATAGGCTCCACCAAAACCAAGTAAAGTTACAATCAGATTTGATAACAATTGAATAAATGCTCTTGGTGTGTGTAACCATTGAGAAATGATCTCAGGTTTAAAGAACTGCCAGCTGAAATATGTAAGGAACTGATCTTTTATTTGGTATAGGAATGTAGCACGCCGAACAAACATACTGGTTACGCCGTATTGTCTTCTAAGGATGTAATCTGTAAATAGCTTTAAATTATGTGGATAACCTTCATTAATAAACGGTCTATGAGAAGCTCTAATATATAAGAAAAAGTGAGTTGAAATTGCTATTCCGATGAGTATTAAAGCAAATAACCATGTTTTTTTTGAGATTTTTTCTCTTAAATGATATATAAGAATTCCTAAGAAACCAACTGCAAACATGAATTTAGGTAGATCTGGTATATGAATTGATTTACCAATATTCAAAAAGATAATATAAATAGCAATTAAACCCAATGTATAGGCACTAACTCGTTTCCAAAAAGCTGAAGACCTAATTGAATTTCTTAACATCGGATAAACAGCAATGAATAAAACTGCCGGAGCAATTTGAAGAGAAGTTTGATGAATTCCAAAACCAAGGAAGAAGATATAAACAATTAACAGTAAAAGATTTTGATGTGAAAGATCTTCTGATTTTTCTACCCAGATCATAGTAAGCCATACAATCAGATTCAAGGTAAAAGCTAATCCTGAGTAAACTTCTGCCTCGATCGCATTATTCCAATATGTGAATGAAAAAGCTGTATAGAAAGCAGCCAGGAAACCACCTATATACGCAAAATAAGCATCTTTTGGTTTAATCCACATTGTAATGAATTTAACTGTGAAAAAGTAGGTGAACATTATGGCAAAAGCTGAGAAAAGAACTGATAAGAAATTGATGACAATAGCATGCGGTACATTAGCTCCAAAGATCGAGAAGAATCTTCCCAGCAAAATATAAAATGGGTTGCCCGGAGGATGGGGAACACCCAGAATACTGCTGCATGTAATATATTCTCCTGCATCCCAGAACGAGAGAGAACGAGCCATTGTAAGATAATATATAATAATTGTAATGGCAAAAACAATCAATCCTAATATAAGATTATATCGTTTGTTTATAACTGGTTGAGGTTTTAAGTTCATTTATATCTCCGTACATAAATTTTTTGGAAAATTTGTTTTATTTAATTTTCTCGTCAAGTATTATTAGTAGAAGGACAATATTATTAAATATATATGTCAACAATGTCATACATTGGTCGATTTTGACACTACAGAAAACACTAAATAGGCAAAAAGGTTTAGAGCATAATTCTTAAGTGAAAGGTTATCAAGGGCTATCTTTCAAGTTTAAAAGTTTTACTTTTTTTGGTACAGCAATTGCATAATTATTTATTAATTCGCGAGGTGATATTATGGAAGATACATTGGTGCAGTTCAGTATAGAAGAAATAAAACTAATTTTAACAAAATATCATGAACGTTGTACTGGAAAACCAATTGAAGAGATAAGCGGACAATCACTATTGCATCTATTCGATGCTATAAAAGCAAAAGATCTTCTTAAGTATTTATATTGTCATATGTAGTAAAATATAAATGTATGTTTCAGGTCAAAAAAAACTATAATGTTGAAAAAATAAAAAGCCAACCTACTTGTAGGTTGGCTTTTTAGATAATAAATTATGCTTCATGCTGACTGTTCTTTTTTCTTTTCCTCATAAGCAAATATCGGATCTGTCTTTCCAAGAACAACATCTGCTGAAATAAAACACTCTTTTAAATTGTCAATCTCAGGAATTTCATACATTATATCAAGCATGAATTTTTCCATTATTGCACGTAGTCCCCTGGCTCCTGTTTTTTGTTTAATTGCCAAATGAGCAATTTCTTTCAAAGCATCAATTCCAAAATCAAGTTTCACATTCTCAATTTCAAACAACTTTAAATATTGTTTACAGATTGCGTTCTTTGGTTTGGTTAGAATAGCAATAAGAGCTTCCTCATCTAGTTCATGTAAAGAAGAAATTACTGGAATACGACCAACTAACTCCGGGATAAGACCATATTTCACCAGGTCATTTGGAATCGTTTTATTAAAGAAATCCGGATCAATATCTTTTTTAGAAATTACATCTGAATCAAACCCAACAGCTTTTTTCTTTAATCTATTTTGGATTACCTTATCTAATCCGAAAAAAGCACCACCTGCGATGAACAGAATATTTTTTGTATCCATCTCGATAAATTCCTGTTGTGGATGTTTTCTGCCGCCTTTTGGAGGAACATTCACTTTTGCACCTTCCAATATTTTTAGTAAAGCCTGTTGAACACCTTCACCCGAAACATCTCTGGTTATTGAAGGTGTTTCAGATTTTCTGGCGATCTTATCAAGTTCATCTAAATAGATAATCCCTTTTTCTGCTTTTTCTACATCATAATTAGCGTTTTGTAGAAGTCTAACTAAAATGTTTTCTACATCTTCGCCAACGTACCCGGCTTCAGTCAATGTTGTGGCATCGGCAATAGCAAAAGGAACTTTGAGAATACGAGCAAGTGTTTGAGCAATAAGGGTCTTACCGGAACCTGTTGGCCCGATCATAAGAATATTACTTTTCTCAATATCAACTTCATTTTCCGGATTTTGCTTGAAAATTCTTTTATAATGATTGTAAACTGAAACTGATATTATCTTCTTAGCTTTTTCCTGCCCAATCACATACTGATTTAGAAGTTCATGGATCTCTCTTGGAGTTGGAAGAATAAAGTTATCCATCTCCTTCTTCTGAAATTCAGATTCAACGATCGTGGAACACATATTAATGCATTCTTCACAAATATTTCCACTAATGCCTTTAATCAGATATTTTGTTTCAGCTTCAGATCGACCGCAAAATGAACATTTGTTTTCTTGTTCCATCTACTCTCCCGATTTTAATGCTAATATTGAATCTTTCCTTGTCGCAATTACTTCGTCAATAATCCCGTATTCTTTTGCTTCAGTAGGGCTCATAAAGAAATTGCGATCAGTATCTTTTTCAATTCTTTTTAATGATTGTTGTGTATGTTTATGGAGAAGTCCATTTAATCTTTTTTTTAAGAATAAAATTTCTTTTGTATGAATTTCAATATCAGAAGCTTGTCCCTGAACACCACCCATAGGCTGATGTATCATTATCCTGCAATTTGGAAGAGCAAATCTTTTATTTTTTACACCGGCTGCGAGAAGAAATGCACCCATGCTTGAAGCTTGTCCTATACATATTGTGGAAACGTCGGGACGAATATACTGCATCGTATCATAAATAGCAAGTCCTGCATTAATAGAGCCTCCAGGACTATTAATATACATATAAATATCTTTATCGGGGTCTTCTGCTTCAAGATGTAATAGTTGCGCCATCACAACATTAGCTACATTATAATCAATAGGAGAACCCACAAATATAATTCTATCTTTTAAAAGACGTGAATAAATATCATATGCTCTTTCAACTTTTCCGTTCTGCTCAACTACTATTGGTACATAAGCCATAATAACTCCCTGATATTATTTCTTAGTTGGTTTCTTATTTTCTTTTGGTAAAGCTACAAATTTTGAACTCTTTTTAATAAGCTCAATCACCTTATCTTCTTCAGCTGCGTAGATAAAATCGTTGTTTTCGATTTGATTCTTATACATTTTTTTGTATTTTTCAATATCCATTTTTACATTTTCAGCAGCTTTTTTAATTATATCTTCTTTTTCATCATTAGATATCTTAATCTCTTCGATCTTCTTGATTTCCTCAACCAGATAATGACCCTTAAGATTAAACTCGGCTACACTCATATACATTTGAGTCATTTGCTCAAGTTCCATTTTATACGTTTCTGCATAAGGTTTTGCCATATTCTCAGCAACTTGTTTCACAATCGATTGAGGAAGTTCGAATGAGTTCTCGTCAATTAGTTGAGCAAGAACTGCAGTTTTTGCATTGTTCTTATTATCTTCTTCGATCTTGGCCTTAAGTTCAATTTCTACTTTGCTGTTCAGATCTTTCAAAGAATCATACTCGAGATCTTTGGCAAAATCATCATCAATATTAGGAATATCTTTTCGTTTAATCGCATTGATCCTCACAAGAAAGTCTCTGTCTTTGATGCTATTGTCAATTTCAGCATCTTCAGATTTCTGTGATTTAGTGAACAGTTTAGTTTTGATCTCGTCTTCTATTTTTGCGCCTGTAAGTTTCGTATTAAATAATTTAGAATATTGATTTTCACCTAACACAAATTTTCTATTCACTTCTTTTGTCACTTCATTATTCTCATTTAGAAATTTGAAAGTAGCATCAATAATACTTCCGGTCTCAGCAGTTTCGACTGGTGTTTCAGTAGCCATTTTATTTCTATACTCATCCAAAGTTGCTTCTACCATCTTTTTTTTGAATATAACGGGTTCAAATGGAATTTTTAAACCTTTATATTTTTCAACTTTGATATCAGGCATCACTTCATATTTGAATGTAACAACAAGATCTTTTCCTTTTTCCCATTCAAATTCAGAAGCTTCTCCTTGGTTGATCGGGTGAATTTTTTCTGCATCAATTGCATCTTTATAGTAATCACCTAATTTTTGATTGTAAAATTCATCTTTGATCTGCGGACCAAATGATTTTTCGATCATTGAGATAGGTGCTTTACCTTTACGGAATCCAGGAATAGCTACATAATTTTTAAATTGATTCACAATTTTATTATAATCTGCAATCGCAGTTTTTGATTCAATTGTTATTGTAAGTTCTCTTACACATTGACTGCTCTCTTTGATACTAGTTTTCAATTTATCTCCTTTATATTAAATTCATAAAAATATATGGTGCGAAAGAGGGGACTCGAACCCCTACGAGATTTCTCTCACTGGCTTCTAAGGCCAGCGCGTCTACCAACTCCGCCACTTTCGCATAGAAATATTATTGCATTTCCTGATACATTTTGTTGTATTTATCCATCAGCTCTCTGTTATTTATCTCTTTCGATGCATTATATAGCATTTGAACTGCTTCTAGAGAAGAACTATCAAGATTATGCCACATTTCAGCATATTTGATAAGCTCATCAAACTTCTTTAAACCGTAAAGCTTATAGCAGACAGTTGTAACATACATTGGATTATCTATTGTCCCGTCTGCAGCATCAATATCAACAGCTTTTTGCAGATACATTGTGGATGCTTTGTTATCTTTCAAAGATAATGCAATATTACTTAATGTAACGATAATATTCATGTTCTCAGGATCAAATTCTAAAGCTTTCTGGAATGCACTGTATGATAAAGAATCTTTTCCGGCATTCTTATAGGCGAGTCCGGCATTATAATAATTATCCGGATTTTCAGTATCATTTTTTGCAGCTTCTAAATACCAATTACCTGATTCAATAAACTTTTCGTCATTATAATAGAGGGATGCGACTTGTTGTCTTGCATAAATATCTGTTGAATCAAGCTCGGCTGTCTTGATAAAGTAATTTCTAGCATTCTCCATATCATCAAGTTTTTCATAACATAAAGCCATAAGCCTGTATGTAATTGTACTATCTGGAACGATCTCTGCAATATTGGTGAATATCTCGATAGCGGTTTCAAATTCTTCAGATTGAATTTTTAGTTTACCACTATTCACCATTTGCGTAATACAATTATCTCTAAAATGTTCAACATCCTCAAGCATATTTTCCAATTTAAGTTTCTTAATGTTTGTTTTATAATATTTTTTTGCAGCCTTTTCATCCGTTAATTTAATTTCTTCATATTCTGCAAAAATACCATTGATCACATCTATCAATCTAATGAAATATTCGCGTGCTTTAGGATAATCTCCCTTCATATCATAATAAATAGCGGCTACATTGTTAAGTGCATCTATTTGATTTGGATTCTCTTCTAAAACCAATTCGTATAATGGAAGCGCTTTTTCATATCTCTCTCCACCTAAATGCATATTGGCAGATCGTAAATTCTTTTTACCTTGAACAGAAAGATCTTGTGAAGCAATTAGTAATGAAATTCCAAAAATCGAAATAATTCCAATTAAAAATAAATTCTTTTTAAACTCTCTCATTTTTCCTCCGTGTTATTATATTAAAATATATTTTTATTATAAAGCAAATTTTTTTATAAGCTTTATAAGTCAAGTACTTTAATATTCATTAAAATAGAAAGGAAGGTGACAATAAGCCACCTTCTCTTAAAATTAAATTGGGTTTCTAATTTTCTAATTCAAATGGCATAACTGCCTGCAAGGGATCATTCTTAATTGATTTAAACAATTGCCAGGCTCTCAGTATACCTCTATTTTCTTTGATCTGGTTGGAAATTACAGTTTCAGCAATGTCTATATCAAATTTATCTTTGATGATCTCTTCAAAGAAATTCTTTTGTTTTGGATAATATTTGATTGTGTATTCTTCAATGTTGCTCAGTTCAGCAGCCTTCTTTATTGCATCACTGATCATTCCCGTTTCGTCTATTAATTTGTTCTGCAATGCATCTTCTGCAGACCAGACCTGCCCTTGAGCTATTAGTTCAACTTCATCTAAAGTAATTCCTCTGCCATCGGCAACACGTTGCTTGAATTCTAAATATGTCTCTTTGATACTCATTCGTATAGAATTGATCATAGATTCATCCGGTTTTGTATATATACTGAATGCATTTGCAAATTTTCCTTTAGAAATATCTTGTTCATGAAGTCCAATATTATCTGATAGTTTAGCAATATTAGGAATCATGGCAACAACACCGATAGATCCGGTTATAGTAAATGGATCAGCGAAAATGTAATCCGATTCTGCAGAGATATAATAACCACCGGATGCAGCAACATTTCCCATTGAGATCACTACAGGTTTAACTTTTCTTAATCTCTTAATTCTATCAAGGATCATTTCAGAAACGAGTGCGCTTCCGCCTGGACTATTCACTCGGATCACAACACCTTTGATCTCATTATCTTTCTCAATTTTATCTAAGGTCTTATTCAGTTTGGCGGCAGTAATGTTTACCGCACCAAATCCTTGAGACTGCATTACAATTCCACCTTGAGCATAAACTACAGCAATATTAGAGTTTGATTTTTTGAACTTTGGTTGTTTATATTTAGAAAAAGAAACCAGGTTCTTTTTTGTGACACCAAATTCATTATACAAATCTTCTTTTACAGAAAGTTCATCAACTAATTTGTAATTGAGAGCATTTTCCTGATTAATAACTAGTTCCTCTCTCCTCTCATAAATTTTAGTAATTTCAGCAAGTTCAATTCCTCGGTTTTGTGCAATTTTAGTAAGAATTGAGTTATATAGATTAGAAAACAATATATCAAGATTCTTTCTTACCGGTTCGGAAAATTCATTTCGTGAAAAAGTTTCACCGGCACCTTTGTATTTCCCTGCATGAATTACAGTGTACTCTACACCGATCTTATCTAATAGATCTTTATAAAAGAGTACTCCTCTACCAACTCCGGTTAACAAAATTCCAGCAGATGCAGAAGGGTTAAGGTAAATTTTGTCAGCTACTGTAGAGAGGAAATAATCTCTATCTATACCGAAATCAAGATAAGCGTGAATCTCTTTTCCAGTGCTTTTGAAATCCTCTAAAGCACTCATTATCTCATTCAGACCAGCATAACCACAGGTAATAAATTTTGGTTCAAGTAAAATTCCTTTGATCTTATCATCTTGAGCAGCTTTATTGATCTTGTGTACAATCTCATGAACGGATGTTTTCTCAGTTGAAAATGAACCTGCAAAAGGATTATCTTCAAACTCATTATAATCTACAATTATCCCGCCAATATCCATTCTTAACCACGACCCTTCAACTATTTTTTCCGGCATAGGTTTCTTAAATCCCTTTCCCATACTTCCGAATGTCAATAACATTGTGAATATCATAATGATAATGATAACAACAGATGTTAGACACCCGAGTGAAAACCATTTAGATTTCATAAATTACTCCTTTGTTTTTCTTTATTCTTAATTAACATTTTATTCATAATCAACCTCATCCCAGCCTTCTCCTGTCTAGGAGAAGGAGTATAAAAAGCTTCCTCTCCTCTTAGAAGAGGATTGATGTGAGGTTTAAGCACTCTATTATATCGTTTTTTCTAATTAATATTTAATTCTTTTAATTTCCGTGATAAATTGCTGACTTGCAGATCGAGTGTCTTTGCGGTTTTGGAGATATTTCCATCATTTATTTTAAGCTGAATAGAGAGATATTTAGTTTCGAATTCCTTTCGCTTTTCTTTAAGAGATAAGGTTTCATTCCAAAAGTTGGAATCTGGTTGTTTTGCAATTCCAAGATTATTGATATCATCTGGTTCGATAATTATTTTTGGAACAAGGATGTATAATCTTTCAATGAAGTTTTTTAGCTCTCTAACATTACCTTTGAATTCCCAAGATCGAAATTCTGAGATAGTTTCCGGCAAAAACTCTTTAAGCGGAAGTTTTAATTCATTTGAAAATTGATTAGAGAAATATTCTACCAGCAATGGGATATCTTCAGGATGCTGACGTAGGGGAGGAGCAGTAATAGGAATTACATTCAATCGATAATAGAGATCTTCCCTGAATTCCCCTTTTTGTACAAGTTCTTCTAGATTTTTATGAGTTGCAGCGATAAGTCTTATATCAATTTTAAGTGTTTTATTACTTCCAACCCGCTCGAATTCACCTTCTTGTATAACACGTAGTATCTTGGATTGCGCTTTAAGGCTCATATCTCCGATCTCGTCGAGGAAAAGTGTTCCACCATGTGCTTGTTCTATCTTTCCGCTTTTACTGCCTACAGCCCCGGTAAATGCTCCCTTTTCATAGCCAAATAATTCACTTTCTATAAGCTCTGTTGGAATTGCAGCTGAATTGAACTTGGCAAAAGGTTTATCTTTTCTTTTGCTTTTGTGGTGAATGGCGTAAGCAACCAACTCTTTACCTGTCCCACTCTCTCCTCTAACCAATACTTTTGAATCACTTGTAGCAATTCGATCGATTAATGATAAAAGTTCTTTAATGGGCTCACTGTTGCCAATTATTTTGTATTTTTCATTTTCATTGGTTTTTAATCTGCTATAATCTATTGACATATTTTGGAATTCAAATGCCTTTTTTATGATGATCTTAACTTTTGTGAGGCTTAATGGTTTTTCAAGAAAATCATAAGCTCCGTACTTTATAGATTGAACAGCTTCTTTGATTCCACTGTGTCCTGAGATCATTATTACAATTATATCTTCTCTGAGTTTTTTCATATCTTTAAGAAGATCAATGCCGTTTGATCCATCGAGTCGTACATCCAAAAGAACGATATCTGGTATCATACTCTCAAATTTATTCATTCCTTTCTTACTATCGAGAGCAAAATCACATTCATATCCTTCATCTTCTAAAATATTTTTTAAAGTTAGACATATATTCATTTCATCGTCAATAATGAGTACTTTCATTTATTTCTCCTGAGTCTTTTAACAGCTATTCGGAATCACGATTTCAAAACAACTGCCTTCATTTTCCCTACTGGTCACACTTATTGAAGAGTTATTTATATCAACTAATTTTTTTACTAAAGCAAGACCTAATCCTGTTCCTTTTTTCTTTTTAGTGAAATATGGTTCGAATATTTTATTGATATCCTTTTCATTGATTCCTTTGCCCGAATCAGAAATACTTATCACTGTATTCATCTCTCTTTTTTCTATTTCGATGATAATGTCGCTTTCTTTTCCCGAAGCATCAATAGCGTTCTGAACAAGATTTGTGATTATCTGATAAAAATGTGTTCGATCAAACAAAATAGTACAATTCTCTCCAGATATTACTATTTCAAAATTATGCTGATATGAATTAAGGATTTCATCCATAATTGTTTTTGGGTTAAATTCAGAGATTTCGGGATTGATATTTTTAGCAAAATTAGAGAAAGAGCTAACCAGAAGTTTCAAATTGTTGATCTCTTGATTTATGATCCTAACTGATTCAGGGAAGATCTCATAGAATTTTTTATGATCAAGCTCAAATTTCTCTTCCAATCTTTCAATTGAAAGTTGAATAGGGGTAAGCGGGTTCTTTATCTCGTGAGCTAAAATGCGCGATAGTTCTTTCCACATTGTATCTTTTTCAGCTTGCAGTAATTTCTTCTGTGTGTTCTCCAATTCACGAGACATACTATTAAATGAATGCTTTAGTTCACGAATTTCTTTAATTCCGGTTTCCGGTAAATAAACAGAGAAATCACCATCGCGGATTGTTCTTGTAGCTTTTTGTAATTGGTTCAAGGGTTTTGTTATTCTATATAAAAATGCAATAAAAATTATGACTGATAATATCATTAATAATAATAAATATGCCATAGAATAGATCTGAGCTTCATGTTTCATCATTTCAGAGTCAGCCAGGTTCTGCCGGAAATTATTCAGTAATTCTCGAGCTTTTATGCTGTCTTGTTTTGTATTAAAAGTTAGCTCTGATATTGAAATATCGAATTTCATTTCAGAAAATAATCTATTTGATTGCTGGTATTTTTTTACAAAAAAATTGTTTATAATAAATAAACTAGATAAATATAGTAGAAGAAATAACAAAATGACACTGGATCTAATTCCAAGATTAATCTTCATGATTTTCACTTTCTAATTTTGCTGTAAGTTTAGGCTCATTATATTTCCATAACATCATAAGATCAAAGTCTCTATTTAGTGCTATTAAACGAATTTTAGGAAGATATGCTTTCAAGGTTAATGTGCAATCATGAATGTTTTCATCTTTAAAACTGTATTCAATATTTGAAATAATAATTTTTAATTCATCATAAGAATTAGTTGAAAAAGATAAGCCCTGATCTTCAAGCTCAATACTAAATAATTGTGTAAGAGGGTCAAATATTATAGAATGTTTAAATTCTTCTTCATGGATGATCACATCTCTATCGCTGATTTTAACACTAAAGTAAATATCAATGCTCTGTCCGGATTTAAATATCTCCTCAAAATCGTTTTCAAAAGCATTTTCCAATTTACATTCTAAGAACATTCTATCATCTAGAAAGGAAGTTGTATAAGCCGAGAAACTGGCTTCGTTACCCTGATAGGAAGAGAGAAGCAACATCGAAAAAGCTGCTAATCCGCTTATTACCTTTTCAGCAAGTATCTGGAACATTACTCTCCTCCCAAAAAAAAGAGCCTCTAACAAAAATA
>JAOZPK010000192.1:1495-2985 GCA_029932755.1 Candidatus Cloacimonadota bacterium | reverse complement strand
GAAATTGATGAACTTTTCGGTGATCTTAAGCTTGGTGACGGAGATTATGAGTGGTATGTTGTTCATACAAAACCACGATGCGAAAAGAAACTCGCTGAATTTTCTAAACAATATGGAATAAATTATTATCTTCCCTTAATTGATAGTGTACGAGTTTATAAAAACAGAAAAGTAAAATTTACAAAACCTATGTTTCCAGGATATGTTTTTGTTAAGTGTGATCATGAAGGGAAAAGACAACTTACTATTACTGGTTATGTTGCTTATTGGCTTCCTGTACAGAATCAGATGGAATTAGTTAACGATTTACAACAGATCCATTCAGGACGTGAATTAGGTGTAGAATTTACACGAGCAGAATTCCTGGAAAAGGGAACAAAAGTTGAAATTACAAAAGGACCTTTTGCAGGACTTATTGGATACGTGGAAGATCAGAAAGATGTGAAAGAAGTGATTTTGCAGGTAACAATGTTGAATCAAGCAGTTTCTGTTTCTGCAAAAGCAGATCAGATAAAAGTGATAAGATAGGAAGGTTAAATGAAAATATTAGTAACAGGTGGAGCTGGATTTATAGCTTCACATATAGTAGATAAATACATTGAACTTGGTCATGATGTTGTGGTTATTGATAATTTATCATCTGGTTTTAAACATAACGTGAATCCCAAAGCAAAATTTTATGAAGTAGATATTCGTTCAAAAGAACTGGAACAGATATTTAAAGATGAAAAACCGGAGATCGTGAATCATCATGCTGCTCAGATAAGTGTTCCTGTATCGGTTAAAGAACCGGAATTTGATGCTGAAGTTAATGCAGTTGGTTTCTTGAATATTTTGCAAAATTGCGTTAAATATAAAGTAAAAAAGGTGATCTTTATCTCTTCAGGTGGTGCTGTTTATGGTGAAGCAGAAGAATATCCCACAACAGAGAGTTATGATCCAAAACCACTTTCACCTTATGCAATTCATAAATATGTTTCGGAAAAATATCTCTATTTTTATAATCATCAATATGGTTTGAAATACACAGTTCTAAGATATGCAAATGTTTTCGGACCACGTCAAATTCCTCATGGAGAAGCCGGAGTAGTTTCCATTTTTATAACAAATTTCAGAGATAATAAAAAAACATATTTTTATGCTTTCGATGAAGAACCGGATGGAATGATCCGTGATTATGTTTTTGTGAGAGATATCGTTAATGCTAATGTGTTGGCATTAGACAGAGGGGAACTTGATGCGTTTAATATCGGTACCGGAATTGAAACAACAACCGGACAACTTTATAGAGAAATTGCTTTACAGATGAATACGCAAATTGAACCTGTGCGAGAGGGAGCAAGACCCGGAGATATTAGAAGAAGTTGTTTGAATATTGAGAAGGCGAAGAGTGAATTTGGATGGGAACCTAAATTCTCTTTGCCTGTTGGTGTAAAGGAAACAATAGATTTTTTCATGAAGAAAAAATAAGGAGATCGTATGCCGAAAAT
>JAOZPK010000192.1:0-1395 GCA_029932755.1 Candidatus Cloacimonadota bacterium | reverse complement strand
ATGCGGGATGTATCAGAATCTGTGATCCGGGAAGTTGTCGGTGATCGTAGTGTTGATGAAGTTATTGTGCTCAACAGGAAAGAAATTGCAGATAAATCTCAGCTAATGCTTCAAGAGCAACTCGATATTTATGAAGCAGGATTAGAGATTGTTACGATCAACTTGCAGAATGTTAATCCACCGGAAGCAGTTCAACCTGCTTTTAATAATGTGAACTCTGCAAAACAGGAAAAAGAAAGGATCATTAATGAAGCTTGGCAAAAATATAATCAGGTTATTCCAGAGGCTGAAGGTAGAGCGAAAAGAACAATTGAAGAAGCTGAAGGATTTGCTGTAAATAGAGTTAATAGAGCCAATGGTGATGCTAATCGATTCATCCAGATGTATAATACTTATCGCTATTCCAAAACCGTAACAAAGAAAAGACTCTACCTGGAGATGATGGAAAAAGTTTTGCCAAAAGTAGAAAAGAAGTATATTATTGATGATAAAGCGAATAATGTACTCCCTCTCTTGAATCTTGGACAAGGAGGTAACTAAAATGAAAATGAAATTAAACTATATACTGATAATATTAGCACTTATTTTATTATTTAATGCATTTTATGTAATAGATGAAAGACAGCAGGTGATCATTACCCAGTTTGGTAAACCAGTTGGAGATGCAATAACAAATGCCGGACTGCGTATCAAAATTCCATTTATTCAGAAAGTACATTATTTTGATAAAAGAATACTTGAATGGGATGGTGAAGCTAAGCAGATTCCAACATCGGATAAGCGATATATTTGGATTGATACTTTTTCACGCTGGCAGATCGTTGACCCATTGAAGTTTTATGAGTCAACTCGTTATGAAAGCAATGCACATGGTAGATTGGATGACATAATCAGTGGTACTACACGTGATGTAATAAGCTCCAATAAATTACTGGAAATTGTAAGAAGTTCCAATAGAGAAATGACGTTTACATCTGAATATATGGATAGTAAATTGGCTGATGAAATCCTGGAAAATATCATTAATGGTCGTCAGGTTATTGCAGATTCTATATTTGCACTTTCAAAAGTAAAAGTTGCAGAGTATGGTATCAATTTGATCGATGTTCGAATAAAAAGATTGAACTATAATCAGGAAGTTCAAGGGAAAGTATTTGAGAGAATGATCTCTGAAAGGAATAAGATCGCAGAAAAATACTTGTCAGAAGGAAAGGGAGATTCTTCCGAGATATTGGGTAAAATGCAGAGAGAGCTTGATCAAATTCAGTCTGAAGCTTATCAAACAGCTCAAGAGATCAAAGGTAAAGCAGATGCTGAAGCCATTAATATTTATGCAAATGCTTATAACAAAGATCCTGAATTCTATGAATTCCTTAAAACTTTAGAAACTTATGA
>JAOZPK010000075.1 GCA_029932755.1 Candidatus Cloacimonadota bacterium | reverse complement strand
TGCGTGATCGCATATTAGATATCAATCCAAAAGCTATTGTTGAAATCTATTCCGATTTTTGTGCTCATGAATCGCGTGATTTTTTATTGGAAAACATTGATTTTGTAGTTGATGCAATTGATAGTTTGGGTCCTAAAACAGGTCTTTTGGAATCCTGCGTTCGTAAAAAAATACCGGTAATTTCATCTATGGGAGCAGCTAGCCGTTTTGATCCCTCCATGATAGAGCTTGTGGATATTTCTAAAAGCAAGGTTTGTCCTCTTGCCAAAAAAGTGAGAAAATATCTTCATAGAAGAGGAATTGAAAAAGGAATTCCGGTTATCTACTCTTATGAAAAGCCGATCCCGCAATTTGATTTTGAAACTGGAACACAAGCAGAATGGGTTTCCGGACGTGGTAGAAAAAGAGGAACTCTTGGCTCAGTTGTATACTTGCCTGCAATAATGGGTATGTGGGCTGCCAGTTATGTGCTGAGAAAATTAGCTGGGAAGCTTTAGGATCAAACTTATGATAAACTTTAATATGTGAGGTAAAAGATGAAACAAAAAATTAGCAAAATTATTTTAATATTAATTGTATTATGTTTTTATACTTCATTAATTTCACAATATATACCAAAAACTAGTAATAAAAAAAGTCCAACAAAACTTGTTGAAAATTCTGAAGGGAAACTCCCAAATGATGATGAAGTTATTCTAAGAAAGGCAGGAATAATCATCACATTAAAATCAGCCATATACTCTCAACCAAACTATAATTCATCAATTATTGACTCGGTAGATATTGGCGATGTTTTCTTTGTTCAAGATATAATGCAAACTCTAGTTCAAAGAAATCAATATTACAGAGATGAATGGTATCAGATTGTTTTATCAAACTACAAGTTAGGTTGGGTGAATATTGAAGATTTTAAAATATCTGAAATAAAGGGAATAGCTTCTAATAATCCATTTAAGTATTCTTATATCCCTGATAAGAAGCAAAAACTTGTCTCCGTTATGGCAAAAAAGATCATTAACAGAGAAAATGAAATTCAATCCTCTTATCATATTGGAAGATTTATGCCTGAAGGATGGGATCAGGTATATGTTGATGAAAAAACATGGGTAGATTTAGTGGATATTAAATCGTTAGTTGATATTAATATTTTCCATACACAAAATGAAGTTTGTTTGAGTTTTCTTTGGGAGAAAGCTAAACAAAATGAAAACTTTGATGAAGAACATTCCTACAGTATTTTTGAAATAACTAAAAAAGATATCCTTTATCAACTTACAGAACAATATTTAAGAAAAAAGGACTATGATAAGGCTATTGAATATCAGAAAATATGTATGCAGCATTATCCAGATTCAGCTTCTCCTTATATAGTTATTGGAAATATTTATTGGTATAGTTTAAATAACATACATGATTCATTAGATTACCTTTTTCAAATTTTCCAAAATATTCCGGATAAAATATTAAGATATGATGAACATAATACAACAGAACATTATCAAGCATTCGAAAACATCAACCGAATAATTAATGATTCGCATTTAGATAACGAATCTATTTTGTATTACTATCAAAGAGTAATTGAACTTACAGAATCACCTTTAGCCTATGTATTAGCAGTTCTTGAAAGGTCAAAAATACTCAGGCAACAGCAGAAATTTGAACTTGCCTTAACAGAACTTGATTCTTGTTTACAAAAATATCCAGCAATATATCATAGTGTCATTAAATCTGGCACACATTATTCATTATTCTTATTGAATGTAATGTTTGATATAAAATTCTATGATCTTCAAAAACCTAAAGAGGCATTAGAACTTTGTTCTGAAATTCGTCAAAATTATTCTGAAAAAGCATTAAGAACAGGTATATTATTTTTGGAGGCAAAAATTTTGGATGAAACAAATGGAAACAGAAAAGAAGTAATTAATTTATACAATAGGAACCTTAATTTGAAATATGATTATTATTCTCTTCAATATCCTATTCGAGGTTCTGGAACTTATCTTTTGAAATTAGTGAGAAAAAGGCTTGAAAGCATCAAATCTTTCAATATACGAGATGGAGAAATTAAAGTTGAAAATACAATAATTTACGAATCTCCTGATTCTTTATCCGAGACTATATATACTTCAAAATTAAATGAAAAGGTCACTGTTCTTTATCCTTTGGAAGTGAAGAATCAAACTTGGTATAAGATTAAAACATCTGAAAACATTATCGGTTGGATTCAAGATAATTATATTCAACTCGGTGAAGAGCAAATCATAGTGCAAGAAGTTGAAAAAGAAATAAATAAAGTTATAAAAAAGACAACTGAATCACATACTTCACAAGAAAAAGCAAAAACCGAGGTAGTTGAGAAGAAAACAGTGAAACACATTTCTAAAATAAGTCTTTCATTGATATATGCAATAGTTTCAATTTCTATAGTAATTTTCTTTGCAATAATTCTAATTGTAGTAATATCTAAAAGAAGAAATTAACCAAGTCTATTCAATCATTGTCTCTTCATTTATAAATTTCTCAGGAATTTGTTTTTTTGCTTTTGCTCCCAAAGCTTCAATTCGTTTAGCACGTGAAATAAGATTACCTGAACCAGTAGAGAGCTTATTTACTGCATCGTCATAAGCACCTTGAGTTCTTTTCAGGTTTACATCGATCTTTTCCAGATCATCAATAAAGCCGTTGAATTTATCTAATAACGCACCACCCTGCCGGGCAATTTCGAGGGCATTTTTAGTTTGATTTTCCTGCCGCCAGATAAAAGCAATTGTACGCAATGTGGCTAATAATGTACTGGGGCTCACAATTACAACCTGTTTATTGTAAGCATATTGATAGACCGTGTTATCATGCTGCATAATAACTGCAAATATACCTTCAATTGGAATAAACATCATAACAAAATCAGGAGAATTTAAACCTTTTAGATCTTGATAATGTTTTTTGTGCAAACCATCAATATGAGTTTTTACAGATGTATTTAAAGCTTTAAGATAACCTTCTCTTTGCTCTTCAGTTTCAGAAGAAACCATTCGCTCATAATGAACTAATGAAACTTTTGAATCGACTATAACATGTTTATTTTCGGGTAATTTTATTACAAAATCTGGTTTAGAAGTAGAGCCTTCTTCACTTTTTAAACCCATTCCTTTAGCTTGAGCTTCATATTCAATTCCTTTTCTCAAGCCTGATTCTTCCAGAATTCTCTCCAGGATCACCTCTCCCCAATTTCCTTGAATTTTAGAATCACCTTTTAGAGCTTTGGTTAAATTATTTGCATCATCACTAATTTTTTTATTCAGATCTTTCAATCCCTTTATCTGCTCTATCAATGAAGCATTGCTCAACCTATTCTTTTCATCGGCATGCACTACTTTCTGCTCAAAATCTTTAATCTTTTCTTTGAGTGGATTAAGAATTTCATCAAGGTTAGCACGATTCTGTTCAGTGAATTTTTTGGTTTTTTCTTCCAGAATTTCGTTTGCCAAATTCTTGAATGCATCTGTAAATTTTACTTGTAGTTCTTCCAACTCTTTTTTCTGATCGTTCAATTTTTCCTGCAGGTTTAGATTTAATGTATCTAATCTGGAAATTTCTGATTGAGAATTTGTGTATTTTTCTCTTTCGGTACTCAATTCAGATTCAGTTTTCTGTAATTCACTATTTAATATTTCAATTTTAGCATCTTGTTTCCCTTTTTTTGAAAACAGAAGTAAGCCAATTATAACACCAATTAAAATTCCTACAGCTAAATAAAGTAATTCCATTTCTCCTCTCGACTAGATATTATCACCAAGTTTAATTTTACTTTTTAATTCTTCCTCTTCCAAAACTTCCATTTCGGCTAAAGCTTTGTTCAGTAGAACAACGCGTTCACGGTATGGTATGAATGCACTCTTAAATCCATTGATTATTACATTCTTTATATCTGTATAATCCAATCCCAGTTCATTGATTGCGATCATATATTCATCCGTAAGAGTTGTATCAGAAACCAGGCGATTATCTGTATTAAGTGTAACACGCAATCCGTAATCAAGATAAAAGTTTAATGGGTGTTGTTTGAGGCTGGGAACTGATTTTGTATGCATATTACTCTTTAAACATATTTCCAAGGGAATACGATGATCATTAACATAGTTCAAAAGACTTCCATCTTCTATTAATCTGGTTCCGTGCCCAATACGATGAGTGCCGCAATAATGCAATGCTTCATGAATACTCTTGGGTCCATAAGCTTCACCTGCATGAATTGTGATATTTATATTATTATTCAACGCAAGATAGAAAGCTTCCATATGATCTTTTGCAGGATAATTGTATTCTGCACCTGCAAGGTCAAAACCTATCACACCTTTATTTTTATAGGCAACAGCCAGCTTTGCTAATCTTAACGATTTATCAGGATCCATGTTACGAATTCCACAAATAATTACTCCGGTTCTGATATCATATTTTTTTTCAGCTTCGCGCAAACCTTTTAGTACAGCATCTGAGATAACAGTTAATTTAAGTCCTTTTTGTGTGTGTAAAATTGGAGAATAGCGTACTTCTAAATATCTTATATTCTCTTTTGCTGCATCTTCTGCAAGTTCAAAAGCAGTTCTAATTAGTGCATCTTCTGTTTGCATTACACTTAAAGTTATATCAAATGCCCTTAGATATTCATCTAAACTTTTACAATTTTCATCACAACATACAATTTTTTTTAATTCTTCTTCTGTATCTACTGGAAGCTTGATCTTTTGTTTTTTTGCAAGATTAACAATTGTGGAAATTCTAATTGATCCATCCAGATGAACATGCAGATCTGTTTTTGGTAATTTCTCTATAAATTCTCTTTTTAGTTTCATTTTATACTCCGATTAAATCTTAATTATGCATATCGTATTTAAATATTTTTTATAAACTCCATTTATCATAACAAATTATATTTTTTATTTCATTTCTCTTCTTACTTTGTGCAAACACTTTTACAGCCTTTTCATATAATGATTTCTTTTCTTTTGGATAACCAAATGGGCTGAGAGCTACAATTCTAATATTTTGGGGAATCTCAAGAATTTCACGGACGTATCGTTCGTTAAATGCAGCCAACCAGCAACTTCCAACTCCATGATTCCAGGCTGCAAGCATCATTTGTTGAAAAGAAATAGAAGTATCAACCAAATAATAATCCTGATTATTTATTGTTCCGCTCTTTGCGGGATCGGCACAAGCAACAATAACTACCGGAGCATCTTTAATAAAGAAGTTAACCTTACTGACCATTCCACTTCTAAGTGCCAGATCTTTTATTATATTCTTATCTCGTACAACTACAAACCGCCAACACTGTCTGTTCTGAAAAGATGGAGACAGCCGAGCTGCCTCCATCATAGTATTTAGAATCTCTTCAGAAATTTCTTTATCCTGGAAACTTCTTACACTTTTTCGCGAAATTATTACTTCATCAAATTCCACTAAAATGAAACTCCAATCCCAGCATTAAATACTGAATATTTACTTATTGTGTAATCTGCATAAAGTTTCAGAAGTAACAAACTGTATCTAATGCCAGCTGTGGCTCTCATTTCATTCTCACCAGCAACATCAAATTTAATATGCTGTTCTGCTGTACCGGGTAAATAAAGTCCTGGAACATTTTCATCTTCAACCAGAGTTGTATATTCATATGTATAATCCGCTGCAACATCTGTTTTATCATAACCTACACCGGCATAAAGTGTCCACATAAGAAGTTTCTTACTTACTTCAAGATTTGCATTTAGATTTGAAAATGTAAGCAGTTCCCCAACATAAAGATTTTGGTAGGCTGCCTGAATTGCTACATCAATTGGAATAAGCGGAATATATTGGCTTATACTGTGCTTCAAGCCAATACCCCAAAAACCTAGATCACCAATATCTTTGCTGATCTCAACTTTTGGAAAACCGCGAATCATTATCTCGTTTCCAAAAGGTAAACCTAAATTGAATTGAGGCATTAAGAATGGAACTGCCGGTAAATTCGCTCCATTCGGCATTTGAATATCAAGTTCCTCTACTCCTGGGATATAATCTAAAGCCGAATTATGTACAATAGTTGTCCCATCTTCACCGAAAACCGTAGCAGTTTCTTCTGTTGGCTCTTCATAAAGATATATCTCTGTTCCAGGAAGATATAAGTCTGGACGTGTAGGCAAAAATGTTTTATCTTCATCGGGTACAAAAGCCAACATCATATTTACATTTAAACCAAAAGCAAATGGTTTGAGCACTTTTGCTGTATTGAAAAGTCCTGTATTCATTGTAGTTCCAAACGCTGTTACCAAAGGCTTAACATACACAATACCATTATCTTTTCCAAATTGTTCCAGTTTTTCCTGAACACCAGCAAATAGAGCTGTAACCATTACTATTAATAATAAACTTAAAAACGCTTTTCTCATCTTTCCTCCTTAATTTTTTAAATACTTAACGTTTTTTTATCTTTGAATCTATCATTCTGTTAAACTTTTTGAAATCTACTTTAAAAAGTCAATCTAAAACCCAAATTGTAATCAATAGATCAGAATTCCTAATCCAGAATTAAGAATTTTCTGTTTCCCCATCTGTTCCTTTCAACTATTTTTTCATGCTGTTAAAGTTATTGATAACACATAATTGTAATCAACAAATAGCTTTACAAAAAAGCCAATGGCAAATTCCTTGCTAACTTAAGGTTACGGAGTTCAAAGATGCTGAAAGATAAAAAGATTTTATTGGGAATTACCGGTGGGATAGCAGCTTACAAGGCGGTTGATCTTGCCAGCAAGCTCACTAATATGGGTGCTGAGGTTAAAACTATCATGACTTCCCACGCTTGTGAATTTGTGAGTCCAATCACGTTCAAATCAGTTACACATCAGCCGATTATCACTAAAATGTTCGATGCTGAATCTGATATAGAACACATATCTTTGGCAGATTGGGCTGATCTGGTAGTCATCGCTCCTGCAACTGCAAATATAATTGGAAAGACTGCTTCAGGCATTGCGGATGATTTGCTTTCTACAACAATAATGGCGACAACAGTTCCCGTACTATTCGTTCCCGCCATGAACATACATATGTATGAAAACCCAATAGTTCAGGAGAATATTACAAAGCTTTCTAATTTAGGTTATTTCTTTATGGAACCTGAATTTGGAATTCTTGCTTGCGGTTATAAAGGGAAAGGACGCTATCCTGAGAATGAAGAAATTATTTTCTATATTATAACGTATCTTAAATATAAGAAAGACTTATTTGGTAGGAATGTCCTCGTTACCGCTGGTGCAAGTCAGGAAGAAATTGACCCTATGCGATTTATCACAAATTATTCTACCGGAAAGATGGGGTTAGCACTCGCTCGAGCTGCTCATATCAGAGGAGCTAGGGTTAAATTCATTCATTCATCAATCGGTGTAAATGTCCCGGAATATTTGGATTCTATAAAAGCAGTGTCGGCAGAAAAAATGCATAGTGCTGTTCTTAGAGAGTACTCGAACTCTGATATTATATTCATGACAGCTGCAGTTGCTGATTACAAACCCGCAGTGCCTTCCAAACAAAAAATAAAAAAATCTGGTGATCTAAACCTTAAATTAAAAAGAACCAAAGATATTCTAAAAGAGCTTGGTGAAAGAAAAACTAGTGATCAAATTTTAGTTGGGTTTGCTGCTGAATCTGAAAACTTAAAAGAAAATGCTCTCCAAAAAATAGAAAAGAAGAACCTGGATTTCATTTGTGCAAACAATCTAAATGTTTCAGGCAAGGATGATACTGAAATCCTAGTTTTGGGTGAAGGAGCAGAAATCAAACTTATCGGTAATAAATTTTCTGTAGCTCATCAAATCATTGATGTTATTTTAAAATCTACAAAAAAGTAAAAAAATATGAAGAATAGCGCAATCATTATTACAGGTGCAAATGGAAATGTAGGTTCATTTTTTGCAAATAAATATTGTGAACTAAATGAAAACTTGATTTTGATCATTCACAAAAACGATCATCGCATAAAATATTTAGTTAAAGATCATTCTGATAGAATTAAAGTTTTCCAAGTAGATCTGTCCGATTATTCAAACCTTAAAATTAAACTGACAAAAGCTATTACAGAAACAGGTTGGGAACCGGATCGCCTGATCCATACAGCAACCGCAAGAAGCCATGCTATCAAATCTTTAGCTGATTCCGACCCTGAACTTTGGAAAAATATAATTAATGCAAATTTGGTTGGGACATTCAATATTTTAAAAACTACACTTAAATTTTTTAAAGAGAATAATAGCGGCAAGATCGTACTTTTTGGTTCTAATGTTTCACGGATTGGGCTTCCTAAAGGCACTGCTTATGCAGCCTCGAAAGCAGGGATAGCCAATATTGGGAGAACTCTTGCTGCTGAAGAAGCTACCAGTAATATTATTGTGAATACAATTTCTCCCGGACCTATCAAGATAGATGACAGCCAATTCTCAGAAAGCTATCGTAAATTCCGCCAGGAATATTATGAAGAAAAATTAAGAGAAACACCATTAAAACGCTGTGCTTCCTTTCAGGATATTTTCGGACTTTGTGAATTTCTCCTTTCTAAAGATAATTCTTATATTACCGGAGAAGAATTCTTTATAACCGGCGGCAAGATCTAATTAATGAAAAAAATATCCACAATAACTATTTTATTAATGACATTGTATCAACTTCTCATTGCAAAAGTTGAGTATATTGTCTATCCTTCACTTGGTTATTCAGATGAAACAGGAATTTATGCCGGAGGACTTGCTTATCTGCGTTATGGCGGCATCGAGAATGATTCTACTTCCTTTAAGAACCTAATTTATTTTTCAACCGAAGTTAGTGAAAAGAAGCAATATTCAATTCATTTATTGCCAAAAATTCATCTTAACAATGGTAAATTTACAGTTTTGGCTAACGTAAAATTCAAACATTGGCCCAGCATATTTTATGGCATTGGGAATAAACATATTTCCAATGTAGAAGAAGAATATACAAAGCGAGAATATGATATTGAATTTGAAATAAGGAAAAAAATAACCAATATCTGGCAGACAGCTTTTATTTATGAATTTACACATTTTCAGATAAAAAAGTTGGAAGAGAGCGGATTACTTGCTATTGGAGATATACCCGGCAGTGAAGATAATATAACTTCGGGAGTCGGATTAAATCTCAGTTATGATACACGTGATTCGGATACCTATCCGCAAAATGGATGCTTATATAATTTTAAATCTGTTTTATTCTCTGATATTTTTGCAAGTGATTATAGTTTCATTAGAAGTGAAATAGATCTTCGACAATATTTATCAATTTTTTCTAATCAGATATTAGCTTTTCAGGGTTATTTTTCAACGATTTCAGATGAGGTTCCATTCCATAAGATGTCATATCTGAATGATAATATACGAGCTGTAACCGCCAATAAATTCATCGATCGACATTCAATTGTCTTCCGAATTGAAAATAGAATATTCCCATGGTCACATCCTCTTCTAAAAAGATTTGGATTTGTAACATTTCTGGAAACAGGCGAAGTTGCCGGAAGTATGGATGAATTTTCATTGAATGGATTTAAACTTTCTTATGGTGTGGGATTAAGGATTTCTTTTCTGATGAATGATAGATTAAATGTTCGACTTGACATTGGTTTTGGAGAACAAAACCAAAGCTTGAGTATGGGAAGTAGTGAGGAATTTTAATGCTGAAGAAATTAATTATTCAACTCATTATCGTTTTCAGTATTCAATTATCTGCCTTCGAGATTGGAGAGAGATTAACCTTCAATATCAAATACGGCATTATTAAAGCTGGTGAAGCAACAATGCAGATAAATTCTCACATTTATAAAGACTCAACAGAATGCTACAAGATTGAATCGCTTGCTAAAACGAATTCTTTCTTCGATAATGTTTACAAAGTTCGTGATAAGATTGAATCAATTTGGGATAAGAATAAACTTGTTACTCGTAGATTTACAAAAAAACTTCAGGAAGGTTCTTATCGTCAGTATAGAATCCATTTTTATTATCCTGAACAGAATTTCACAATCTATACAAAATTCGGACGTAAAACCAAAAAATTCAAAGAAAAAAGAATGGAAATACCAACAAATACACAGGATATTTTGAGTGCTTTATATTACTTGAGATTACAGGAATTTGCAGTTGGAGATACTTTAACGATAAATGTAACTGCTGATGGCAGAAATTATCCTGCCGATGTGATCGTTCATAGAATTGAAGAAATGAAAACTATCTTTGGAGACAAAAATTGCTTTGTAGTTGAACCGATTTTAAAAGGTGATGCAATATTTAAGCAGACCGGAAAGATCTTAGTTTGGTTAACAGCTGATGAGTATAAAATTCCAGTAAAAATGAGCAGTAAAATAGTTTTTGGAAGTTTTAAGGCAATATTAAAAAATGCAGAAAATATCCCTTACCAAAAAAAGTAGCTACTGGTACGACCTACCTGCCGAGTTCATAGCTCAGCACCCAAAAGATAAACGTTCTGAAAGCAGAATGCTTGTTTTGGATAAGATAACCGGAAAAATTATACATAAAAAGTTCAGCAATATCATTGATCACTTGCTACCTTCAGATATTTTAGTTGTTAATAATACAAAAGTTATTCCTGCACGTTTATTTGGGACAAAAAAAACAGGCGCAAAAGTTGAAGTGTTCTTGCTGGAACAAAAAACTGAAAACCGCTGGGAATGCCTGGTAAAACCGGGACGTAAATTACAGATCGGTGCTGAAATTACATTTAATGAAAAGCTGAAAGCAAAAATAGTTGATTATTCTGAAGAAGGTGGCAGAATTATTGAATTCTATTGGGAAGGTAATTTCTGGGATATTCTTGAAAATATTGGAAACGTACCGCTTCCGCCATATATAAAAAGAGAATCAACTAACAAAGATAAAGAAACCTATCAGACTGTTTATGCCCAAGAACGCGGATCAGTAGCAGCACCAACTGCCGGGTTGCATTTCACAAAATCGCTTATGCAGCAGATAAGAGAAAAGGGTATTGATATTTTGGAAGTTGTTCTGCACGTTGGTTTGGGTACCTTCCGTCCGGTAAAAACTGATGACATAAAAGATCATACAATGCATAGTGAACACTGCCAGATAGCGCAAGAAGTTGCAGCAAAGATCAACCAAGCAAAAAAAGATGGTAGAAGAATCATAGCAGTAGGAACAACAACTACACGAACACTGGAAAGTTTTGCTGAAAATGGACAACTTAACAGTGGTTCACATTGGACGAATATTTTTCTCTATCCCGGCAAAGAAATTCAAATCATCGATGGGCTGATCACAAATTTCCATATGCCAGAATCCACTTTAATGATGCTGGTATCTGCTTTTGCAGGTTATGAAAATATTATGAATGCTTACAAAATTGCTGTAGAAGAGAAATATAGATTCTTTAGTTATGGTG
>JAOZPK010000074.1 GCA_029932755.1 Candidatus Cloacimonadota bacterium | reverse complement strand
TATTAACGGTTGCACTGATATTCTTACCGCAATGACAAACGAAAACTCCGGTTTTCTTCATTTAATTTCCCAAAAAATTAACAATTTTATTTCAGTTTTATCTATTACAATTCAGCAATCTTCTCTTTCAACACGGGAATAACTTTGAACAGGTCATCTATGATACCATAATCAGCTTCATGAAAAATGGGTGCATTTGCATCTTTATTGATGGCAACGATTGTTTCTGCACCTTTCATTCCAGCCACGTGTTGGAACGCACCCGAAATACCAATTGCAATATAAAGCTTTGGCTTGATGACTTTGCCGGAAGAGCCAACCTGCCTGTCTTTGGGAAGCCAATCTGCATCAACAATAGGACGAGAACAGGCAACTACTCCTCCGATAGAAGCAGCAAATTCTTCAATCATTGCCAGGTTATCCTGTTCTTTGATCCCTCTACCAATTCCTACAACAATATCGGATTTTGTGATGTCCACATCTCCGGCAACTGCTTCGATATACTCTAAAAATTTGCGATAATCAGGAGTTTCGGAAACTAGTGAATCCAATTTTTCTATTTCTGTTTTCAGGTTACTTTCGGCTGCAGGAAAGCATCCTGCCCGTATAGTTAACATATAAGATGGATTTTCTCTTAAAAGCACTTTTGCCGCTAATTTTCCATCAAACATGTGCCTTACAACTCTTAGCTTATTTTCGGAAATTTCCACATCCAGGCAATCTGTGGTGAATGGAATATTCAGTTGCGTAGCAAGAGCCGGACAGAGGTCCATTCCAAAAGCTGTGTGCCCGATCAAAAAAAGAAATGGATTATTTTTTTGTATAAGATCTGCAAGTGCAATCTGATATGTTTCAGCGTTAAATTCTTTAAAAACTTCGTTATCGAATACCATAATCTTGTGAGCTTGAGATTCTATTTTTTCTACAATTTTTTCTGTATTATAGCCAAGAATTACAGCCGTTACTGTGGAGTTGTGTTCTTCAGCAAGTTTCCGACCGCAAGCTAAAAGCTCATAACTGATATCTCTGATTTCGTTCTGACGATGCTCAATTAATATATATATTTCAGACATGCTTTCCCCCTAAACTAATCCTTTTTCTTTGAAAATTCCAGCAAGTTTTGATGACGATTCTGCAGCTGTACCGTCAAGAAGTTCAACTTGTTTGGAAATTGGAGGAACGTATAATTCTTCCAGTACAGAATTACTGATAAATTCAGATTGCTGAAGTTCATCCTTTCCAATAATCTGAATTTCTTTTTTAGCTGCTCGTCTGATCGCGATGAGAGAAGCATATCGCGGTTCGTTGATACCGGTTTGAATAGTGAAAAGTGCTGGCAGGGAAATATCAAGATGCTCGATGAGACCCCCTTCCAATTCACGATGAACATCTGCTCTATTTTCGTTCACATCAAAATCTATAACCAAAGCTGCATGAGGAATTTCCAACAGTTCAGCCAATGTAACACCGATCTGAGAATAGGCATCATCTGTGGCAATACAGCCGGCAAAAATAATGTCATAACTCAGATCTTTGATGACTGTCTTTAAAATTTGAGAAGTCTGGAAAGCATCTAGTTCATCAAAATCTTCAGCTTTGATCCTGATGGCATTATCCGCACCTTTTGCCAGAGCAATCCGTAAAGTATCTTCTGCATCTTCTTCGCCAAGAGATATAACTGTGATCTCTCCACCGAATTTTTCTTTCATTAAAACTGCTTGCTCCAGAGCATAAGTATCAGATTCATTAGTATCGAAAGTAAGACGATCTTTCACGATGTCTTTTCCGGTGGAATCAATCTTCACTTCTGCTTCTGAAGTTTGCGGAACACGTTTAATACATACAATTATATCCAAAACTACCTCCTAGGGTTTATATTTTTTTTAATCGTTTATAATCCATAAAGTTATGGTTACGGGATTGGAGTTTCTCATCATTTTAGATGTTAATCTTTGGTGTTCAGAGCATATTTTTCTAAATTTCATGTTGCAACCAAATTAATTTTCACATTCAAGAGTCAAGGAATTATATGG
Source organism: Candidatus Cloacimonadota bacterium (assembly GCA_029932755.1). GTDB lineage: Bacteria > Cloacimonadota > Cloacimonadia > Cloacimonadales > TCS61 > Tenebribacter. Next base: position 9,442 of record JAOZPK010000074.1, on the reverse strand, counting down.
ATTTTGATGACTAAATTTTCAAAGATGTATATTTTGTAAACACCTTTTTCAAGACATTTTTTGCTCGCAATTACATTATTTATGTATCTGTTACAATAGTTGATTTTATGAATTTCTGGGAGTATGTGTAAAATTGACAACTAATTAGCAAATAAGACATAGAAGATAAAAAGGGCATTCTTATTCAAGAGTGCCTGAAATATGTGCCTTGTTTTTTTTGTTTGACACAAATACTTTTAAAAAATGAATAGTAAAAATTTAAAAATGGAGGATATAATGATTGATTTTTCATTAACAACTAAGCAGCTGGAGATACAGGAAAAATACCGTGATTTCGCAAATAGATTCATTCGTCCCAACAGAATGAAGTACGATGAGTCTTGCGAATTTCCCTGGGATATTGTTAAACAAGCATATAAAGAAGGTTTGATGAATGGTCCCGTTCCAGTGAAATGGGGTGGAAATGGTTTTGGAATTTTTGAAAGTTCTTTGGGATCCGAAGAACTGGGTGCAGCATGTGTTGGAATAGGAATTTGCATCGATGCAAATACACTTGCACTCACTCCTTTGCTTCTTAGTGGAACGGAAGATCAGCAGAAAAAATATTTCGGTCTTATCAAAGAACAACAAGCTGTTGCTGCCTATTGCCTTACAGAACCCAATGCCGGATCTGATGTAGCAGGAATCAAATCCACCGCTATTCTAAAAGGTGATAAATATATTTTGAACGGTCACAAACGCTTCATCACAAATGGTGAAGTTGCAGCTTTCCATACTGTATTTGCTCTCACGAATCCGGAAAAAGGTGCCAGAAGCCTTACGCCTTTCATCGTTCCTACCGATCTTCCGGGTGTAGAAATCGTGAGTAAATTGAAAAAAATGGGCCAGCATGCTTCTGTGCAAAACGAGATAAAATATAACGATGTTGAAGTTCCGGTAGAAAATAGATTAGGCAAAGAAGGTCGCGGTTTCATGGTTGCGATGAAAACTTTTGATAGAACCAGGACCGGTGTGGCTGCGCTTAGTTTGGGTGCCGCCAGAGAAGCTTATGAAATTTCACGAGATTGGGCCAAAGATCGCATCCAGTTTAACAAGCCGATCGCAGCAAACCAGGCTGTGGGATTTATGCTGGCTGATATGGCTACCGAAATTGAAGCTGCCAGAATGCTGACATGGAGAGCTGCCTGGTCTTATGATAATGATCAAAAAGACGTTTCAGTACTTTCTGCCATGTCCAAAATGTATGCATCCGATGTGGCAATGAAAGTTGCTACTAACGCTGTGCAAGTGATGGCTGGCGACGGTTATTCCAAAGAATATCCGGTAGAAAAGATAATGAGAGACGTAAAACTTTGCCAGATCTATGAAGGAACAAACCAGGTACAAAGAGTTGTGATTTCGAAAAGAATTTTGAAATAATTAAGAATTTAGAAATTACGAATTAATAATTGAAAAACTTTGAAGTGAATGCTTAGAAGTTTTTTTTTGAATCCCTCTGCTGTCTCCCTTATAACTAAGGAAGAATACGGGAAGTCGCAGAAAGACAATCATTACTCTTTCATTGTTTCTACGTTTCCCTTTTAGCTTCAAGAGAAGCGTTGAAAGAAAATTGCAAGGGATTCAGTTACTTGCTTACTACTAACCAGCTATTCTTACCCTACCAGAAATTCTTTAGCATCTTTTGGAATATCTTCGGTCGAAAGAATTTTACGCAGGGATTCGTAATATTTCACATATTCTTCATCATCAGATTCCGCTGTTTGTTCGGTTTGTGTTTTGTCTTTCAGGATGTCGAAATTGTTCACAAAATTCAACAATATCCAGCTGACTAATTCCGAAGTTTTCAGCTTGTTTGCTTTTGCCAGCTTATTGATCTTGGCAATTATTTCTTCATTTAGATTTACGGTAAATGATTTCTTGCTCATATAATTCCTCATCATTTTTTTTATAAATAGATTTATTTTGGGAGGCTTTTGAATGTCAAGTGTAATAATTGAAACCGAAGCAGTTATTTGTTGCTGCTATTGGAGAAGAAGATGAAAAATTTACGGAAATATGGCTTGTCATTATGATGGAATATTTACTTTTGAATATTGGCATCCGCACGTCTCTACTCCTAATTTTATAGCACTTAGCTTTTACACATTATGGGAAACACTTTATACTTATGTAGATCTATCCCAATCCCTTCAATTCTGAAACAACGATCTCTTTTAATCTAACCATAGATAACACCGAGGGCACAGAAATACATATATATAATATTAAAGGGCAGAAGGTAAAAACACTGTCTGTCACACTGAGCGGAGACGAAGTGTCAGGCAATGGCAATAGCTATGGTTTTACTTCCAATCCTTCGACTACGCTCAGGATGACACAAGTTGGAAGTAAAATATATTCAGTAACTTGGAATGGAAAAGATATGAATGGTAAAAGTGTTTCCACCAGTATTTATTTTTTTGAACTGAGATCAAATGGGAAAGTACAAAAAACAAAGAAAGAATTGTTGTTGAAGTGATTAATAATACGTCATCGTATGTTGACACAAAATGTTCTTAATAATGTGATAATCATAAAAATGATGTGGAAGAAGGTGAGCAAGTTTGGCTCGTCATTGGTTAACCAAACCGTTCAGAATGCTAAACCCACCTTCTTTTTTAAATCTGAACAGTACACTAGGCAAGAGCCTGTATAATTGCGATGATAGATTTTCCACATCAAATCCATTTAAGGAACGTAAAATGAAATTAATAGTCGGTATTGATGTGTCAAAGAAAAAATTAGATTTATCCGTTTACAATGGATATCAGCACAAAGCATTATTTATCAATAATGATAAGAAGGACATTGAAAAGATGTTAAGAAGTTTTGTAAGTGAGAAAGATGATTGTCTTTTTGTAATGGAAGCAACAGGAGTTTATCATCTCCGGTTGGCAACATTATTACATGAGCAAGGTTTTAAGGTTGGCATAATCAATTCTTTGATTATCAAACGTTTTGCACAGATGAAAATGATCCGTGCCAAAACAGATGCAGTAGATGCCAAGCTGATTGCCGAGTATGGTTATGAGCAGAAAGTATCTCTTTTCCAACCGCGTTCAATTGAGCGTCAGAAGATAATCAAGATACTAAGAGCCATTGATGCTTTAATTGAAACAAAGGAGGGCTATTATAACAGATTGGAAGCTTTAGCACAAGATCCTTTGCAGGTTAAATCCGTTATTAAAAGTTTTAAACAACTTATAAGAAATGCAGAGCGAGAGATTTCAAAGTTTGAGGTAGAATTACTCCAAATAGTTAAAGAACATTATTCAGATGTTTATGATCGTCTTCTCAGCATAAATGGTGTTGGAGTTAAAACCGCAGTTGTCATAATAGGTTTTTTTGGTAAATTCGAAGATTTTGAAAACAGTAAGCAGGTAGCAAGTTTCATTGGTATCAATCCATCTCCATCGGAGTCAGGTAGTTCGGTACGGGGTCGAGGTAGAATAAGCAAAAAGGGTAATAGTTATTTAAGAAAACAATTGTATATGACTTCTTTATCTGCAATGCAGCATAATAAGTCTTGCAAAGAGTTTTATGAACGATTAGTGTCGAAAGGAAAAGAACATAAAGTGTGTAGGGTTGCTGTTGTTAATAAACTTATCAAACAGATCTTTGCAATTTTGAAATATGAAAGAACATATAATCAAGATTATTGCAAAAATTGCTTGGCAAGTTAACACAGTACATCCTGACGAATCTCTCACGCTGTTCTCTTAAGGAAGAATAAGTTATAAAAATAACTAAACAATAATTCCTCAGTTCTTCGTTAAGAGTTTCAGTAAGTAGATTCCTTAGAGTGATGGGTATGTTGTCATTCCCAAGATCAACTTGGGAACGAGAAGCAAGAGAGATTCTTCATAAGAAAATTATTCGAAGAGTTCCTCCGAAAGACAATATCTTTTAAAAATTTTAAAATAATAACATTCACTTGACTTTCAGAGTATCATTATTGTTTTCATATTTAAAATATTTTTTGGATAGATTGAAAGAATGAAAATAAAATTTGTTATTAGTATCATTTTTCTGCAGGTTGCTTTATCTGCCTATAATTTCTTCTCTCCAATGATAAAGTGGGAACGGTTAAATGTGACTGAACCCGAAGTATCAATAGAACTATCTTCTACAAACATTATTATCAATTCAGAAAAAGTTTATAATGATTCTATAAATTTTGGGAACGAAGAATATCAAATTAATTACCAAAAAGGAACAATCACATTTAACAAAGTTTTAGGTAATTGTATAATTGAATATTATATCTACCCAAAGCATCTTAACAGTAGGTTCTATCTATTTCAAACTCAGGAATATTCTGATACAACAGATGTGAAAGTATCTAAAATTCAGTCACGTCAATTTTACAACAACTCCGATCTTGATATTACAGGTAGCAAAACAATTTCGATATCGGTTGCCAATAACGAAGATTTTGATCTCGATCAATCACTTTTCTTAAAGATCAATGGAAAACTAAGCGATGAGATGAGTATTGAGGCTCAACTTTCCGACAGCCAAACTCCTATAACGCCTGAAGGAGATTCCCGTGAACTGAGCAGTCTGGATAAAATATTTATTCGGTTGTATGGAGAAAAATACGAACTTGCCTTTGGTGATCTGGAAATGGATTTTGATAATTCTTACTATATGAAATATTCAACGAAATTTGAAGGGTTAAAGGCAGGTTGGAGTGGGAAGAATAAAGTTACCGCAGCGTTAGCAGTTTCCAAAGGTAGAAAGATAACATATTCATTTGATGGAACCGAAGCTAAGCAAGGTCCATACTATTTATCTGTTGAGGGAACATCAGGCGTACAGGTAGTTCCGGGATCAGAAGAAGTGTTTCTAAACGGACGGCAGATGCAACGTGGAACAGATTACTCTATAGATTATTCGGAAGGTGGAATAATATTTTCCAGCCGGCATTTTATTTCCGTAACCAGTCATATCCGGGTTACATTCCAATATTCTGATGAAGATTATAATCAAAATATGTATCTTGCTTCCTCGGAAGTAAATATGACAGATAAATTTAAGATCAATAGCAATTTAATAGTTCAAAATGATGATAGAAATAATCCTCTACAAGATACTTATTCTGACGAGGAAATTGATGCTTTGGAAGCTGCCGGAGATGAAACTGCATGGGTGAGTGGAATAGCGGAAGCTGAAGATGGTGAGTATGAGATATCCGAAGATGAATTGTATTACTATTATGTTGGGAGCGACAGCACAATTACGGGACATTACAATATCTATTTTGAATACATGGGAGAAGGTAACGGAGATTACGATTACAATACTGAGGGAGCTTATTACGAATATGTTGGTGTTGGAAATGGAAGTTATCTTCCATTAAAAAAACTTCCTTTGCCGCAAAGTAAATTAAATTGGGATCTAAACTTGAATTATTCTGGAGATTTTTATAGCATTGCAGCAGAAGGTTTATTTACTTCCAACGATAAGAATACATTCTCCGATATTGATGATGATGATAATAATGATTTTGCTTCCAGGTTTAGTGTTCGCATATTCCCAGATTATGATAAGATCAATCCCGATTTGAAATTAATGTATGAAAAACTTGGTGGAGATCTTTCTACTTTTTCTCAACTGCAGAATGCCGTCGATGCTTACGAATTCACACAGTTACCGGATAGTTTGAGTAGTGAAGAATATTCGGCTGAGTTAAGTATGAATATTCTTGAAATATATTCACCATTTATTATCTATAAGCAGAAGCAAGTAACTGACTTTGCAGATCAGCAATATATTTCTGTAACTTCCAACATAAAGCAGATAAGCTTTTTTCCACAGCTTTATCATCGATATCTTTCTGTAATCCAAACTGCAGAAGATCAGCAAATTAGTGATTCTAAGATTGAACAACATGATCTAAAAAGTAAGTACAATTTTAGGAAATTTGCCTTTGGTTTAGATTATTATAATCGCAATTACGAATATGAAATTACGGAGAATAGTAATTTTCTTGAAAGAAATAATATTTGGAAAGCTCAGCTTGAAACAGCGAATTTAAAGTGGATAACCTCGAGGATATTTGGACAAATGAAAAATGATCTACAGATAATTGAAAGTGAACAGGATTTTATTCCTCAACATGATGAAGCATCTTACACATTCGGGATTGAAACTTTTTTGAATACTGCCAAACACAGAGTTAATATTGCTCTTACACATCGCAAGGTAGAAGATATTAAACTAGAAATTACAAATGAATTTGATATAGCGGATATTTCAGCTCGAAATGTTTTCCTTAAAGATCTGGTGAATATCAATTCTAATTACTCACTTAGGAATATCGAGTTCTATCCAAAGATCAAAGATTTCCAATATGTGGGTGAAGATATGGGTTCCTATGATGTTGATACTCTTTTTGTTGGTTATTTACAGGGAGATTATGATTGGGAGATTATTGAAATAGATTACGAAAATCCTGAAATGTCAGTAGAGATCAATGCGAGCCTTTCAATGAATCTTACGCCAAGATTGATCACCAATTCATTCTTAAAAAAGTTCCAAACAGAAACATATGTTATGATAACAGAAAATTCCAGAGAAGAAGATAAAAAGTCGGTTTATTTTTTAGATCCTGATGTGCTGATGCATCCTGAAACAACGATTTTCGGTCGCAGAATTTTGCATCAAACCTTATCAATTGACATCTTAGAGAGAAAGTTGACCTCCAAATTGGGTTATAAGTTAGAAGAAACGCTCGATAGCCGGTATAATGACGAAACTGCAAAAAAAGATCAGGAAACATGGGATGCTGAATTACGCATTTTTGTAGTTAAAAACACAAATATGGAATTGCATTACGATCATGTTAAAGAAGATGATTCATATTATAATTCGCAAATGGAGTTGGATCAAATTGAGATGGATATTCAAAACAGACTCTCTTCCAATATAACGCTGAAGTCATCAATATCTTATTCATTTGAGAAGGGGAATGATGATGCTGATAATAATGAATATACTATTAGTGCCTTTGAACTGGAGGAATCGGCGTCTTATTTCTTTAAACGGAAATACAGGTTCTTTGTAAAAGCCAGTTATAAACGTAATTATCGTGACGGTTCAGGATTTTTAAGTTTCCTTGCCGATAAAAAAGAAGGCAATATCTTCAAGTGGGACATCAATTTGGATTACCGTATGAGTAACTACACTTCGCTGAATTTGCAGTATTCTGGGAATAGCTATCCAGATGAAAAACAGATTCATAAATTGAGTATGGAAGTAAAAGCAGAATTCTAGAATTTGATTATTTTGTAGAAAATAAAAAATCCTGTTGACTTCGAATTGATAAGTTTTAAATTTTTTCAACAGAAGATCAAAAAGGGTGAAAAATGAAAAATAATATTGAGATATCATTAAAAGAATCTGCTGTTAACTTTGTAGATTTTGCTTCAGATAAAAGAAATATTAAAATTATAGAACGAATTTCCAACACTATTGCCAGCACATTTGAGAATGGGAATAAAGTTCTTATTTGCGGTAATGGCGGCAGTTCTACAGATGCGATGCATTTTGCCGAAGAATTAACTGGAAAATTCCGTAAAGAACGTCGTGCTCTCCCCGTAATATCATTAACAGACCCATCACATATTACCTGTGTTGCAAACGATTATGGTTTTGAAGAAGTTTTTGCACGAGCGGTAGAAGCTTATGGGAAAGAAGGTGATGTTTTAATAGCAATTTCAACCAGTGGAAATTCGCAGAATATTATTAATTCTGTAAAAATTGCATCAGATAGAAAAATGATAACTTTTGGATTATTGGGAAAAGATGGTGGAAAGCTGAATAATAAATGTGATCTTCAACTTATTGCTCCCGGCAAAACAACCGATAGAATTCAGGAAATACATATTGCCATTCTTCATATAATTATTGAGACGATTGAGAGAATTCTTTTCCCGAATAATTATGCGGATCAATAAATGAAATTGGTAATTCAACGAGTAAAGCAAGCCAGTGTAGCAGTTAATGGAAGAGAAATATCCAGAATTGGGAAGGGGTTACTTATACTTATTGGCATTTCTAAAGATGATGATAGCTCTCAAATTGGATGGTTGGCAAAAAAAGCTGTGAACTTAAGAATATTTGAAGATGAACAGGATAAGATGAATCTTTCGCTAAAAGATATTAATGGAGAGATATTACTCGTTTCACAATTTACACTTTACGGCAGTTGTAAAAAGGGACGCAGACCCGATTTCCTAAATGCTGCTAAACCGGGGAAAGCTGAAAGGATGTATCTCGATTTTGCTGAAGCTATTAGGCAGAACGACATTATTCCAAAACTTGGAAAATTTGATGAACACATGGATATTACATTGTTAAATGATGGCCCCGTTACAATGATCTTGGAGAGATAGTGAAGAATATTATTTTTGATCTTGGTAAAGTACTGGTAAAATATGATTTTGATGTATTTTACAAAGAGTTGGGCTATGAACCTGAAACGAAAACTCTTATGGATTCTACCCTTCCTGTTATGGAGTTTGAAGCTGGTAGGATTACGCGGCAGGAATTTTATAAAAAATTGAAGAACATCTATAAATTTGAACACTCTTTTTCTGGTTTCGAAAAAGTATGGAGCAGTGTTTTTACAGGTCTTACTGAAATGGTGAATTATGCTCATGAATTAAAAGAAAATTATAATGTTTATATCCTTTCCAATACAGATGAGATTCATTTTCCACTTATTTGGCAGGAGTATCCCGAACTTCATTTCTTTAAGGATAATTTGATGTTGTCGTATGAATTGGATTCGGTTAAGCCGCAAAAAGAAATCTATGAACGTGCTCTTAAAATGTTTGATCTAAATCCTGAAGATTGTTTGTTCATTGATGATAAACCGGAGAATATCCAAGGTGCTACAGAAAATGGAATAACCGGAATTCTATTTACAAATGTAGAAGATACAAAAAGAAATATTAAAAAATATTTGAATTAATTTAAGATAGAGGGGAATAGAGATTATGATACAATATGAAAAAATGATTTTAATAAGTATTAAAGATCAGAAATTAATGTTGATTCAAGACAATTTTAAAATTGCAGAATACCCAATATCAACTTCTAAGTTTGGTATTGGGAATAAATCCGGAAGCAATATGACTCCTTTAGGATATCATTTGATCAAAGAAAAAATTGGTGACCATATCCCCAAAAATTCAATTTATAAAGCTGGTGAATTTACTAAAGAAATTGCTAAAATAAATATTAAAAAGCCGTATGATGAAGATCTTATTACAACCCGGATAATAAAACTGGAAGGGATGGAGAACAGTATTAATAGAGGTAGCGGAATAGATTCATATGAAAGAGAGATATGGATTCACGGAACATCATCCGAAAATAAGATTGGAACGCCTGC
>JAOZPK010000073.1 GCA_029932755.1 Candidatus Cloacimonadota bacterium | reverse complement strand
CAAAGAAGAGGTGTGTGTACAAGAGTTTACACAACCACACCAAAAAAGCCGAACTCAGCTCTACGTAAAGTTGCCAGAGTACGTCTTACTAATGGTGCAGAAGTAACAGTTTATATTCCTGGAGAAGGTCACAACCTGCAGGAACACAGTATTGTTCTCGTTCGTGGTGGAAGAGTTAAAGACTTACCTGGTGTTAGATATCACATCGTTCGTGGTGCACTTGATACAGCAGGTGTTGATGGTCGTATTCAATCTCGTTCGAAATACGGAACGAAGAGACCTAAGAATTAGGAGGATGTAGATGTCAAGAAGACGAAAAGCAATTGAAAGAGAGATATATCCTGATCCGAAATATAAGAGTATTGTTTTAAGTAAATTTATCAATGCTGTTATGAAAGAAGGTAAAAAGAGTTTAGCTGAGAAGATCGTTTACGGTGCATTGGAAATCATCGAAAAGAAAACTGGTGAACCTGCGCTCGACGTATTCACTACTTCAGTAGATAATGTAAGACCTCTTATTAAAGTGGTCTCACGTCGTATTGGTGGATCAAACTATCAAGTTCCTACAGAAGTTACTAAAAAGAACGCTCAGGCAATGGCATATAGATGGATCATTTCTTTCTCCAGGCAACGAGCTGAGAAAACTATGATTGAACGCCTTGCAGGCGAGCTCATGGCTGCTTATAAAAAAGAAGGTGCCAGCATAAAACGCCGTGAAGATGTTCATAAAATGGCAGAAGCTAACAAGGCATTTGCTCACTTTAGAGTTTAGTAAAAAAATCGCCTTATGTCAAAAAACAGAGATTTATCTGAGATACGTAATATTGGCATAATGGCTCATATTGATGCCGGTAAAACAACAACTACCGAAAGGATATTGTTTTATACCGGCATCATTCATAGAATGGGTGAAGTTCATGACGGAAATGCCGTGATGGACTGGATGACACAAGAAAAAGAACGTGGAATCACGATCACCTCAGCCGTTACAACCTGCTTTTGGAAAAAGAAACAAATAAATATTATCGATACTCCCGGTCATGTTGATTTCACTGCCGAAGTTGAACGTTCTTTGAGAATATTAGATGGAGCTATTGGAGTTTTCTGTGCAGTAGGTGGTGTAGAACCGCAATCAGAAACAGTATGGCATCAAGCTGATAGATATAAAGTTCCGCGAATAGCATTCATCAATAAAATGGATCGGTCAGGTGCAGATTTTGAACACGTAATTGATATGATCCATGACCGTCTTACAAAAAATGCACTTGCTGTTCAATTGCCTATTGGACGGGAAGACAATTTTGAAGGTATTATTGATCTTATAAGTATGAGAGCTTTCTATTTTGAACAGGAAACAATGGGTTTGAAATATCATACAAAACAGATTCCTGATGAATTATTAGAAACTGCTGAAAATATGCGGAATCAACTTTTAGAACATATCTCGGAATACGATGATAATCTCATGGAAAAATATCTTGAAGAAAAAGAGATAACAGAACTGGAAATTATTTCAGCTATCCGAACCGGTGTAATTAAACATCAATTTATTCCTGTATTATGTGGTTCTTCTCTAAGGAATAAGGGAGTGCAGTTATTATTGGATGCTATCAATGATTATCTGCCATCACCTCTGGACGTTCCCCCTGCTGTAGGCACAGAGGTAGATAGCGAAAAAGAAATTCTTGTGCATGCTGATCCAAGTAATCCATTTTCTGCTTTAGCTTTTAAAGTTCAGATTGATAAATATGTTGGAAAGCTCATTTATATCAGGGTTTATTCCGGATCGATCAAACGAGGGGATTCAATTGTGAATCAATCAACCGGTAAGAAAGAGCGTGTCTCACGTGTTCTGCAGGTTCATTCCAACAAAAAGAAAGATATCTTTGATCTGGAAGCTGGTGACATTGCTGCTATCGTAGGTCCTAAAAATATTAAAACAGGTGATACCCTCACTACTGGTGAGCTGAATTTGCTACTTGCTCCAATCACCTTTCCCGATTCTGTAATTTCCATAGCAATTGAGCCCAAAACAAAAGCCGATAAGGATAACCTGGACATCTCTTTAAAAAAATTGGAAGAAGAGGACCCAACCTTTAGAGTTTCTCAGCATAAAGATACCGGTCAAACACTTATTTCAGGTATGGGAGAACTGCATCTTGAAATTATTATCGACAGACTCAAACGCGAATTCAATGTTCATGCAAACGTTGGAACTCCACAAGTTGCATATCGTGAAAGTATCATAAATAAAGTGATAACAAACGGAGAGTTTATTCGGGAGATGAATGGAAAGGGACATTATGCTATTGTTAAGTTAAAACTCTCTCCACTCGAACTTGATGAACTTAAACCGGGAGAAAAAAATAGATTTATAAATTCAATTGATCCAGAAGTTATTCCCAAAGAGTTCTGGAAAGCGATTCAAAGCAGTTCCCTAAATGCCTGTCTGGATGGTCCATTGATGAGCAATCCGATAGAACGGGTTAGAATAGAACTTATCGGTGGAGAATTCAACGAAGTTGATTCCAATGAGACTGCTTTCAGTATTGCATCTTCAATTGCTGTTAATAACGGTCTTAGAAAAGCTAAAGCTGTAATCATGGAACCTATCATGTTGGTCAGTATTATTTCTCCGGAGGATTTCGTTGGTGAGATAATTGGAGATATTAATGCAAAACGCGGCAGGATTGAACATATTAGAAATGTAAACCAGAAACAAGAGATCACTGCTCATATTCCTATGAGTGAACTCTTCGGATATTCTACCCGCTTACGATCTATTTCACAAGGCAGAGCGGATTATACAACGGAATACCTTAAACACGAAAAAACACCCGCTAATATTCAGGAAAAAATATTAAAAAAAGTTAGAGGATTTTAATAATCAAATTATTATCCCACAGTATGCAATGGTTCATTCTACAGAGTGAACCTTTTATTTTATAGGAGAGTAACTTGGAAGTCTGGACGATTCAGAAATTGTTGGATTGGCTCATTGCTCAATTTGAGAAGAACAAAATTACCAATCCAAAACAAAATGCAGAAACTATAATTTCACATGTTCTGAAAGTAAAACGACTTGATATATATCTTCAGCCTGAAAAAGAGATCTCAGATGTTCAACTTAATACAATTTTAGAAATAACCTCTCGTAGGAAAAAGTACGAACCTCTCCAATATATTTTGGGAGAAACAGAATTTTACGGATATAAAATTATAGTTAACAAAAGAGTTTTGATCCCGCGCCCAGAAACTGAATTACTTGTTGAAAAAATAATTAATGAAGAGAAGAAAGCAAGTAGTATGTTGGAGATTGGAACTGGTTCAGGGGCAATTGTAATTGCATTAGCAAAAAACTTGGATAATATAAAAATCGATGCAATTGATATATTAAAAGATGTGTTAAAAATAGCTGAGCAGAATGCTAAGTTAAATAATGTAGAGATCAATTTTTTCCAATCGGATATATTTGAGAATGTCACAGATAAATATGATCTTATAATATCCAACCCTCCATATATTTCACAAACAGATTATGAAGAACTTCCTGTTGAAATAAAGGATTTTGAACCAAAATCAGCACTTCAAGCTATGAATAATGGTCTTTACTTTTATAACGAAATTTTAAAGTATGCAAAAGAATATTTGACGGAATCTGGTAAAATATATTTTGAAATAGGTTATGATCAGGCTGAAAAAATAACTGAGATGGCTATGAAAAATGGATTTAGTGATATCCAGGGTTTTAAAGATCTGAACGGTTTTGATCGAATAGTGAGAATAATTAATTAATGAGGATATATGGATAAATTTATAATAATCGGCGGTAATAAATTAGCAGGTAATGTTAAAATAAGCGGTGCTAAAAATGCAATTCTTCCTATTATGACTGCCGCACTTCTGGCAAAGGGAAAATCAGTTTTTCATAATGTTCCACATCTGAATGATATTAAAATGATGGCTCACGTGCTCAGGGTTTTGGGAGCTAAAGTAGAATACGAAAATGAGACGTTAAGTATTGATACAACTCATGCTGATTACTATGAAGCACCTTACGAACTGGTAAGCAAAATGCGCGCATCGATCTATGTATTGGGTCCGCTTTTAGCCAGATGCGGAAAGGCAAGAGTTTCTTTTCCGGGTGGATGTGCCATTGGAACACGACCGGTTGATCTTCATTTGAAAGTAATGGAAGCACTGGGTGCTAAGATCAGCATTGAACATGGCTATATTAATGCTGTCTGTGAGAATTTTAAGGGAACAAAAATAAGATTTGAGAAGGTAAGTGTGGGAGCTACAGCTAATGCTGTGATGGCTGCAGTTCTTGCCGGCGGTATTACAAATTTGTATAATGTGGCAAAGGAGCCGGAGATAGGAAGTCTGATAGATTGTTTAATATTAATGGGCGCCAAGATAAAAGGAAAAGATACAACTCATCTTAAGATCACCGGAGTAAAAGAGTTGCATCCCATAGAAACTGAGATGATACCTGACAGGATCGAAGCTGGAACTTTTTTGATTGCCGGTGCCATAACAGGGAGCAGAATTTCTATCTCGAATTGTATTCCTGAACATATCCAGTCGCTTTTAGACAGGTTGGTTCAGACGGGTTGCAAATTGAATATAGGTAAAAGAGAGGTGGAGATCATTCCACCAGTAAAAATACTATCGGTTAATATCGTTACCTATCCCTATCCTGATTTTCCCACCGACCTGCAGGCTCAGTTTATGGCTCTAATGACACTCGCTGAAGGTGAATCCAGAATTGAGGATACCATTTTCCCTGATAGATTAATGCACGTTGCTGAACTGAACAGATTGGATGCAGATATATCACTTGAAGAACATGTGGCAGTTGTGAATGGTGTGAATACTTTGAGTGGTGCAAAGGTAATGGCAACAGATTTAAGAGCAAGTGCAGCCCTGGTTCTTGCCGGACTCGCTGCAAAGGGTGAAACAACAATTTCCAGGATTTATCATATTGACAGAGGTTATGATAAAATAGAGGCTAAATTGCAAAAACTTGGAGCCGATATAAAGAGGATCAAAGGATAATATCTAAATCAAATTAATATCTTACAAAAGTTGTAGTGAACTTTACAATTACTTCTATTAATTTTATATAAAAGAAAAAAACTTCAAAACCATGAACATATCTCATTTTGTACTTAATAAGCAAAATAATTTTGATCATTAATTTGTACATGTACTAAATATAATACTTGACTAAAATACAGAAGAACGATTTGTTGCTGTCAGAGTTAGTGTAAAAAGTATGGTAAATTCAAGAGTACAAAATTTATTTAAATAAAGGAGCTAAGATGCTGAAGGAAATGAAGCAGCAATTTATTAAAAATACGATTATTAATGAAACCAAAAAACAGTTATCTGAAAAGGGAATTCGAAAAACAACAGTTCGGGGAATTGCAGATGGACTGGGAATAGCAGTAGGAAATCTATATTATTATTTCAAAACGAAAGCTGATATTGGTGATGTTATTTGGGCAGATTTCACTAATGCATATCTTAATGAATTTCAAGAGAAATTAAAAATCCCTGAAATTCAAAACAAATCCGGGTTAGATAAAATCCGTTATTATTATGCTAAACTTTATGAATACTTCAAAGAAAATCCGCTATATGCAGAACTTATTGCTTTCCTAATGGGAGAGAAACCCCGCAGTGAAAGAGCACCTAAAGAAATCAGGGAAATTGCCGATGCAGCTCGCATTTCTATCAAAACAACATTAGTTAAATTGTATGAAGAGGGAATTGCAGATGGAAGCATACAAGCTGAAATTCAGGATTTAATTCAAGAAGTCTGGAGTTTTAATATTTCCAATGTCTTTTTAGTAGTGAACATTATCCGATACAACGAAATAAACAAGAATATATATGAATATTATGTTAATACTTACTTTAATCGATTAGCAATATCTGCAAATTAGGATACTATAGCAGATTTTGTTTTTGTGTTAGCAAATCAGATTTGGCGTATAGGAGGTTCTATGAAATTTTTATTGTTACT
Organism: Candidatus Cloacimonadota bacterium; assembly: GCA_029932755.1. Classification (GTDB taxonomy): domain Bacteria; phylum Cloacimonadota; class Cloacimonadia; order Cloacimonadales; family TCS61; genus Tenebribacter. The sequence goes on along the minus strand of JAOZPK010000073.1, from coordinate 5,565 downwards.
TTTTACCACGATTTTGTATATTCATTTGTCAGCAACCATCATCAATATTCCGGAAGATTACTCCACAATTCAAGAAGGAATTGTACAGGCTATGATTGGTGATACTATCCTTGTAAATCCTGGGACGTATTTTGAAAACATCAATTTCATAGGGAAAGATATTCTTCTCACGAGTCATTTTTTGTTTGGTGAAGATCCTTCCTACATTGATGAAACAATTATTGATGGCAGCAATCCCACTAATCCTGACACAACCAGCACTATTGTTTTTTGCAATAATGAGACAGAAGCTACTATTATTCAGGGTTTTACGATTACAGGAGGTGGTGGAACGGTTTGGATTGATCCGCAACTTCCAGCATTAATTTGGTTTAGTGGAGGTGGCATATTTATGTATTACTCCTCCCCCACAATCAGACATAATTATATTAAGGAAAATATTGTGATCAACAGCAACAACTATGATGGAGCTTCCGGTGGTGGGTTGCTTTGTTTTAGAGGGGATCCAACCATTACAAATAATATAATATCATTAAATCAGGCAGATTATGGAGCAGGAGTTGTTGTAGATTATTCAGGTGCAATTATACAAAATAATCTTATAATTGAAAATACTGGAGGGCAACTATATGGTGGAGGTGGATTCTATTTTATTGGGAACGATACAGAGCCGATTATTGTCGAGAATAATACAATTGCGGAAAATCATTCAGAGACAACCGGTGGAGCCATGAGAATGATGAGTAGCACAATAACTGCACAAAATAATATTATTTGGAATAATACGCAGATCTCGGGTGGACCAATTTATTATTGGGGAGCATCTACCATTACTTTTAGCAATGTGGAAGGTGGTTTCACCGGTGAGGGCAACATCGATCTTGATCCGCAATTTATTGATGAAGAATTATATCTTCTTGATGAAAATTCTCCCTGCATTGATGCTGGTAATCCAGATCAAACCTTCAATGATCCTGAAGATCCAAATAATCCGGGACAAGCACAATTCCCCTCACAGGGAACAACCTTAAATGATATGGGGGTTTATGGAGGTCCCCTCTCCGCTTGTTTTCAGCAAACATCAATAGAAAACAATACTATTATTCATTCTGTAATTGAGATGTGGAACTATCCCAATCCGTTCAATCCAACAACAACTATTGCCTATTCAATTGTTGAACCTGGTAACATTACAATAAATGTATTCAATACAAAAGGACAATTAATTACAACTTTAGTAAATGAAACAAGAGAAGCAGGTAATTATACTGTTACTTGGGATGGTACTGATAAAAGTAATAAGCCGGTTTCATCAGGAATCTATTTCTATAAAATAAAAGCAGGAACAAACGTTTTTACAAAAAAAATGATCTTATTGAAATAAGGAGTAAAATGAAAACTATTTTTGTAGTATTATCGTTCATTGTATTTTTCTTAAACGCGAGTTTGGTCAATTGTCAGAGTGATCTATCAATTTTTGATGATTTCGTTGGAAAGGAGTGGATAGGACACTATCAGGATTCAGAAGATTCCCTGCTGGTTCACACAATTGAATGGGAATATGATCTGAATAAACAGGTTGTAAAAGAGATAAAGGTCGTTCCCGAAGTAAACTTTCTTTGCGAAACCTACTTCTATTGGGATTACGAAACAGCTCAGATATCTTATTTATCTCTTATGAATAAAAAGATGATAAGTAAAGGAAAAGCAATATTGGAAAATGGAAGATTGATGTTAACGGGAAAAACATTTTTCCCTGAAGGAGTTCAGGAAAATAAGAAGACTTATGAGATAAACAAAAATGGTGAACTTGCAGATCACTTTTATAGAAGATCAAAGGGTATATGGGTCATGGGACATTTCATAATTTATGTAGAGCAATAATTATTTTTTGTTGAACTAATGATACACAATGTATATTCATCTCAGCAGGATCATCTATTTCAGGTTAACCCAATAATATTTCAATAATAGGATCGCATCATGTGAATTCCAATTGATAAGCGGTTATATCTTCATAATTTAGCGTTGGGATATTGGTAATTGTTAATTGGAATGGCAATTGCAAAATAAAATATTAATAATTAAAAATAAGGAGTTAAGATGAAAACAATTATTACTACTTTTTTATTAGCTATTTTCGTATCAATTTTGGCCATGGATAACGAATTTATCATGCACGAGATTTGTACCGATTATAATGAAGGTATGGAGATTTTTTCCATAGATTTTGATAACGATGGAGATTTTGATCTACTCACTGCAGGAACAGATTGTATGTTATGGCTGAATGATGGGGCAGGCAATTTTTCTGAGGAAATTGTCTATACAAATCCCAGTTGGCCACGCTCAATAAGGGCAGCAGATCTTGATGATGATGATGATAATGATATCGTTATAGCAGCACTTGCAAGCAATCAAGTAGTTTTATTAGAAAATACTGGAACAGGATTTAATCTAACCATTTTGGATGGTTCACTTATTATGCCACACACGATAGATCTTAAAGACCTGGATGGAGATGAAGATATTGATATTCTCTGTTCAGAATTTGATACATCAAACGCTTTGAGTGAAGTTGTATGGTGGAGAAATGATGGGAATTTCGATTTTTCTGATAAGATCATTATTTCCGAAATCTTCCAGCAATCCACCTATGTATTTGCCGACTATATAGATTCAGATGATCACATGGATGTTGTTGCCTGCGGAGAATTGCTTAATGATATAATGTGGTGGCAAAACGATGGAAATCAGAATTTTGGAGATGGGATAGTTATAGATTTAAATTTCAATAGGGTTCATACAGTTGTAGGAAATGATCTCGATCAGGATGGAGATGTAGATATTCTTGGTGCTGCCTGCATGGGTGGACTTCTGGCCTGGTGGGAAAATGATGGTGAGGGTGGTTTCACAAGAAATGATATTGATCCATTTGGTGGTGCTTTATGGATGGACTGCGCTGATTTTGACAATGATGGGGATAATGATCTATTTGCAGTTGGACAGGGTCCGGATGCTGCTTATATCTACGAGAACATGGGTGATGAAGTTTTTGAAGAGTATCCACTGCCTGGTCTGTTTGAAGATGGTTTCAGTGCCACAGCACAAGATTTTGATAATGATGGAGATATGGATCTGGCGGCTATCGGTAGAAGTTCGCACCAGATCTGTTGGTGGGAAAATAAATTCTATGGAGCAAATTTTACCGTTGAACATGTTACAGGAAATTCTCCATTTGCAGCTTCTTTTACCGATCTTTCAAACTCTATTGAACCAATAACTGCCTGGTTCTGGGACTTTGATAACGATGGAAGTTTTGATAGTTTCGAACAAAATCCAACCTGGACATATGAAGAGCCAGGAATCTATTCTATATTTCTCGAAGTTCAGGCAGGAGAAGAGATGATATCATTTCTCAAAGAAGATTATATTCAAGTTTTCAATGGTCATACCGCTCTGGAATTTAATGAGCAGGAAAATCATATTTTATGTTCAGCAGAAAGTTCAATAAACATCACAAATGCCTTTACGATCGAAGCATGGATCTATCCCTACACTTATGGGCCAGATACTAATTTTGGTTTAGGTAGGATATTCGATAAAGCTGCTGTCTCGATTTTCTTGAGCAATGGATTTCCGCTCTATCCCGATCATTGCCTGGTAATGCAGATGGATCATGCAGATGGGACTACGAGTTCTTCTGCAACACAGGAAAATTCCATTCTTTTAAATGAATGGACCCACATCGCAGTCAGTTATGATGGAATAGATCAGGTAAGAATGTTCGTTAACGGTGATGAGATTATGTCCAATCAGCCAACAGCTCCAACTGGAATATTAGAAATTAATGCCGATGAAGATATCTATTTGGGAAATCTTTCCAATCTGAACAAAGCTTTTGAAGGTATTATTGATGAGGTGAGAATGTGGAATTATTTTATGGAACAAAACGAAGTTCAGGAAAATATGAATAAATATCTGCATGGTTGGGAAAGTGGCTTATTGCACTACTGGCAATTCAACGAGGCAAACGGTGATATTGTATTTGATGCAGCTAGCAACAATGATGGGACAATTTTTGGAGCAAGCTGGTTTCAAGGTATTGAACTCGATCCGGTGGAAACAGAACAGATAACTATTGATCCCATCAATATTGACCTGAAATGTTATCCCAATCCATTCAATCCATCAACCACGATCTCATTTACATTAAACGCTGAAATCACCGATAACGCTGAAATTTCAATTTATAACTTAAAAGGGCAGAAAATCCGACAATTTAAAATATTAAATGATCAATTGTCAATTACCTGGAACGGCACCGATAACAATGATAAACCGGTTTCATCAGGGATTTATCTGTATAAATTGAAAGCTGGTGAATTCCAACAAACTAAGAAGATGCTGTTATTGAAGTGATAGATCTCAGTTCTTCTGATTGACATTAACTGGAATATATAAAAAATAACACAGATTTAAATCTGTGTTATTTTTTTTTATTGTTTAAATTAAAAGAGGAAAAATGAAAATAGCAGTCGCCATGAGTGGTGGAGTTGATAGTTCAGTTGCTGCTGCTCTATTGTTAAAGGAAGGTCATGAAGTGTTCGGCCTGACTATGCGTCAGTACGATGCTAAAAAATCCGGCTACGGCAAAAATGAAGGAATAGAAGCGGATATAAAAGACGCTAAAGCTGTTTGTGATACTTTAAGAATTGAACATTTTGTTGTTGATCTGCAAAAAGATTTTAAAGCAATAGTTGAGAAAAATTTCATTGATGAATATGCTTCTGGTCGCACCCCAAATCCGTGTGTTATTTGTAATCCAACCATTAAATTCGGTAAATTTATGGAAGCGGCTCTCAAGCTGGGGGCAGATAAAATTGCCACCGGACATTATATCCAGATCAAAGAAGAGAATAGTCAATTCAAGATATACATTCCTGAAGATGCTTCTAAAGACCAAACATATATGATCTGGAAATTGAACCAGTATCAACTTTCTAAAACTTTATTTCCTGTTTCAAAATACCAAAAACCGGACATTCGTAAAATAGCAGAAAAGCTTAAACTTCCCATACATACAAAAAAGGACAGCCAGGAGATCTGTTTTATTAAAAATCATTATGAAGATTTCTTAAAAGATCATATCGTTTTCAGGTCTGGTGACATCACCCTGTCTGATGGAAAAGTTATTGGTAAACATCGCGGTCTGGCACTCTATACGATTGGACAGAGAAAAGGGTTGAACACTCCCTGGAGATGCCCGTTATTTGTATTGAAACTGGATGTAAAGAACAACGAACTTGTAGTTACAGAAGATCCCGATGATCTATTGGAAAATGTTTTTGAGCTTGAAGAAGTTAACTGGATAGCCGGGGAAAAACCAGAAGATATGATTGGGATATCTGTCCAAATCCGTTATAATAGCTCTCCGGTCACTGTTAAAAATATTCAGGAGAAAGAGAACAGTTTATTAGTTACATTAGAAAAAAGTACTCGCGCAATCACACCCGGGCAATCCGGAGTCTTTTACAAAGATGATCAGCTGCTGGGTGGCGGAAT
>JAOZPK010000191.1 GCA_029932755.1 Candidatus Cloacimonadota bacterium | reverse complement strand
TATCAAGCTGAAGGAACACGCGGTAGAGTAATTCAAGAGAGGAAAGAAACTGTTAAGATCCATGGAAAACAAATTCCAATAAATGCACAAATAGAGATGATCGATGGGTTTTCCGGTCATGCTGATTACAATGAAATGCTGGCATGGCTGATGCCTTTTAATAAAGCTCCTAAACAAATTTTTATGGTTCATGGAGAATCAGAAGCAAGCCAATCAATGGCAGAGAAAATTAATAAAACTTATGGCTGGAACGTTACGGTTCCGCAGTTTGGTGATAGTTTTGAACTGGAATAAAAATAGAAGATGAACCCACTAATTAACACGAATTTGCACGAAAAGATGACTCGTCTGCTTTCGTTAAAACTACGGCTTGGCAGGCGGATAAATGCAGATAATCACAGATAAAGATGTTCGTTCACCTTTGAGAGATAACCAAATAAATTCGGTTTGTAATATTGCGGACCGTAAATTTACGAACCAATAATCATTAATCTTTCAATCAATTCTATATTCATATATTTACTCTATTCTTATTAAATACAAAAAGTTATTGACATATATTATTGGTACGTAAATATGCGGATTGTAAAAATGCGCACTGGAGAAAATATGATTAATCCTTTTCAATTTGGCAAAGTAGTTCGTGACAAACAATTCTGTAATCGTCAGAGAGAACTTAGAGATTTAGCTATAACAATAAAAAGTGGTAATTCGCTTTGGCTATATTCACCACGTCGATTGGGGAAAACCTCGTTGGTTGTAAACACTTTTTCTCATATTAAAGAAGTTAAAACTATCTACTTTGATCTCTTCAACATCCGTGACAGTAGAGAATTTGCGACAAAATATCTTAACACTCTAACTCATGAGCTTTTTACATGGAAGCAAGGTGTAACTTCTATTCTAAAAAATTTATCCGGTCATCTTAAAATGATAACTCCTACGGTTTCTCTGGATACAATGGGCAATCCATCAATAGGCATTGATATTAAATCAAACGAAGTATCACAGACACTTGAATCAATTCTGGAATTACCGCAAAAACTAAACTACTCCAAACCAATCTGTATTGCATTCGATGAATTTCAGGAAGTGGAGAGGTTAGATCCTTTTCTGAAAAACATTATGCGTTCGGTATTTCAACACCAGCAGAATGTGAGTTACATTTTCCTTGGAAGTAAGGAATCATTGATGAATACAATTTTTTCCGATGCAAAATCTCCTTTTTTCCAATTTGGAGAAAAAATGAAACTCGATCCGATTTCCAATTCTGAGTTGACTGCATACATCAAATCTATGTTTAGAGAAACTCAATTAAAAATTAAAAATGAAACAATTGAAAATATTCTGCAACTCAGCGAATGCCATCCTCATTACACCCAATATGCTGCTTATGTCGCATGGGGATTGATCAATCAGAAAATTCAACAAGATGAGAACTTTAAACAAATTTGGCTTTCTCGTATTATTGAAAGTCAATCGGATGCTTTTCGAACTATTTTTGAACAACTAAATGCAAACCAAAGAAAAGTTTTATACGCTCTCAGCGATATTGATGACCAAAGTATTTTGTCAAAAGAGACGATGATCAAATATGATCTTCCTCCAAAATCTACTGTTAATACTGCACTTAACAGTTTATTACATAAAACACTTATCCTGAAATCAATCGGTTCTTATAGATTTGAAAACCCGATTTTTAAAATTTGGATAAATAAATTGTATGATTGAACATAATATATTATTCTGAAAACCTGAAAGCAATATCAACTTGTATAAATGGTTTGAAAGAAGAAGATTATATAATGTATAATAAACATGGAGAATAATATGGAATTAGCTAACAAACAAAAAGCAAAATTAAAATCAATGGCACAACATCTGAATGCTATTGTAAGAATTGGTGATAAAGGCGTAACACCAACTGTGATCAACAGTATGAATGAAGCATTGAAAGCACGGGAATTAGTGAAATTATCTGTTGCTCATTCAGATAGGAATGTACGCAAAGAATTAATACGCGAACTGGCGGAAGCTTCTGATGCTATCTTAGTGAATATCATCGGAAAAACAGCGTTATTATTTAAGGTAAATCCAGATAATCCGGTTGTTTCAAAGACTTTGTAGATTGATTATTGTTTATTATTAATGAAAGAATCAGATCTTTTTGAACCAATAAAAAACTATTTGGAAGCTGGTGGTTATAAGGTTAGAGCCGAAGTAAAAAATTGTGATATCACCGCTACAAAAGGTGATGAACTCATCATTATTGAATTAAAATTGAGTGCAAATTTGCAGCTTTTCATTCAAGCAACAGACCGGCAGCGCGTAACTGATTCTGTGTATGTAGCAATCCCAAAACCCTCAATAAGATCAAAAAAACACTGGAAAGGAATTCGGCATATTCTTCGTCGCCTAGAACTTGGCCTAATTTTTGTTGATGTTGATAATCCAGTAAATTCTATTGAAATATTATTTCACCCGATTCCGTTCCAAAGAAAGAAGATTTCTAAACGGAAAAAAGCAATTCTAAAAGAAGTTGAGAACCGTTCCCAAAATTTGAATGTCGGAGGAATCAACAAAAAAAAGATCGTAACCGCTTACAAAGAAAACGCAATTCAAATTGCAATTTATTTAAAAGAAATTGGTGCAACAAATCCTAAAAAATTAAGAGAATACAATTCCGGTAAAAAAACTCTTTCCATTTTATACAGTAATTTCTATGGTTGGTTTCAAAGAGTTGATCATGGTATTTATGATATTACAGCAAAAGGAAAAAAGGAATTAAAAAATTTCCCTGGATTAGTGAAAAAATACGAAAAATATTTAAAGGAAAAAAAAGAAACCACAGAAAACACAGAAAATAAGGAAAAGAAGTGAAAAAAGCTGTGTTAAATCCGTAAGAGTCAGTAGCAAAAAAGTTCGTTTTTGTTAGTTTTTGTTCGTTGCAAAAAGGGAGAGAGATGAAGAAATATATTGGAGCTATCGATCAGGGAACCACAAGCACCAGATTTATTCTGTTCGATCATGAAAGTAATA
>JAOZPK010000072.1 GCA_029932755.1 Candidatus Cloacimonadota bacterium | reverse complement strand
GGAAAAACTTTTGTTGAAAAAATACTAAATGCAGAAAGAGGTGCGATCGTTTTTCGTAAACCCGATATTGTTCTCACACACGATAATACAGCCAGTATAAAAAATACATTCAATAAAATGGGTGGAGAAAAAGTTTTTGATGCAGATCAACTACTTGTTGTTTTGGATCACAATGCTCCACCTACAAATGCGAAACTGGCAAATCAATACCAGAATATTAGAGACTTTGTAAATGAGCAGGGCATAAAAAAATTCCACGATGTTGGTGAAGGAATTTGCCATCAAGTTATGAGCTATCATGCCAAACCGGGGATGATAATTGTGGGAAGTGACAGTCATACTTGCACAGCAGGTGCTTTTAATGCCCTCGCTGCCGGAATTGATAGAACGGAATCAGCAGGAATCTGGAAACGGGGTGAAACCTGGTTCCTTGTTCCCAATACATTAAAAGTTACATTAAATGGTAAATTAAAGGACAGTGTTTATGCTAAAGATATCTCACTGTGGATAATTGGAATGATCGGCTCTGCCGGAGCAAATTATATGAGTATTGAATATCATGGTGAGGGAGTAAAAACACTTTCCATGGCTCAGAGAATGACCCTTGCAAATCTGGCTTCTGAGATGGGTGCCAAAAATGCAGTTTTCCCACCGGATGAAGTCCTGGAAGATTTCTTGGGTGAAAAGATCGAGAATAGTATCTGGGCAGATGAAGATGCAGTTTATGAACGAGAGATCGAGTTGAATTTAGAGGATATGTTCCCTCTTGTGGCAGCACCTCATCATGTAGATAATGTAAAAGCTGTCTCAGAAGTGCAAGGAACTAAAATACAACAAGGTCTCATTGGAACCTGTACAAACGGAAGATTAGAAGATATTCGCATCGCTGCAGAAATTCTGGATGGGAAAAAAATTGCTGATGGCTTCCAATTATTAGTAATTCCAGCTTCTAAAGAAATCTATTTACAAATGATCGAAGAGGGAATTACCACTAAATTGATGAATGCCGGAGCAAACGTTTTGGCAGCTTCTTGCGGTCCCTGTTTGGGAACCGGTCAGGGTATTCCTGCTGATGGATACACAGTAATTTCTACAGCCAACAGGAATTTCAAAGGCAGAATGGGAAACAAAGAAGCTCAGATATATCTGGCTTCTCCTGCCTGTGTAGCAATGAGTGCAATTGCTGGAGAGATCACTGATCCGCGAGGAAAAGCTTTTACAGATAAATACCCATATCCAAAAGCACAAAGTACAACTGTGGATATACAACCTGATGATAACAGACGAGAAGCCGGTACTTGGAATTATGCCGATGTGGATAATCTGAATACAGATCAGATGTTTGCCGGAAATCTCACTTACCAAGTTCTCAGTTCTGATCCTGAAAGCATTATGCCGTATCTTTTTGTGGATTTCGATGAGAATTTCACCAAGAAAGTACAAGCCGATGATGTTATAATTGCTGGTGAAAACTTTGGTTGTGGAAGTTCACGTGAGCATCCTGCTGTAGGATTAGCTCATGCTGGAGTAAAAGCAGTTATAGTGAAATCTGTAAATCGTATTTTCTATCGTTCTTCTGTAAATCAGGGACTTCCAATTATTGTAATACCGGAAGTTGTAGATGCTTATAAGCAAGGTGACAAAGTTGAAGTTAGTTTGGAAGATGGATTTGTGAAGATAAACGAAAAAGAATTCAAATTTGCTCCGCTTCCTAAAGAGTTAATGGCTATCTTTGCTGCTAACGGATTAGTGAATTGGATTAAGAAAAATTAGCATTTCTAAACAAAATAAGCAATAATAACAATAAAACCTTCCGAAATAAGAAATACTTCGGAAGGTTTTTTAGTGCAATTTGATTTCTAATGAGTCTGCTTCGTACTGATATTGTTCTCAGATAAATCTCTCCAAAACCGAATTAGTTCATCATCAATTGCTTTGATTCTATAAAATGATTGTAAAAAAATTCAACGCAGCAGAAGGTAAAAAGAAAAAATAAGTTATCGTTCACTTTTGACGGGTACAGTTTCTAGATTAACACTCAGTCAGATTGGTATTCCGCAAAGTTAAATTCCTGATAAATTTAGCAAGAAAAACTTATTTTGTTGAGATCGTTCTAATCAGTGTTGTTCAGATAATATGCTATTACATTTAAAAGATTTACTTCTCCGATCACGTGTTTTTGTTTATCTACCACAGGCATTTCATTGGTTCTTTCTCGCATCATAATGGTTACCATTTCAGAAATTAATGAATCCTCATATACAAAGACAGGCCTTGTGTTCATTATCTCCACAGCTTTCTGAGCAGTTGTATATTCCATGAAAGAACCAATCTTAAATGTTTCATTATCCTGCATCAAGCTGAAAGTTGGAAACAAATATTGGATTATATTGTTCATTCGGATTGATCCGATAAGAATTTTTTTTTCATCAACAATATAGGCATGTCGTGAACGTGTATCCACGATGATCTTTTCTAAAGCATCACGGATACTGGTGGTCGGTGTTACAATAGCAGGATTCACATCAATCAGATTTCTGATATCTTTAATTTTGGCATTTGCCAGAAATTTTTCATTCATTATTCCCTCTTATTCAATTTCGCCGGATTTTTTCAAAGCGACCTTTGTTAGGATTGGTCCGATAATTTCAAAGAATATACAAGTTGCTGTGATCGTTGTTATCACAATGGAGCCAATCTCATCACCGATTGTTTTACCACTTACAGTATCAATGATCATTCCCATGCCTTTTATTTCCTGCTTCAGCATCAGGCTCAAACCAATAGCTACTCCTGCTTGAGAAAGAATTCCCAGACCAAGATAATTCTTAATATTTTTCTCTGCTTTTCCTACAACTGCTCCTAAGCGTGAACCACCGATCAACCCAAGAGAACGGCTAAAAATATAAATTACACCCAACACACCCAAAGATGGAAGAGCCTTCACGTGCAGATTTGCTCCTGCCAGGGTGAAGAAAAGAATAAACAATAAAGGCAGGAGTAGGGGTAGTTTATCCTGAATGGCAGAGATCAAATTGCGAGGTTGAGTATTCACAATAACCATACCGATGATCATATTTGTGAGGATGAGGGAAAGATGTAGAAGTTGGCAAAAACCGCAAGCGATCAGCACGAAACCGATAGTAAGGATAAGAACATCGTTGGTGTTTTTTAATTTCCTTCCCAAAATAGCATAGAATATTGAAATCACAGATCCTACAATCAAGCTGATCAGAATTTCTTTTAACGGGTAAAAAATCGTTTGCAAAAGTCCGGTGGAAGTTGCACCAGTTTGAGTTAAGAGAATGTCCTGAACTACAGCAAGGGTAAAACCGAAAATAATAATACCAAGGCCATCGTCAAATCCAACCACAGCATAAAGAGCTTTGGTTAGATTTCCCCGCGCTTTGAATTCCTGGATCACAGCCACAGTTCCAGCTGGAGCACTAGCGGGAGCAATGGCAGCAAAAACCAGAGATAAAGCTAAATTATGCGTGAGAAGATAAAGGCATAAAAATACCAGAATAAATGCCCCAAATGATTCGAAGATGATGATGTAAATTATGCTTCTTCCTAGTTTTTTTAAAGTTTTGAAATTGAGTTCTAAGCCTATACTAAGAGCTACAAAGCCTAAAGCAATATCCGGTATGAATCCAAGCTTTTCCTGCATGTTATCGGTCAAAAGATTAAAACCTGACGGTCCTAAAATTACTCCCAGAATCATATAGCCGATAATGGTAGGGAGCTTAAGATAGCGCATATTTCGACCAAAATAAAATCCGATAATCGTGATCATACCGAAAATTAATAAAATTGGAATGCTATAGTTATGTGCATGTTCCATTATTATAACCTAGATATTCAAGGAACCGTTCAAATAATAAATATCCTGAACAAAATATAACAATCCGGGATTAGTTTGATTTTTTTCAATTATCATATTTAATTTTTTGGCTGTATCATTTACAAAAGAATTGCGTACAATAGCAGTGACCACTCTGTTTTGCTGCGGTTGATTTTCATGCCAGAACATAGAGAAAAGAGGCATTTTGTAGAGATATTTACTAGCATTTTCTGCTTCCACAATATAAAAATTACAATCCTCGATACTCGTGAAAATATCAAGAATTTCTTCAAAATACTGTTCATATTTATCATCGTTCTGTACTACCACCTGAAAAAGCTGATAAATATTTTGTTTTTCCAGTTTTTCTTTATCCAGAGTGTGCCTTAAGAAAGTTTCTCTAATAGCATTTGAAGAATTTGCCAACAGTAATTTATTGATGTTATCCTGATTGCGCAGATAATTGGAGATAGTACTTAGAATACGTAAATGTTGAGTTTTATGTGAAGATGGTGCAATGATGAAAACGAAGATTTTTGTCAGTTTTTTATCGAGAGAATCAAATTCAACTCCCTCGGAGACAACCAGAATTCCCAGAATAAAATCAGAAATTCCTTCCATAGCACAATGCGGAATGGCAATTTGATTGCTAAATCCTGTTGAACCGAGTTTCTCACGAGTTTGCAACGATTTATAGATCTTTTCTTCGCTATATTTTTGCAGAATCGGATTTTTCGCTGCTAAATGAGCAATTATTTTAAGAACCGATTTCTTATCTAGTACCGATTGTTTGATGTCTATACAAATTTCCTGCAACATTTTCTCCATTGTCATAACATCCTCCTTACGCTTAAAGATTAAAGTGTACAAATTTCTCATGAGATTTATATGTAAAGAACATTTTGAAAAATCTAAAATTTATAAACCAGGTCTAATTTCAAAAAAAATAATTTCGATTAACTACATTATGTATAAAGCTAAATGAAATTACAAGTCTACTTCACTTTAATTTGACACAAATAACTTTAATAATTATTTAATGCATCTATGGAAAATGATATTAATGTTGGTGAAAATAATATACCAGTTGTAGAAAAATTTGGCACTTTCTTAGGGGTCTACACACCCAGTGTTCTCACAATTCTCGGACTTGTAATGTATCTTCGATTTGGCTGGGTTCTAGGAAATGTAGGGCTTGGTTTCGCACTGTTAATAGTACTTTTAGCCAGTTCTATTACTTTTATCACTGCTCTCAGTGCCTCGGCAATTGCTACAAATATGCACGTGGGAGTTGGTGGAGAATATTACATGATCTCCCGTAGTTTAGGTTTAGAATTAGGTGGAGCTATCGGAATTCCATTATATTTGTGTAGAACACTCAGCATAACTTTTTATAGTTTCGGTTTAGCAGAAGCAATAATGATGTTTTGGCCTGCTTCATTGGGAATTATACCTGCTCACATGATACAGTTAATTACTGCAGTTATCATCGTGGGAATCACCATTCTATCCGGTAAAAGTGCCGGACTTGCCCTGAAGCTGCAAATTCCTATCATGATCGCTGTTGGGGTATCAATAATTGCACTACTGATAGGTGCTTTAACAGGAAATTCGCATGCACCTGAAATGACAGCAACTTTCCGGACTGCTCCAAAAGGTTTTTGGTATGTGTTTGCTGTTTTCTTCCCTGCTGTTACAGGATTTACTGCTGGTATTGGTATGAGTGGAGATTTAAAGAATCCTCGTAAATCTATACCAAAAGGAACTCTATTAGCAGTTGCCACAGGTTTACTCATCTATTTATTTATTCCAGTTATTTTAGCGTTCACTGATAAAATAAGCCCGGAAGGTCTTGCTTCTGGTGGAGTAGAGACATGGAGTAAAATTGCTATTTTGGGTTCTTTGTTAATTGTCCCTGGAATTTTTGGAGCGATCCTTTCTTCTGCTTTTGGTAGTGTTTTGGGTGGACCAAGAGTTCTACAGTCACTTGCTCAGGATAGACTAGCTCCCTCCTTTCTGGCAAAACTTTCCAAGACCGGTCAACCGACTATTTCAACCTGGATAAGTGGTGCTATCGCTTTAGTTGCAGTTGCTCTTGGTGATTTGAATACGGTTGCTGAATTCGTAACTATTCTTTTTCTAACTCTGTATGTTATAATAAATTTCAGCGCAGCATTAGAAAATCTAACGGGTGATGCTTCATACCGGCCTAAAATAAAAGTTCCCTGGTTTATTTCATTATTAGGATTGATCGGAGCAATTATTGTGATGTTCTTAATCAATCATGTTGCCGGTATTCTGGGAGTTGCTTTTGAGATCATTTTATTTTGGATTTTAAGAAAGCGTTCTATGAAAAAAGAGTGGGGTGATGTAAGAGCCGGATTCTGGGGTACTTTAGCTCGTTTTGCTCTTCTGAAACTGAAAAAGCATGCAAATGATCCTCGCAACTGGCGACCTAATATTCTGGTTTTTGCAGGTGATGTAAAAAAGCGTTTACAATTAGTTCAATTAGCAAATTTTTTTAATCAGCGCCGCGGGATATTAACTGTATGCAACATGATAATTGGTAATTTAAAAAATGATGAAATCGACATTAAAAAAGAAGTTGAAAAAATGAATGAAACCTTAGATCAAGCTGGAATACTGGCATTCAATGAAGTAAATGTAGTTTCTCAGTTCGAAAGTGGAACGATTAATATCACTCAGGCAAACGGTATCGCAGGTTTACATTCGAATACTATTATGCTGGGCTGGTCAGATAAAAGAAAGAGAATGATCTCTACACTCAAAACGATCCGCACAATTTCCGGACTGCAGAAAAGCTCACTACTGGTGCGAATAAATGAGTTATCAAAAATATCCGGTAGAGACAGAATGGACATCTGGTGGCGTGGTAAACATAGCAATGGTGACTTGATGCTGCTGCTTGCACATCTACTTAGTTTGAATGATGAATGGAAAAACGCTAAGATCATTATTCATACAATTATTTTGAGGGAAGAAGATCGTGAATTCATGATGAAAAATGTGCAGGATATGATCGATGAAGTGCGCATCAAAGCAGAACCTAAGATAATTATAAAACCCACAGATAAATCTGTTACCGAAATAATTCATAAGCACAGCAGAAATGCAAATCTGGTATTTATGGGACTTAAACTTCCGCTTAAGGGTGAAGAAAAAGATTATGTGACCAGGCTGGAAGAGCTCTCTGATGGTTTAAAGACAACTGTTTTTGTACGCAATGCCGAAGAGTTCGCTGGTGAAATGATTTAGAAAACAAATTGTTAATAAATAATTGAATATAAGTTTTGGAGGGAATATGAACGATTCAAGATATGTATGTCCAAAATGCGGAAATACACAATATGAAACTGATGAGTTTCGGGCAACCGGCGGAATGTTCAGTAAAGTTTTCGATGTTCAGAACAAGAAATTCACAACCGTAACCTGCACTCGTTGTAAATATACAGAGATTTACAAAGCCGACTCAAGTACCTTGGGCAATATCTTTGATTTCTTTACAAATTAGGGATGAAATATAATGAATAAAATAATAGTCCTCGGTGCAGGAATGGTGGGTAGAGCCATTGCCATTGATCTTGCTAAAAAATACAATGTTGTATCAGCAGATATTTGTGAAGAAAGTTTAAAAAAACTAGAAAAAATTGAAAATATTGAAACAACTTTAAGCGACCTTTCAAACAAAAAAAATATTAATAATCTGATCAAAGATGCTGATATTGTTGTAAGTGCTGTTCCAGGTTTTATGGGATTTGAAACATTGAAGACAATTATAAAATCCGGTAAAGATGTGGTTGATATTGCCTTCTTCCCAGAGGATGCATTGCAACTTGATGCACTGGCAAAAAAATATAACGTTACCGCTATAATGGATTGCGGTGTTGCACCAGGAATGAGTAATGCAATTTTAGGTTATCATAACACAAAAATGACTGTTGAGAATTTTGAGTTTTACGTGGGTGGACTGCCGCAAAAGAGAACTCTTCCCTTCCAATATAAAGCACCCTTTTCACCTATTGATGTCATCGAAGAATATACTCGTCCTGCCCGTTTTGTGGAAAATGGTGAGATAGTTATCAAACCTGCTTTATCGGATACTGAGTTGATTGAATTCGAAGACGTGGGAACCCTAGAAGCATTCAATACAGATGGTTTACGTTCACTCATCAAAACGATGAACATTCCCAACATGAAAGAGAAAACTCTTCGGTATCCAGGTTACATCGATCAGATAAAACTGCTAAAAGATTACGGTTTCTTCCAAACTGAAGAAATAGAAATTGATGGGAAACAAATTCGTCCAGTCGACCTGACATCACACTTATTGATCTCAAAATGGAAACTGGAAGATGATGAACCGGAATTTACTGTAATGAAAATAATTATCTCTGGAATTGAAAACAGCAAAAAAGTGAAATACATTTATGAACTTTTTGACAAATTTGATGAAGAAACTCAAACGTCATCTATGGCTCGAACAACAGGTTATTCATGCACATCTGCTGTTGAGCTTGTGTTAAATGGGGATTATACAGAAAAAGGTTTGTTCCCACCTGAATTTCTGGGTGCCAAGAATGGTTGCCTTAAAAAAATGCTGGCATATCAAGAAGATAGAAATATAATTTATAATATCAGCAAGACTTGACTCGTCCCGAAAGCTTTCGGGATGAATCGAGAATTGTTATAAATAATTGTTCTCGCACCATCCGGCAGCTGCCGGATCAAGGCAAGTTCAATGAATTAAGGAATAAAAATGGAAGAATCTAAAAAAAGATATATCGGTGCCACAGCGATAATACTGGCGGCAACTATGTGGGGATTTGACGGTGTTGTTCTTACTCCACGTTTGTACAATTTAGATACTGGATTTGTTGTATTTATGCTGCATTTTGTACCATTTGTATTAATGAACGCTTTTCTTTTTAAGGAATATAAAAAACTTCTAGTATTTACAAAAACTGATTTTCTGGTTCTAGGTGGGATTGCCTTTTTCGGTGGAGCATTGGGAACACTGGCAATCGTTAAAGCTCTATTTTTAGTTCGCTTTGATCACCTCTCGATAATTGTATTGTTGCAAAAACTTCAACCAATTTTTGCTATCACATTAGCAGCGATCTTCCTAAAAGAAAAAATTAAACCCAGATTTATTTTTTGGGCTCTGCTAGCAATTATCGCCAGTTATTTCCTGACCTTTGGGTTCCATAAACCAAATATGGGTGAGGATGGTCCTCTGATACAAGCGGCATTATGGGCATTAGTAGCAGCATTCTCGTTTGGAAGTGCAACCGTTCTGGGGAAAAAAGCTCTGACAAGATTACCATATTACACAACTAATTTCTTCCGTTTTGGTTTTACTTCACTTTTCATGTTGATCTATATTTTGATAATCGGGCAGCTTGGAGAGTTCAAAAATGTTACTCCAACTCACTGGATATTCTTTCTTATTATTGCAGTAACAACCGGCTCAGGAGCAATATTTCTTTTTTATTACGGACTTAATAAAGTAACTGCAATGGTTTCTACTATCTGCGAATTGTTCTTCCCGATTTCCGCAATAATATTTGATTATTTTATCAATCATCATTTGCTCTCACCGATACAGTGGATAAGTGCCGTAATAATGATCCTGGCTGTCGTTGAAATCAGTTATAAAAGGAAAAAGGTTAGATGAAAAGAATTCTATTTATTTTAATTTTAGCTGGATTATTTATTGGTATTTCAGCAGATTTAATTCCTACATTCCAAAAAGAAGGTCATGTATTTGATGATCTGAAAGATGAATATAAGCTTGTAAGCTACTTTCTGTCTCCAAATCAGAGAAAGTACTACAAGAAACTTGATAAGAAATATAAATGGGAATATATTTCAGCTTTTTGGGAAGCTCAAGACCCAAATCCAGTAACAGAAAGCAATGAGTTTCTGTTGGAAATAATTACCAGAATTAGATATTGTAATGATCATTATTCACATTTTAATAAAGGTTGGAAAACAGATATTGCTAGAGTTTATATCAAACACGGCAGGCCATTTGAAATATTGAAATTGAATACAGGAACAGGTACTAAGTTTGCACAGAAAGAATATCAGATCTGGAAATATAGAGTAACAAGTTATAAGACATACATTTTTATTGATATACACCAAAGCAGAGATTATCGACTTATTTACAGTGATGGTGACGAAACAGAAGGGTCTTGGGCAGATTGGTTGAATTATCTTGGTTCAGATTTTGATGAAGGATTATTACAATAAAAGGAGATAAAAAATGAGTAAAAATGCAAAAAAAGGTTGCCTTATTGCAATTGGGATAGTAGTTATTCTTATAATAATCACAATTTCCAATATAATTGGAACTTACAACAATATGGTAAAATTAGATGAAGGTGTTAAAGAAAAATGGAGCCAGGTTGAGAATGTGTATCAGCGTAGATATGATCTGATACCTAATCTTGTGAATACTGTGAAAGGTTATGCAGCACACGAGAAAGAGACATTTACAGCAGTTACCGAAGCTCGTGCTAAAGCTGGTGGAACTTTTAATATTTCCGATCAAGTACTTAACGATCCGGCAATGTTCCAAAAATTCCAGCAAGCTCAAAGCAGTTTGGGTGGAGCACTGCAAAGATTAATGGTTGTTATGGAAAAATATCCCGATCTTAAAGCTAATCAGAATTTCCTTGCTCTGCAAGACCAACTGGAAGGTACAGAAAATCGTATAGCCGTTGAGCGAAAAAGATTTAACGAAGCAGCCAGATATTATAATACGTATATCAAAATGTTCCCAAAAGTTATACTTGCTAATATGTTCGGTTTCAATGAAAAACAATATTTTAAATCAACTGAAGGTGCAGAGGAAGCTCCAAAAGTAGAATTTTAAAAAGGGATTCAACACAGAGACACTGAGTCACAGAGAAAAAAACAAATTAATTACTCTGTGTCCTTCGTGCCTTTGTGGCTCTGTGTTGAAAAAAAAAGGAGTATTGAAATGTTAGGTTTCAAATTAAGTAAAGATGATATGAAAAAAATTGGCTCTGCTGTAAAAAAGGCAGAGAGTAAAACTTCCGGTGAGATTGCAACAGCCATGATAAAAGAGAGCTATAATTATGCGATCTATGAATTGATGTTCGCAGTGATAATCGGGTTTGTATATTTTGTTGTAATGATGTTCTTTGCCGGTAGCGTTGAACAATTACTGCAAGGTAAATTTTGGGATTATTCTGTAAATTATCTTATAATGTTCTATGGATTTTCTACTTTCATTATAATCACTATCTTCTATTTTATCGGGAATATTTCCAGTATAGACCGCTTAATAGTTCCCAAAAAGATAAGACTACAAAAAGTTCAGGAAAGAGCAACACGATATTTTATGGAATCAGGTGTGTATAATACTAAAGATAGAACTGGAATTTTGATCTTCATTTCTATTATGGAGCGAAGAGTTGAACTGCTGGCAGATAGTGGAATTAATGAAAAGATCTTAGTAGAAAAATGGCAGAACATTGTAGATAATATTATTAAAGGTATTAAGCAAAAAGAAATCGCTGTTCATCTTGCCGAATCTATCAACGAATGTGGAAATCTGTTGGCAGAGCACTTCCCCATCCAAACTGATGATAAGAACGAGCTAACTGATGATATTGAGATTCTGGAGAAATAAAATGAAAAAGATAATATTAATTTCAATCCTGTTTGTTTTTTCTGTGAGTGTTTTATTCTCTCTGGATGTTCCAAAATTAAAAAGTGCAGTCAATGATTATGCTAATATAATTAATTCTAAAGATGAAGAAAAGCTGGAAGCTCTTTTACAAGATGTGGAAGCTAAAACTTCCTCGCAGGTGGCTTTGCTGACTATCTCTTCATTACAAGATGAAAATCTGGAGGATTATTCTCTGAGGGTAGCTCAA
>JAOZPK010000190.1 GCA_029932755.1 Candidatus Cloacimonadota bacterium | reverse complement strand
ATCCATCAACTTTTTTCAATGTCTGCACAACACTTAAGGGTTCATCTCCGGTTCCAGGAGGAGAATCTACAATAAGATAATCAAGCTGAGGCCATTGAATATCTTGCATAAATTGTTTTATTACAGTAATTTTTATTGGTCCTCGCCAAATAATTGGATCATCTGGATTATCTACTAATGTTGCAATAGTTAATGCATAAAGATTGTCTGTAACATTAATAGGTTCAGGAAATTCTCCCTTTGCTTTCATTTGAAGTTTTTCGCCTTCTATTCCCAGCATTTTTGCAATAGAAGGACCATGGATATCTACATCAAGTATTCCCACTTTATACCCTTGTGATGCTAATCCGTAAGCAACATTTACAGCAACAGTACTTTTGCCAACCCCACCTTTGCCGCTTATCACAATCAACTTATGTTTGATCCTATCTAAATTTGCGTCAATACGTATTTCTTCTTTTGTTTTTTCTGGCTTTTTAAAATCTACGGGTTCCATTTTTCCTCCACATCTTACCGATGTTTTTTATTATCTTTTATTAACTTAAATCTAACTAATCTTTTACTAATGGCAAATAAAAATACTTGTTGTTATTGTCTATGAAATTGTAAAAATGATAATTTATTAACAGCCTTAATAGGAAGATAAGAAAATCATTGACTAATTAAACAGCTCTGAAATAGAAAAAGCAAATTAATATATAAAAGGAGAAATGATGAAAGCTGTTATTCTGGCTGCAGGTATGGGAAAAAGATTACAGAAAGTTTCCGGAGGTCTTCCAAAAAGTATGATCAAGATCGGGAAAAATTCAATAATCCATCATCAGATTGAAAGCTGCATGAATGTTGGCATCAAAGATTTTATAATAGTACTAGGATATAAAATAGAACAACTTAAGACTCACATTTTAGAAAAAATTAAAAGAGATCAAGTAACATTTATCGAAAATCCAATTTATGATACTACAAATACACTTCACTCTCTATGGCTTGCAAGAGATCATCTGGATGACGATTTTATTTACTTTAATGCTGATGTTCTTTTCCAAAGTGATCTGCTTAAGAAAATATCTAAAGAATCGCAATATTCTCAGTTGCTTTTAGAAACAAAATCTTGTGCTGAAGAAGAAGTTAAAATGATCATTGATGAAGAGATGCGCATACTACAAATCAGCAAGCAACTTTCTATTCCAAAATGTGCAGGAGAATTCATTGGTATTGGAAAATTCAATAAAGATATTCTTGAACGCTTTGTGCATTATCTCCAATTTGGTGTTGATAATGGGCAATCTAATAACTATTTTGAGTATGCAGTTGATCTACTTGCCAAAGATAAAATATTAAAAGCAATTCCTACAGACGGTATCCCATGTATTGAGATCGATTTCCCGGAAGATCTGGCAAGAGCAAAGGAGATGTTTTCTCTTTAGTTACGGGTAGTTTAATGAAAAAACTTCTATTTGTAGGAATTAATGCCCGATATACTCATTCAAATCTTGCCTTAAGATACCTCAGAAATTCCGTTGATGATCTTAAATATATAACTGAGATATTAGAATTTTCCATTAACCAGGATATGCTGGGAATATTAGAACAGATCGCACTTAAACAACCTGATATTTTGGCATTTTCAGTTTATATTTGGAACACTGAGATTACCAGACAACTATTACCTGAGATCAAGAAGATCCTGCCAGATGTTGAAATAGTTCTTGGTGGTCCTGAAGTTAGTTACAATCCGGAAAACTGGTTAAGTAAATTCCCTTTAATCGACTTTATAATTTGTGGAGCTGGTGAAGCAAGCATAAAATATCTTTTAGAAAATGAGCTTAATGTACAAAATCCCATCATACTAAAGAAAAATCCACATTTCTCTGAAATACCATTTCCTTACTTACAATCAGATTTCCCTGAAATAAAAGATAAATATATTTATTATGAATCAAGTAGGGGATGCTCATTTAAATGCAGCTATTGCTTATCTTCACGTTCAGATCAAGCTCTGGAATTTCGGGAACTTAATGTTGTAAAAAAAGAATTAAAGTTCCTCATAGAACAAAAACCTAGAATTATAAAATTTATTGATCGCACATTTAACGCAAAAAAAGAACATTCCCGTGAAATCTGGAAATTCCTGATTAAACTTGATCCTGATATTACTTTCCATTTTGAAATCCATCCTGAACTACTTGATGATGAAGATCTGCAAATTTTAAAAACGTGTCCGAAAGGATTATTCCAATTTGAGATCGGTATTCAGTCTACTAACCCCGAAACATTAAAGGCAATTCATCGGACACATAATTGGGAAAAGACTGCCAACATTGTTCATCAGCTTATGTCATTTGGGAATATTCATATTCATGTTGATCTGATTGCGGGCTTGCCTTTTGAGGATATGATAGGATTTAAGAAGTCTTTTAATGATATTTTCAATCTGAAGGCAGATCATTTCCAGTTAGGCTTCCTCAAAGTGCTGTCCGGGACCGAAATGGCTGAGAAAGTAGGAGAATTAGGAATTACTTCAACAAATACGAGTCCTTATATTATTCTGAGAAATAATTGGTTAACGTTCGATGATCTTAATAAAATTCACAAGATCGAGACATTATTGAATGTATTTTCTAACTCAAATAAATTCAATACATCTCTTACATATTTGATCTCTAAATTTGATTCTCCCTATTCTTTCTTCTGTGAACTTCTGAATTTTCTTCAAAATAAGAACTTTGATCTGCATACAAAAAATTGGCAGAAGAACGGTTTGGAATTAATGCTGTTTGTTAATAAAAAATTACCAAATATGAAAAATTTCTTTTTTGATAGTTTGAGATGGGATTGGTGCCTGCAGGCAAAATCTCATTATTATCCTGAATTCTTACGATCAGATCTAAATATAAAAGCAAAACAAATTGGGGCTGAATATCTGAATTCCTTCAAAATAAAAGATAAGATAAAATTAGATAATATTGAATTCACTGTCTCTGATCTGAAAAGAGCAATTTATTTTATACCTGGAACTGATGAATTCAAGAAGAAAAAGTTACCATCATCTGAGATAGTTGTTTTTGTTAATGG
>JAOZPK010000189.1 GCA_029932755.1 Candidatus Cloacimonadota bacterium | reverse complement strand
GAATTGGTTATTATTCATTTATTTATGATTGGTACACCAATTATTTAAAGAAGATTAAAAAATAAAAAATTATCACGAAAAGGAGAGAAACATGAAAAACATAAAAAAAGTTTTACTAGTAGTATTAATGTTAATAAGTACAGTTATGTGCTTTGCACAGGAAACAGGATATTCTGTTACAGTAACAGTTACAGGTATCACGAACTTGGAAGGTGAAATTTCAATCGGGTTATTCCAAGGTAAAGAAAGTTACCCAAAAGGTGAAGTGATTGCAGGAGCATTTATAAAAGCAGATAATGAAACAATTACCTGCATTTTTGAAAACATCCCTGAAGGTGTTTACGCAATCGCAATTTACCACGATGAAAACACAAATGCAAAAATGGATAGAAATTTCCTGGGTATTCCAAAAGAGGGTTATGCATTTTCTAATAATGTTTTTGGAACATTCGGACCACCAAAATTTGAGAAAGCAAAATTTGAAGTAAAAGAAGATATTCATCTAACAATTAAAATGAAGTACTAAAGAATGAAAACCATAATCAAAAACCTACCGTTCGCAGGTGTAATTATCTTAAATATTTTATCTGAAGCAAGTATGCACAGCTTAGACGCAGTGAAACCATTTGTGCTGATAATCAATATTATCTTGATACTGAATTTGCTGTTGGCAATGAAAATGAAGATCTCAACATATTTTATGTTTGGAATTACAGGAGTTGCAGTACTCGGAGGAATTTCGGTATTTGCATTCCCACTTCTTGGAGAAATTTATCTCCATAACATTATCGTGGGATTGTATCTTGGATTGTTCATTGTCGCTGCTTTCCCGCCACTTTTCAAGATGAAACCATTCACATTTGAATTTTCCGAAAAAGACTATCCAAAAGCAGTTACAGAAGGCATACAATTCTTAAAAATAAATTTGATCCTCAATTATATTTGGGCTTTTATTTTTGCTCTGGCAATTGTTTTAACAAAAATACAATATTCAACAGATAGTGGAATTCAAACTATTGCAGCAACTGTCGTTCCGATCCTATTGCAGGTAATTATCGGAATTCCGTTAACAAAAAAACTTCCAAAAATTCTTATGCAGAAAGTGAAAGGTGAACAATTACATTTTGAATCTATTAAAGAACTTTTTCAATCAATGCCTTTTGGTTTGAATGCAAAAAAAGCACAAGGATATGATGAGTTAATTCAATTTAAATTATCTGGCAAAGAACCAACAAATGGCTACTTAACAATAAAAAATCAAGAATGCACTTACACTGATGGAGTTGCAGAAAATCCTAAAACAACAGTAATTTCAGATTCAGAATTGTGGTTGAAAATTTCTAATAATGAAGTTTCGGGTGATGCTGCTTTTATGAATAAAGAATATTCTGTAGAAGGAGATGCTTCCATTTTACTAAATCTCAGTAATCTGTTTTCTTCTGCTGAAGAACAGGCAACACCCCAAAAAGTTCAAACAGTAAATACAACTTTTGAATACAAAACATTTGAACCAAAAAGAATTAAAAAAGTGGTTATATTTGATGGTGGACCACGCAGCGAAAAACTAAGCAAGACTACTTTTATGGTTAATAATTTCTGTAAAGGTTTGCAAGAAGCGGGAGCTGAGGTTGAATACATCAAACTGAAAAATAAAAAGATTAATCCCTGTTCTGGTTGTTATCAATGCTGGACGCAAACTCCCGGAGAGTGCATCTATAAAGATGATATGACAGAACTCAGAAAAAAAAATCGGGAAGCAGATCTGGTTATTTATTCTTCACCTTTATACATATTCAATGTTACCGGAATTATGAAGAATTTCTTAGACAGGCTTTTACCGAATATGAAGCCTTATATGCTAATTAAGAATGGTCAGACACAACATCCGCATCGATATAAAGAAGATAGAGAACAAGGTTTTGTGGTTTTTAGTGCATCAGGATTCCCTGAGGTAGAACACAATTTTGACGGATTAAAATCTTCATTCCGCTGTTTCAGTAGTCATATGGAGAAAACTTCTTTGATGGGAGAATTCTTTCTTCCTGCTGCAGAAGTAATTGTGCAAGCTGTTTACAAAAAGAAGAGAGATGAAATTGCTGAGATTTGCGAAACAGCAGGAAAACAAATTGTTAATGAAGGAAAAATTGATATTGGATTGATGAGTGCTCTTACAGATACAGGCATTCCAAAAGAGACTTTCCAAAGTCAGGCAGATAATTTTTGGAAATCTTTAGATGGGAAAAAATCTTATTTGAAAGAGGTTCCAAAATTGTAAGAAAAAATAACTTTTAATTAACAAGAATCCTTTAATAAAAATTCTAATTGCAATGCGGGTCGAATGACCCGCAAAGGATTTAACAATCATAAATGAGATATAGAAATTTTGTTCTGTCTTACAAAAAATTATTCGTTACTAATCTTCTTCTCTAACTTCAACAACCTCTTTTTTACAGCTAATCCACCACCATATCCTACAAGTTCTCCGTTTGTTCCAATAATGCGATGACAAGGAATTATTAATCCGATAGCATTTGCTCCATTGGCATTGGCAACTGCTCGCACTGCTTTTGGATTGTTTATATCTTTTGCTAATTGTAAATATGTGGAGGTTGTTCCGTAAGGCACTTTCATCAAGGCTTCCCATACTCTTTGCTGAAAATCAGTTCCAACCGTTATTATAGGAACATCAAATTCTTTTCTGTCTCCAGCCAAATATTCATCTAATTGCTGTTTCGTTTTTACCAGAATTTCATCTTCCCGCTTAATAAATTCTGCGTTCAATCCTTTCTTGATTCTGCCATCAACGGTTGTTCGCATTCTTCTGTATCGGAAATCCAGTAAGCATAAGCTATCATCAATAGAACCTAAGATCATTTCTCCGATCTTTGTTTTGTAATATTGAATATTTATTTTGCTCACATTTTCTCCTTTCATATTATCCTTAAAACGTAATCTAAATTGCAGAGCATGTTATAAGCGTCAAATTAATTATTTAAAGTACGAAACTCACATCCTTATTGACAACATTAAATCTGTTTTAATTTTACAATAGATCATAAAATATTGTAGGAGAGAATAGATG
>JAOZPK010000188.1 GCA_029932755.1 Candidatus Cloacimonadota bacterium | reverse complement strand
TATTAAGAATTGTTTATATTTTTTACCTTTTTTATTGTCAATTGCTTTAGGAAAACTCTGATAATATACTTATTGTTTTACACCTGATTTAAACGATAATAACTTGAAGCTGTTAATCAGGTACTCAGGCACCTTCTTTTAGCACTCTAGCACTTTTTTTAATTTGACACAAAAGAAAAGGAAAACAAGTTGAGTTTTGTTTGTGGATAGAGAAATTGTAAACTACCATATTGACTATTATGAAAAGTTATATGAAATGTTTTATTGGGAATGATTTATGAATTTCAATGATTTACAATGTAGAATGAATCGTATATACTCATCTATCAATTTAAAATATGATGATGATGTTGTAAAAAATACGAATATTACAATTTATGATAATAATAAAATAAAAGGTTATTTCATAAATTTTGGTAGAGATAGTGATTCTGAAAAACATAGTAAAATAATATCAATACTATATAACATTTCTACATTAAAAGATCACTTAAAGGGTGCTTTATTATCAAAACATTTGGATAAAGATATTGTTGAAGATACAATTGATAGCAATCTATATTTACAATTGCTAATTGACTTAGTGAATCAAGATAAACATGGATACCCATTAACTAAAACAAATAGATCAAAGAAAAATCCAGTACTAAAGAATTTTTCGCAAAATTTACAGTTAGGAAAATATAATGAGAAGGCATCATTAACAATCTCAAAAACAGGAAAAATCATAACACAAGGAAATTCTAGAATATCCATTACTTGTGATGTATTTGATGAAAATGGTAATAAATTGTGTAGTATAGATGAACTTATTGATAATTGTTTAAAAGTATTTGAAGAATTAATTCATGATAATTCACTTGTAACATATGAGACGCAAACATAATTATATTTTTGGGTTAATTTTTGAAGATTAAAATGAAAAGTGCGATTTATTGAAGTTATGTAATTTTTCAAAAATGTAATTAAAGAGGTAAAAATGAAAAAAATTATCAGAGTTATCATACTCCTGTTAATCGTTTTCCATTTAATTGGATGTACGCAGAACAAATTATCTTATATTCCTAAAGTAGAAATGGTTTATATTATTGATTTAACAGATTACAGTGAAGAGGGATTCTTAATTACACCTGAATCGTTAGGTGGTAAATATGAATCTGTAGGTCCTTTATATTGTAAAATTCTCCCCGCTGCAAATCGAAAATTATTTATGTCAGACTATACTCCAACAGAAAAGGAAAAAAAGCGTGGCATAACAGGTGAAAACACAAATGCCAATATAACTAATGCAGTGTGGGTTACTGAAGACATATCAGTTGATTCTGCATTGAAAATAGCATATGAAAGAGCATTGTCTCTTGGAGGAAATGCAATAATGGAATTTTCAATATCTTCAATTGTTGAAGAATACACTGTTAATGTTTTTGAAACTGTAAGAATTCACGGCTATGAAATAAGGGGATTTGTAATTAAACGTTTGGATTGAATATCATGAAGGTTTATTAGCAATTATCAATCCAAAAACTTACCCAAACAAAAAGCCCTGCTCGTTAAACGAGACAGTGGAGCACTATAAGTTGATATGGTTTGCAAACGACTTAACACAAGACCTTTGGCTTGTGCCAAATCTCGTGAAACTTGTCCTAAGTTCCGGTAGGAATCTTGGGATAAGTTGACATGATGAAAGAGATCGACTACATGGTGGTTAGGCAGGTATCGACTTAGCACATGATCCTTTGGACATGTGCCAAATCTCGTGAAACTTGTAGAAATCTTGGGATAAGTTGATTTGTTGGTTGGAGGAGTCATGAAATGCTCATCGATTGAGTTTATCAAAGGTAATTGTTTTCATTTTTACAATCGAGCAGTAGATGGTGAAATACTGTTTTTCGAAGATGAAGATTATCTGCTATTTCTAAACAAATTCAAAAAGAGTATGGAAAAGTATCCGCTTTCGGTATTTGCCTATTGTCTGATGCCCAATCATTTTCACTTTTTCTTGCGACAGAATTCAGATAAAAAAATATTTCAAATATTCAATTCGGTATTATCTTCTTATGTTCAGAAATACAATATTAAATATAAGAGAAAAGGTACTTTGATGGCAGGACCTTTGCAATCTATTTTAATAGAGGATGATAGATATTTTCTGAATTTATGCCGTTATATTCATTTGAATCCGGTAAAAGCAAATCTTGTAATCGAACCCGAAGAATGGGAATATTCCAATTATTCCGAATGGATTGGAATTAGAAATGGAACGTTATTTGATTCGGAAGTATTTAATTTATGCAGGATCACTTTTAAGAAATATAAAAGTTCCATTGAAAATTATTTGGAGCACTCGACTCAGGATGATTTTGTTAGATTGTTATTTGATAATAAACGCACTTAAAACTTGGCTAAAACTTGTCCTAAGCTCCGCAGGAATTATGGGATAAGTTGACAATTTTCAAAACTTGTCCTAAGCTCCGTAGGAGTCTTGGGATAAGTTGACGCGGCTTAGCACATGATCCTTTGGACATGTGCCAAGTTTTTGAAACAAAATAAAAAGCCCTGCTCGATTAACGAGACAGGGCTTTTCTTTTAGGGAGGAGCTATTTGATTACCGGTTCTACCGGTAAGATCATTAAGTAACTTTCACCATCTAACTTTTTCATTTTTGTACCAAATTCCCAAATAGTTTTCAGTCCATCAGGAATAAGTGATGAAGCTTTCATACCGATCGAAATTGATCTATCAACATCATCACCTTCAAATTCAACTAACTTAACTTCGTGTTCAAGTTCAGCCAGTTTTTTCATCTCTTTAATAGCCAGATCCATTCCGCCAAGAGCATCAACCAGACCGCGTTCAAAAGCTTGCTTACCAGTCCAAACTCTGCCTTGAGCAATTTTATGAACATCATCTTTTGGCAGGTTACGTCCTTCTGCAACAATAGATATAAACCTATCATAGAAGTGATGAATTGCAACTTCTGCGATCTCTTTCTCTTCAGCAGTAATTTGTCTATGAGTTGAACCGAGATCAGCATGTTTACCTCTCTTCACAGTATCCCAGTTTACATGAATTTTTTCATACAATC